>JAAUOP010000132.1 GCA_012034805.1 Synechococcales cyanobacterium CRU_2_2 | reverse complement strand
TCGTGCGACCGACTGCGCCGATGGCGCCGGTATCGGCCTCGACCGGGCGATAGCGGAGCCCGCAGCGGTCGAAGATCCGGCGGTAGGTCGCGAACATGTTCTCGTACTCGCGATCGCAGTCGGCGCGGTCGACGTGAAACGAGTACGCGTCCTTCATGATGAACTCGCGGCCGCGCATCAGGCCGAAGCGCGGCCGCCGCTCGTCGCGGCGGATGACCCTGCCGCTCTCGAGATGCACGTGAATCGGGTGCCACCAGCCGCCGCCACCGCCGCTCCCGGATCCACCTCCGGTTCAGTAGCTTAGACCTAGTCGCCAATCGATGCGCGATCGACCTAATTTTTAGAGAGGAATCGAATCATGATCCATGCTCAGTTCGTCGCAGTAGCCACCGAAACCGGCGGGCACTTTCCCAGTTTGTTTGCCTTGGTCTATGGTGTCGGCTTTGTGGCTGCGGTGGTCGGTGGCTCCTTAGCTTGGTATAACTCCAAGCGCCCTGCGGGTTGGGAAGACGCGGAGCGGCCTAGTTTTATTCCGGAGATCAAAACAAAGCTCGATCGTCAGGACTCGGACTCGAAGAACTAAAACCGATGACTCTGTCTGGCCTAGGAAAACCCTAGGCCATGGATTCGATGCGATCGAGCCAATGTCGATACATTTTTTGTACCGAAGCTAGGATCCGTTTGGGGGATGGTTTGTCGGTGCTGCAGGTTGCTTCGATCGCCTGAATTCGGTTGAGCAGTTTGGCTTCTTCAACCTCTACGCTTCCATCGCTGTAGATCAGACCGCTAATCGCTTCCAACAGATTATTGCAAGCAGCCGCACTGCTCTCCTCAGCTAAATAGTCCTCAATCCACTGGTAGCATTGCTCCGGTTTGACCTGAACGAGTTCGTAAAGCAAGGGCTTTAGTTCAGGATCATCCTTGAGGCCCTGTTGCTCCGCCAGATTTCGCAGGTATTGACGTTCCTCGGGCTGGATGGTGCCGTCGATCCAGGCTGCACCGATCAAAACTTTGAGAAGGGTTGTTGTACGGGTTTGTCCTGTCATGGCGGTTGCCCTGTTCCCAAACGATTATTGATTGCTGACGATCTCAGCCTATCTTGAGTGTTTTGCGTTTGGTTCAGATGCACCAGGATTCTTTACACCCGCTTTGGGTCAGGGCGCGTTGCCTAACAGCACCAGATTGCCATCAGATTCGTGATCGGATTCATGACCGGATTGATAAGGTCGTCCGCCGAGAATGAAAAAAGAGCCAAGGGTGCTTCTACTTCCTGGGCTCGATCTTGCTAAGCCGAGTATGAACCGCCGTTCGTCCGAGCTTCAGGTGTGTGCCTCAGCCCGGACGAACGGTGGTTCGTCCCTACGCAACCAGGCTGACCTCCCCGGTAAACCAGGTGAGCTTCATCAGGTCGTTGCCGTTGGCGCTCAGGATGGTGTGACCGCCGACTAGCCGGCTGCTGACATTCAGACCTTGGGTTTGAATCTTATCGTTGGCCCCGTAGGTGACAATCTCGGTGAAGCCACCGGCATTGAGCACAAAGGTGTCGTTGCCGCCATCGCTGTAGACAATGTTGGTGCCGGTGCCCGCATCGACAAAGTTGTTACCGCCGTTGACGAAGACGCGATCGTTGCCGCCGCCCGAGCGAATGGTGTCATTGCTCTCGCCACCAAAGATCAAGTCATCGCCATTGCCCGTGGTGACCCCATTGACGCCTTCACCCCCAAAGATGATGGTGTCTCCGCTGCTGGAGACGATGGTGTCTGCGCCATCGCTGCCGTAGATAATTCGGGTATTGGATTGCGATGGAGCGGTGCTGCTACTTTGGGTTTGGGAGGCTGCACCGACTAGGTTGACATTGCCGGTGAATCCGTCCAATTTGATCACGTCGCGGCCTGCAACGCTGAGGATGGTATTGCCATCCGCGACGCGTAGAGCAACATTCTGGCCCGTGGCTTGGATGCTGTCACTGGCGTCGTAGTTGACGATCTGGGCGAAACCGTCTGGAGCCAGCACAAAGGTGTCTATGCCGCTGCCACTGAAGACGGTGTTGATACCGGCACCAGCATTGACAAAATTATTGCCCCCCTTGGTAAAAATCTGGTCTTTGCCTGCGCCGGAGACGATCGTGTCTGAGCCTGTTCCGCCAAAAATTAGATCATTGCCGCCGCCAGTCGTGACAAAATTAACGCCGCTGTTGGCAAATACGACGTTGTTTCCAGAGGCCAGTGAGATGATATCACCATCGTCGCCACCATACACAGTCGTTGCTCCACCGAGGGCGGTGACCGTGTTTAGGCCATCGCCAGTGAGGACGATGCCGTTGTTGAGTGTGACGATATCTGAACCCGCACCGGCATAAACCGTTGTATTTTGGCCCGTGGCGAGGATGGTGTCGTTGCCGTCTTTGGCATAAATGCTGACGTTGTTGTTGGCGGTGAAGAGGGCATCGTTTGCGTTGGTGCCGAATAGATCGCCTGGGTTGGTGCCGGGTGCTGGAGCCGGAGCTGGTTCTGGCGTTGGAGTCGGTTCTGGTGCTGGTGCTGGAGTCGGTTCTGGTGCTGAAGTCGGAGCTGGTGCTGGAGTCGGTGTTGGTGTTGGTGTTGGTGCTTCACCGGGGCCGGGTGAGCTGAGCAGTGTCAAGATTGCGGGTAGATCGAGGCTGCCGCTCACGAGTCCGTTCAGTAGGGCCGGTGTATTAAGAATGGTATTGAAGGTGTTGAGATCCAGGGTGCCGTTGGCCAAAAGTGACGGCAGGGAGCTAGTGGCGATGCCGGGATTGCTGGCGATTTGACCCAAAATGGCGGGGTTGGAGGCTGCGATCGCCAACAAATCAGGATTCGCCTGCAACGTCTGCAACAGCTGGGGATTTTGGGACAGCAGCGTTACGGTATTGGGGTTGCTCAGGGCCGGAAGCAGTGACGCGGGCAGACCCGCACTTTCGAGCAGCGCCTCCAGAATGCCGACAATGAGACCGTTCAAAGCCGGGATGCTGTTGAGGCCCGGAATATTGAGCAAGGGCTGGGCCAACAAGGGAATCCAGGTCAGAGGATTCTCCAGTCCAAAGAAATTAGTCGCCGGAACAACTGGAGCCGGCGGAACTGGAGCCGGAACTGGAGCCGGAACAACTGGAGTGGGTGGAGCTAGAACAACTGGAGCCGGTGTGAGTAAATCTGTTGTGGAACCAACATTTGTGTTGGAGGTATCACCACTACCTGGGTCACTGCTGGGAGCACCACCAGAGGGCTCTTCGGTCGGAGGTGCAGCGTCTTCAATCGGGGTGGATTCTTCCGTTGGAGGTGCAGCTTCTTCTGTCGGAGGCGCAGTTTCCTCTGTGGGAGGTGCAGTTTCTTCGGCTGGAGGTGCAGTGTCTTCTGGAGGTGCAGCGTCTTCGGTCGGAAGCTCGATAACCGGAAGCGCCGGAGGCGTCATCTCAATCGGTGCCTCTTCCAGCGGGGGTTCGACGAGGGGAAGAACCGGCGGCGCGACCGCAACAGGCGCTTCTGATGAAGGGATAAGGCCTGGGGGCAATGGCACACCAACGGGATACCCAAACAGTCCGAGCCAGTCCTCGACGCTATAACCCAGCAGCAGATGCGTCAGCATACCCGTCAAACCTGCGAACGGATCGGAGCCGAGTACCGAATTCGTACCCAAGGGGTTGTTATTAGAACTCATAGAATTTTAGAAATGAAAAGCTATCAGAAAGGGATAGCCAAGCTAGACCACAACATTTGTGGGGGGCAGGTGGCCTAGTGCGGGATGGTGTGACTTGCGATCGCCGCTCTACCTTACCGAAATTGCTCGGTATCGGTCTTGCAGCTCTTTCCGCAATCATACAGTCATTCGAAGTGAATCTAATACCTGACTACGCATCTTTACTGAATTCTCATGTTGGATATGCGTCAGTCTGAAATGAATTGAGTGTGTTTATACGGAGGTCGGTGTTGATCGAATGCCCCTTGGGGGGATTGTTTCCCTTGGGAGAGTGCGGTTTACTGGCGATCTACTCGGATTGTCGCTGCGGCAGGAACGCATGAGCTTGTGAGCAGAATTATCGTGTTGTCTTAAGGAGATTTTTCTGTGCAAAATTTTTCTGGCGCTTCCAGCCTTATCTGGCCCTACATATCCCAGATGGCTTTCTGAGCTTACCCGTGAGCCTTGTGGGCTGGGTGGTTGCGATCGCCCTAATCGCAGTTTCGCTCAACCGAGTTAAGTCGGTGTATGGCGATCGCACCGTTTCCCTCATGGGGGTTTGCGCCGCCTTTATCTTTGCTGCCCAGATGATCAACTTTCCCATTCCCGGAGGAACCTCCGGGCATTTGATGGGAGGAACCTTGGCCGGAGCCTTGCTAGGGCCTTGGGCGGGTTCTTTGGTGATGATCGCCGTGTTTATTGTCCAGGCAGTGATGTTCCAAGACGGCGGCCTGACGGTGTTGGGTCCCAATATTTTTGTCATGGGCTTAATCGGCACCCTGGGCGGCTACTACCTGTATCGGGCGATTCGGTTCTCCCTGGGGCGCGATCGCTGGCTCGGTGCCGCTGTCGGCTTGGCGGTTTCCGCTTGGCTGAGTGTGATGGCGGCGGCGGTGGTGGTGGCGTTGATGCTGGCCCTTTCGGGGACGGTTCCCCTGGGGGTCGCCATGGCTGCCATGGTGTTTTGGCATGCCCTGATCGGCGTGGGTGAAGCGCTGATTACGGTTGCAGCCGTTAGCTATGTGTGGCGGACTCGGCCAGATTTGCTCTATGACCCACCTCGCAAACTCCAGACGTTCTCGCGTTCCTCGGCCCTGCGTTAGTTTTTGTTTGTTACCCTTGATTTGTCATCATGAGCGATCGCACACCCTCCATGAAATACCGGATTTTCTTCCTTAGCGGCTTAGGGATTGCCTTGGCCATTGCGGCCTTGCTGTCCCCCTTCGCGAGCCCCAGTCCGGATGGGTTGAACCGAGTCGCTGAGGATTTGGGCTTTGTGGATAAAGAACATCCAGAGCCTGCCGCCCAAAAACTTCCCTTTGCCAAGGTGTTTGATGGCTACGCACTGCGGGGGGTACCCGAGCAAATTGCCACGCCCGTCGCCGGTCTTGTGGGTGCATTGGCCACGTTTGGAGTGGCTTGGGGCCTGGGCAAGCTAGTGGCACGCAAGTCAGCCTCGACGATCGAGCTGGAATCACACGATTAGATGGTACTTTTACACATCGGTGCCTTTCAATTCGATCTCGACGGTCATAGAACCACGCCCTGGCATTCCCTCGAGCCACGAACTCGGGTGCTTTGTGCGGGCCTGATGGTGCTGGCGATCGCTTTTACCCCCAATGGCCACTGGTGGACCTGGGCCGCCTATGGTCTGGCGATCGTAGCGTTGGTCTGGCTAAGCCGTGTCACCTGGCCCGTGCTGTTGAAGCGTGTGGCGATTGAATTTTCGTTTATTGCCACAGTTCTGCTGGGAACCTTATTTAACCCAGGAGGGGAAGTGGTTTGGCAGTGGGGCTGGTTCAAAATTACCAGCTTGGGGTTGACCATCCTCGGCAGTGTGGCCTCCAAGGCTTTACTTTGTCTACTGCTACTCAATTTTCTGACCTTGACCACGCCGATTCCAGCGCTGCTGCAGTCCTTGGTACAGCTGCGAGTGCCGCCTTTGCTGGTGGCCATTTTGGCATCGATGTATCGCTATATCGGGGTGCTGGTCGATGAATTTGCGGCCATGCGCCAAGCGGCCAGCTCGCGCAATTTGGCGGTGTCTTCGAGGCGGCGGCAGCGCTCGGTGATGGGCAATATGTTTGGTGCGCTGTTCATTCGCACCTATGAGCGGGGAGAACGCGTCCACCAGGCGATGTTGGCGCGGGGCTACAGCGGCTTGCCGTCAGTGCGCGATTTGCCCCAGGGGGGCATTAAAGATACGGTGGCCTTGACGGCGATCGCCCTGATTACCCTCTCGGGCCAAGCCCTCTATTGGCCCCATCTTTTGTCGAAATAGCGCATTGAAATTCAAGGCCTCGGCCCATCACCCGATCAATTACCCGATCAATCACCCGATCAATTACCCGAACTTAAATTCAGCCCGACCTGTGAGCGAGAACGCCGCACCCATGCACCATAATCCTATTTCCATCACTGGTCTGAGTCATATCTACGGGGATGGCACCCAGGCCCTGCAAGAGATTAATTTGGCGATCGCCGCCTCCGAGCGCGTCGCCTTGATTGGGGCCAACGGCTCGGGCAAATCAACGCTGCTGTTGCACCTCAACGGCATTCTCGAGGCCCAAACGGGCCAGATCAATATCGGTGAATGGGAGATGTCTGCCCAGCATCTGAAGCAGATTCGTAATTTTGTGGGCTTGGTGTTTCAAAATCCAGATGACCAACTGTTTATGCCGACCGTCTGGGAAGACATTGCCTTTGGGCCTTTGAATCAGGGCCTCGCAGAACCCGAATTAACCCACCGCATCCAGCGGGCCATGGCCGCCGTCGGACTCGACTTTGAGCACTATGCCGATCGGATGGCGAATAATTTATCGGGGGGAGAGAAGAAGCGGGTGGCGATCGCCGGTGTCCTGGCCATGCAACCCCAGGTGCTGGTGCTCGACGAGCCTTCGGCCCAGCTTGATCCGCGATCGCGTCGTCAGCTGATCGAGCTGCTGCGAAGTTTTCCCCTGACCCAACTGATTGCGACCCACGATTTGGATCTGGCACTGGATTTGTGTGACTCTACGATTGTGCTCAGCCAAGGCAAAGTCGCGTTCTCTGGGCCTACCGAGCAGGTGCTCAGCAATGCAGCCTTTTTGCAGCAACATGCCCTAGAATTGCCCCTTTGCTATGGCCGCCCTCCCTGCGAACGAGTCCCCTGCGGCCCTGCCTTGACCTGAAGACCGACTCCCACAATGTCCCGATCCGTGGCACCATTTTAGTCAGTTCATAAGTCTTTACGGTTGTGCCTCCCATGACAACAGCCTCTCCAAGCTCGACGAGTCCAGCGCCCGCCCGCGACGTACAGGTTGCTGAGATTGGTTTGGAAACGCTGGTCTTGCGATCGCGCACCTGGGACCGGCTCAAGTTTGAAATCGAATATGCCCGCCAGCGCGGCACGACCGCCAACTCCTATTTGATCCAGGCCCAGGACGTTGCCCTGATCGATCCACCGGGCGAGTCGTTTACGGATGTCTATCTCGAAGAACTCCAGGAGCTGCAGTATTACCAGCGGCTGAACTACGTCATTTTGAGCCACATCAATGCCAACCGACTAGTGACCTTGGGACGATTGCTCCAGGTGGCGACCTATGTGACGCTGATTTGCTCGAAGCCCGCTGCCAATGCGCTCAAAGCCTCGCTGCCGGAGGAACATCATGCCAAAATTCGGGCGGTGCGCGATGGCGAAATCCTCGACCTGGGCCAGGGCCACGAGCTGAGGTTTTTCTTTGTGCCGACGCCGCGCTGGCCCGATATGCTCTGTACCTACGATCCGGCTTCGCGCATTTTGTTTAGCGATAAGCTGTTTGGCGTGCATTGGTGCGGCGACGATGTCTTTGATGAGCATTGGCGCGACTTTGGCGAAGACCGCCGTTATTATTTCGACAGTATCCACGCGGCCCAGGCGGTTCAGGTGGAAACGGCGCTGAACAGTTTGCCCCTGACCGAGGCCAAGGTCTATGGGCCTGCCCACGGCCCGATGGTGCGCAACAGTCGGACGCGGCTGCGCCTAGACTATGCCCAGTGGTGTGCGCAACAGCAATCCTTGGATGTGACGGTGGCGGTGCTCTATACCTCGGCCTACGGCAACACGGCGGCGGTGGGGCAGGCGATCGCCAAGGGCATTACTGATTCTGGAGCCGCGGTCGAAACGCTCAATTGTGAATACGCGACGCCGGAGGAGATTCGGGCGGCGATCGCCCGCTGCGATGGCTTTATCGTTGGTTCTCCCACCCTAGCAGGCCACGCCCCAACCCAAATCCAAACAGCGCTCGGCATTATTCTTTCGACGGCGACCAAAACCAAAATCGCCGGTGCCTTTGGCTCCTTTGGCTGGAGCGGCGAGGCCGTAGATATGCTTGAGAACAAATTCCAAGATGCGGGCTATCAACTCGGATTCGAGACCATTCGGGTCAAATTTGCACCGACTGATGCCGTACTTCAGCAGTGTGAAGATGCGGGCGAACAGTTTGTCCTGGCGGTGCAGCGGGCCAAGAAAAAAATGGTGACGCCCCGGCAGCTGGCGGTGGAAAGCCAGAGCGATCGCACCAGCCAATCCGTCGGACGGGTCACGGGCTCGCTCTGCGTGCTCACGGCCCAACTCAAAACTGGACGCAAGCTCGGGCTCTTGACCTCCTGGGTCTCCCAAGCCGCCTTTAGTCCCCCGGCAATTACGGTGTCGGTTCCGAAGGAAGGATTTCCGGAGGATTTGGAAGAGCCCGGTGCAACCTTTGTGATCAATGTGCTCAAGCAGGGGAGTACGGTGCTCCAGCGCCACTTTCAGAAACCGCCCCAGCCGAATGTCGATCGCTTTGCAGGCATCGATCACGCGATCGCTAGCAACGGCAGCCCTTTTCTCCCAGAAGCACTGGCCTATCTCGAGTGCACAGTCACAGAGCGGATGAACTGCGGCAACCACTGGTTGCTATATGCCGCGACCCGCGCCGGAATTGTGCTAGAAACCAGCGGCGTAACTGCCCTAAACCACCGTAAATCCGGGAGTCAGTATTAGTGTCTTCATCTTCAAGTCCTGGCCATGCATCCTCGAATCCGTGGCTTGAGGCGATCGCGCGCCGGGGCGTTGGTGGCCTCGGTCGCTGGTGGCCCGAGGTCTCGGGCTGGCTCGGTTTCCAGCTGTTTTCCACGCCGATTCGGGGGTACTACAAAATTCCTGCGGCGGATCAGGCGGTGCTTGCACGGGCCCAGAGCGTCAAGCTTCACACCTGGATTGATCAGCGGCGCTGTGCGTTGCAGGTTTATGTCTGGGGCGATCGCGATCGCCCCACCGTCCTCTTGCTCCATGGCTGGATGTCGAGTTCGGCCCAGATGACGGCATTGGTTGAACCGCTTTTGGCAGCTGGGTTTCGGGTGATTGCCCTAGATGGCCCGGCCCATGGCGGTTCGTCCCTGGTGCAGACGAATTTACGGCACTTCGGTCAGGCGATTAAGGCCGTGATGCGTCAGTTTGGGCCATTGCACAGCTTTATCGGTCATTCGTTTGGGGCGGCCTCCAGTTTGGTGCTGCTCTATGAAGATGTGGCAGTGACGCCCCAAATTTTGCCCCGACTGACGCTGATTGCCTCCCCTGCCGAAACCCAGTTCATGATGCAGGTGATTGTGCGGGCGATCGGCGGTTGCGATCGGGTCGAAGCCAATATGCGGCAACGGTTTTTGGATCGCTACGGTGAACCGATTGAGTCGTTCTCGTTGTCTAAAATGGCGTCTACGTTGGTGGCGGAGCAGTGGTTACCTGGGTTGGTGGTGCATGACCAAGATGATGCGCTGATTCCGTTTGAGCAGGGAGAGGCGATCGCCCGAGCCTGGCCCGGTGCAGAATTTATGGCCACGGCAGGCTTGGGCCACGGCGATATTTTGCGAGATGCTACCGTCATTCACAGGGTCGTTCAATTCCAAAAAGAACCGGTTCAAAGAGAACAGATTCAAAGCCAACAGAGGCAATTCCACCATGACCACCGCCGTAGTTCCCACGAAAACCTACACCGCTGAAGAATATTTGGCTCGGGAAGTCGAGGCTGAAGTTCGCAACGAATTTCGATCGGGGGAGATCGTTGAACTATCAGGAGGGACACCTGAGCACAATGAGTTGAATGGTAGTTTGGTCGTATTGCTAAGCATTGCTCTGAGAGGAAAACCTTATCAAGTGTTTGTGGCCGATCAGCGCCTCTGGATTCCTGAGCGAGATCTGTACACCTATCCGGATGTGATGGTGACCGCAAAACCTGTGGCCTTGAAGCCGGGTCGCAAGGACACGGTGATCGAGCCCATTTTTGTGGCAGAGGTGTTGTCGAAATCGACCCGCAGCTACGATCGAGATGAGAAATTTGAGGCCTATCGGGCGATCGCCAGCTTCCAAGAATATTTAATGGTGGATCAATACCGTGTCAGCGTGGATCACTACGTAAAACAGGGCGAAAATCAGTGGTTGTTTACGCACTATCATGACTTGAACGCACGGGTGACGCTCGCGTCGCTGCCGGTGGAGATTGCGCTGGCGGAGTTATATGAAGGCGTTGAATTTGAAGACGCGCCCGATCCAGCGCCCGATTCAGCATCAGCCCCCAAGCCATAGTCACCACATCAGAACCCCATTGTCGTTCTCATCGTTGTTCCGGCGAAGCTGGTCAAGCCTGCACAAAGTGCTCCAAGTTGTGAGGGGTCTTGGGCTAGCGCAGGAACCATTGGCGGATGAGTTCGACTTGAAATTTGTAGTGGGGTTCGTCGGTTGATTCGACGATTTCGAGGACTTCGCGGCGAAGCAGCAATTCCAAGGCTGTTTCAAAATCTGCGTCGGGATGGGTTTGCTGGAAGTATTGGGCGAGGGCGCTGTGGCTGAGGCGGGCGGGTGGGGTGGTGCCGTCGGGGCTGGGGATGGATTCGCCTTGGGCGGCGAGGTGGCGCAGGATTGTGCTGCCGCCGGGGACGGTGCCGTTGGCGGTGATTTGGTTTTGTTCGAGGTCGGCGAAGAACATGCTGCCGCTTTGCAGGGCTTCGGGGATGGCGGCATTGACGTCGGCGAGGGTGGCTTGGCGGCGTATAGGCGGGGTCTTGTTCGGTTTTGAGGTTGACGATTTCGGAGCAGAGGAGCTGGGTGAGGGCGGGGTGGCCGCGTGTGAGGGCGTAGGCTCTGTCGCTGGCGTCGGGGTCGTAGCGGAGGGGCCGAAGTCGGGGATGGGGGTTTTCGATCAGTTTTCGGGTTTCGGCTTCGGTAAGGTAGCTGATTTTGATGGTTTGCGCGTTGATCAGGTAGCTGGCCCAGCGTTGAAATTCTTGTAGGGTGTGGCTGCCGGCGAGGAGGACTTTGAAACGGGGGCGGTGTTGGATCAGGTTGCGGAGGGTGCCGAGGATGGCGGATTCGTCGAGGTTTCCTTTATCGAAGGCGGCATCTAGGGCTTCAAATTCGTCGAGGGCAAGGAGGGCGGTGTTGTCTCCGAGGGTGGTTTCGACTTGATCAAGCCATTCGTCGAAGGCGGTGAAGGGATCGCCGGTGAGGGTTTCGCGGCTGAGGGGTGGGAGGGTGATTGCGCTTTGGCGTTGGGCAGAGGTGATGATGCCTCGGGCAAGGTTGTAGAGAAAACCGATTTCGTCTTTGGCGCGGGTGGCTGGGCCTTGAAGGTCGATGAAGAGGGGAATGATGCTATTGGGGAGAAGGCGTCCGAGGTTGAGGAGGAGGGAGGTTTTGCCCATGCGGCGTTGGCCGTAGAGGAGGAGAGGAGGGCGGCGGCGATCTAGAAGAAGTTGTTCAAGCCGGAGAGCAGAATCATATCTACCCGTGAAAATATTTTGCCCTATTGCTAGAACTTGTCCAAAAATATATGGATTATCAATTTCTTGGAGAAGTTCAATTTCAACTGAAATATCATCTAAATAAGAATCGACAAGAGAATGCCATCTTCTTGAAAGAGAATAAAATCTACAAGAGTATTTTTTATTAGTGATCCGATTTATACTTTCATCAATCTCACTCCGCCCTCTTTATGATATTTTTGAGTGCATTTTTTCTATTTACGTCTGTTTGCTGATTAATGCAAAATCGATCTCCAGACCGATTCGATAGAAAGTTCTAAGCACTTCATTTACCCGACCATCTGCGCAATTAGCCTTTATTTCCTTATATACTTTTGAATGGCATAAATAGTCTCACATTTTCTAGATTCTGTAGTTCCAATTCAATGTCTACACACATGAGAATCTTTGCCTGAGAGGTTTTAACTCAATACTGAAAGCCAACTTCAATCGACTGTTAAATTTCTCCATGATTCAAAATATGCAGTGAAGGAATTTCATAGCAATCTTTGAACCTCACAAATCTACGATTGTGAATAAAAATGATAATATAGCGGAATTCAGAATTATAGACTATGGCCATTAGCCTCAAAATCCTCACAAATAAAGACTTCTGGTGATCTCATATTGATGAAGCCCGCTATGTCTCAAAATAAAAACATTATTTAGGTCGCTCTAAATAGATGCTGATACTGAGAGAGCCGAAAAAGCATATTGTCTCTCCATTCATCTTTGGACAACCCATCCTCCTGCGCAAAGCAGTATTCTTGGCAGAGAGTTTGCAACACAATAGGCCAGTGCTGACTTATCTCTAAAAACCATTCCTGGTAATCATGTGTGAGACCGATTTCTAAGTTCTTTATAAAATCCTCCGCCTCACACTTCATAAGTGGCCCTGGCTGTGTGAAATATCCAAAATATTGAAAAATGGCGAGCTGTGCCCATTATCTCTTGCCAAGATTGCTGGATTTTCTGGCGTTGCCAAGATAAATCCCAGCATTCCCCCCGTCTGCGTCGTCGCCAAAGCCCGCAAACTCTCCCAAAACTCATCATCCAACTCCGAACACCGCGCCAAAC
>JAAUOP010000296.1 GCA_012034805.1 Synechococcales cyanobacterium CRU_2_2 | reverse complement strand
GAACAGCGTTTGCAACCCGTTCTCGAACAGCAATGGAATGTCCTGCACGACCACCGCCGCCCCAGCCGCCTCGAGTTCAGCCTGTCGTCGCGCCATTTCGGAACGCACCCTCGGGTGAATGATCGCGTTCAGCGCCGCTCGAGCCTCGGGGTTGTCAAAGACCAGCTTGGCGAGGGCGGGTCGGTTCAAGCCTGTCTCGAGCACGAACTCAGGTCCGAACTTCTGCATGACCTCGGTGCGTACCTCTTCGGAACTCGAGACGCTTCTGGAAACAGCTGATCCGCGTCCAGCACAGGAATACCGTTGAGCGCGAAGCAGTGCGGACACCGTGCTCTTGCCGCTGCCGATACTGCCGGTCAACCCGATGCGTTTCACAAATCCGGCGCGCCGACGCGTCGCTCCACGAAGTTCAACACATGCAACGCGAACAGATACAGCAACGTCGCACCGAGCGCCAGCGCGTAGCGTTCGATGCCACACGCCACCACCCACCGCCGCCGCACCGCCAGCAAACTCGAGGCAGTGGTAAGACCATGCGGACGCGACGAGGCGTTGGAAAAGAAAATCGCACCCGCCCCGAGGAAACTCACGCCGCTCACCACCGCACTCAGCACCACGAGCGGATCGAGCCGCAAATCCCGAATGCCCTGCTCGATGGCTCGAGCCATCATCAAATCACCCAGCACGACGAAGAACGCACCCGAAACCCCGACGAGCACATGCGTGCGCAAACCGGCGGGTTTGTTCTTGGCTTCCCGCTCCAGACCCAGCACACCCGCGCAAATCATCGCCAAACACAACCGCAGCAGTAATGAAGCGTCCTCGAAGTGCATCGCAAAACTTTAGCAGAGGCAACGATAAAATCATGCATCGTGTTCAGACGTTCACCTCCCCTCGAGCCTGGTTTCACACGACAAGGCGCGTGGCTCGAGACGCATGAAACCACGCCGCTCTCCCCTCTTCGCGCCGCGCGACTGTGCGCACAACACGGTCTGAACTGACCACCGCGCACCCTCGAGCGTCTGACGCGGCATCTCCAGCGCCAACCTCCTCGAGAGTCGCGCGGAACTCGAGGCGTTATTGCTCTCCGCGCATCCAGCGCACGGCGAGCAGGTCGCGCGCCGGAACGGAACACGGCAGACGGTCGCGAAACCGTCGCGGATGTCGGTTGCCGATGAAGGTTGGATCGCGAGCCGCTTCGATTCACCGGTTAATCGGTTCGTACGAATCGCGTCGGCGCCCTGTCCGCGGATCGCCCACAGTTGATCACACAGATGTTGCTTCGCGAGCGGGATTTCGGTCTGCACGGCCAGCTCGACGTCCTCCCAGTCCTCCTCGTCGATCTGGGGCGCGAAGCCCAGAGCGATGACCCGCGCCCGGCGCCCCTCCGCATCGACGGCCCAGCTCAGGCGCGGAGCATCGGGGAGCGACCGCGCCGACGGAGACGGCTCGCCCTCCCCGAACGCCCAGGCCCCAGGGTCGAGTTTGGTTGCCGGAGGCGAAGCTGCTGATTGACCGGCGCGCACCACGGAGCTGTACATGGCGCTGAATAAGGGGGGGGTGTTTAAGCTGTTTCGCGATCGCAACTCATCCAATCCGACACTCAGCTTTCATTACAACTGAGGCAAAACGGCAAGCTCAAAAACGCCGTCGGCCACCTCGTCGAAGACTACAACCTCCAGCTCGAAGCGGACAGCATCGTCATCCAGGGCGCGCTGGGCTGGGCGAAGCAAAAGCAAATGACGCCGCTGAACCTGATGATTTTGCGGGTCGTGATGCTGACGGTGGGGCGGTTCTACCCCAACCAGGTACGCAGGCTACTGCAAAAGCTGCTGATCACCGGCAAGGATGCAGCGCCGTTTAAGTTTGTGCGGCAACTCCAGTGGCAAGATGGCGCTTGGCTCGTGACCGATGAGCTCAAAAGTGACGCCTGGGACCAGGTGGAGTCAGCGGGCATCGGCGGTGACCAGACCTCGATCTATGTGGTTATGAGTCGCACCTTTCAGCGGGGCCAGCTCCAGCCCTGGCTCGACCTGACAGACAAAGCCAAGGCCCTTCAGCCAGGACAAATCCTGAAATTGCAGCGCAAGCTATGAATAGGTATTGGGAATTGTCCAGCCAGCGTAAAAAATTACAAAATCTCCATCACAGCGTGCCAGTCTTCCCAGACAAAGGGGGCACCCCACCCTAGCGCTCTGGCCACCCCCCTTGGGAAGCTTAGAACCAGATAGGACTTATCCCGGTAGCTCATGCTCAGAAACTTAGACTTCGCGATCCTGGCTCCCATCCCCGAAACTTACTTACTGGCAGGCCGTGAGGCGATCGCCGCCCAGCTAGATGCAGAAATAGCCGATCCCTCCCTCGCCTTCGGCACCAACGAATTCGAGGTCTTCGGCGAAGCCCAGCAAAAACGAGGGGACAAGGCCGTGAGCGTCTTTATCTATGCTTCAGAACCCGCTGAAACCCCGCTCAACCCTGAAATCACCTGGCAGGCCATCTACAAAAGCTCCAGTCACTCCCGCCGGGCCGCTACACCGGCAAAGCCCTGCGTCGTCCAGCCAACAGCATCAGCCCCCAGGATGCCTGGGCAGTCTACTGGGAGCTGACAGACCTGGAGCTGCTGAAAAGCCCCTCACCATGGATCGATTTTGCGCCTTGGGTAAGAAGAAAAACCTAGGCGTCCGCTTCCTGCCCAAGGGGCCAATGCTCGTGGAATATCCCGCTTCGCGGTGAGCTGGCCGCCCATCAAAAAACGCCACTGGTTGAGTGGCGTTTTCCCATTACGGGCTGACTGAACGCTGGCCTGTAGCGAGTGGACCGTAACGCAGGGGTTACAACTCGCCTACAGTTGTGCAGGCACCTTGATGTTTGCTTCCCACTTACGCGGTTCGCTCGCCCGGCGGATCGTCCGCCAAATCTGCGTTGCAGCCAAGGTGCCATCGGCCACGGCCACGGAGACTTGGTTCAGGCCCTGCTTCAGATCGCCCAGGGCGAAGATGCGATCGTGGCTGGTCTGACACATCTCATTGGTGACCAGGTTCTTACCGCTATATTCCAGCTCAATCCCCTGAAGATATTCATTGTGGTAATGGGAGCCCATGCCGACCAAGCCGGTTGTCGCCTCAACCAAGGTGCCATCGGCCAGCTCCACCCCGCTGAGCTTGTGGTTTTCGCCATGGAACTTCACGATAGGCTGTTCATACAACGGATAGCCATGCTCCGCCAGCTTCTGCTTTAGCTCTACGCTGGCTTCAAACAGGCCATGGGTAAAGACGGAGATGTAGGGCGTGAACCAGTTGAGTACGAAAGCGGTATTAATCGCGCCTTCGGTG
>JAAUOP010000295.1 GCA_012034805.1 Synechococcales cyanobacterium CRU_2_2 | reverse complement strand
AGCCTGGGAGGGCATCAAGGCCGCTGAGATTTTAGAACAAGAAGGCATCCACTGCAATTTGACGCTGCTGTTCGGACTGCACCAGGCGATCGCCTGTGCCGAGGCCAAGGTCACCCTGATTTCCCCCTTCGTGGGCCGCATCCTCGATTGGTACAAACAGGACACCGGCAAGGACAGCTACCCCCCGGCGGAAGATCCTGGCGTCCTCTCCGTCACCGAGATTTACAACTACTACAAAAAGCATGGCTACCAGACCGAAGTCATGGGAGCGAGCTTCCGTAGCCTAGAGGAAATCACTGAGCTGGCGGGCTGCGACCTGCTCACCATTGGCCCCAAGTTCCTCGCCCAGCTCCAGGAGAGCGATGCCGAGCTGCCGCGCAAGCTCGACCCTGCAAAGCAATGTCCATGGAAATTGAAAAATCGCCATGGACAAAGCGACCTTTGACCAGATGCATCAGCAGGACCGCATGGCCAATGACAAACTAGCAGAGGGCATTGCGGGCTTTACCAAGGCCCTGGAGAACCTGGAGTCGTTGCTCACCCAGCGCTTGGTTCAGCTTGAAAACACCACCGTCAGCCATGCTGCCGAAGAGATTTTCCACAGCTATGACCTGGATGGGGATGGGTTCATCACCCGCGAAGAGTGGATGGGCTCCGATGCGGTGTTCGATGCCCTCGATGAAAACCACGATGGCAAAATCACCCCCGAAGAACTGGGCACCGGCCTCGGTGCATTGCTCCACCTCGCCAGCGCCTAGGAGACGGATCGAAGTCCCTCTCCCTTCATGGGAGAGGGATTTAGGGTGAGGGTAGCCAAACTCACGCCCGAGCCTACCAGGCTGCATCTACGCCTGGAACTTCTCTCCCTTCGCCGGGTCGGACCAATCACAGGCAAAGCCCTTGGTGTCAGCCACATACTGGTTCCAGGGCTGGGGCACTACCGGCGCATCGGTGGAATAGACAATGTCAAACAGACCGTCATCCCGCACCTGGCCCAAGCGAACGGTCTTGGAGAGGTGGTGATTAGCATTCATCGTGTAGAGACCATTGGGCGCATCAAAGGTCTGGCCATAGGCCGCTTCCCGCACCGCATCAATGTCAAACGTCCCCGCTTTTTCCACGGCCTGCTTCCAGAAATAGACCATCACATAGGCCGCTTCCATGGGATCGTTGGTGACGCGATCGTCGCCCTTCTCAGCCTTAAAGTCCGCCACCCACTTGGTATTCGCCGGGCTTTCCACCGTCTGGAAATAATTCCAAGCCGCATAGTGACCCTTGAGGAATTCGGGGCCAATCTGGCGCACTTCTTCCTCCGCGATGCTGACGGACATCACCGGATAGAGATCCGGGCCCATGCCCGCAGCCTGCATCTGCTTGAACAGGGCCACGTTGCTGTCGCCGTTGAGGCTGTTGAAAATCACGCCGCCATTGGGCAGAGCTGCCTTGATCTTGGTGATAATTGGGGTGACTTCGCTGTTGCCCAGGGGCAGATAGTCTTCGCCGACGGTGGTGCCGCCCTTGGCTTCGAGCTGGGCTTTGATGATCCTGTTGGCCGTGCGGGGGAACACATAGTCCGAGCCCACCAGAAAAAATTCCTTGCCCTTGTTTTCCAACAGCCAATCCACAGCGGGCTCAATCTGCTGGTTGGGGGCAGCGCCGGTATAGAAAATGTTCTTAGAACATTCCTGGCCCTCGTACTGCACGGGGTACCAGAGCTGATGGTTCTTGGTTTCAAAGGTGTCCTTCACGGCCTTGCGGCTGGCGGAGGTCCAGCAGCCAAACACGGTCGCAACCTTGTCCTGGTCGATCAGCTTGATCGCCTTTTCATTGAAGGTAGGCCAATCGGATGCGCCATCTTCTTTAATCGCTTCGATCTGCTTGCCCAGGATGCCGCCCGCAGCGTTAATTTCCTTGATCGCCAGCTCCTCAGCATCCACCACCGTGGTTTCGCTGATGGCCATGGTGCCACTCAGGGAATGGAGAATGCCGACCTTGACGGTTTCGCCGCTGGCTGCATCACCGCCCGCTGCATCACCGCCTGCTGCGGTGTCACCGCCTTCTCCACCCGGACTTGCACAGGATTTGAGTAGGACGCTGCCTGCGGTGGCGGAGCCTAAAACCAGGAACTTCCGACGATTTAACTGCATGGACATGAATGAACCTTCCCCACAAAACAAGAACTGAAACAGCCCAGGGGCAGTGCCAAACTCACAATCTGGGCGAGTCAGGAGCACCTGCGCTAACTGAAAACCTAACGGACTTCCTCCGGGCGCTCACCCATTTAAGGTGAAGCCTCAGAGGATCTACTAAGCTTTGTCGATATTAGACACCCCCGGAAGGATGAAATGTCACCCTGGATACGAATCAATATTTTAGTTTCGTGACATTAACCTAAAATGACTCCGTATTTTTATTTAATTTTTCGGGATTCAGTCTAAGTAAGTGCCTGGGCAGCAGCCCTAGGCAGGTGCCGTTCGATGAAGGCTTGGATGGCATCCAGACCCTGGTGCTGCCTCAGGTTGGTGAAGATGAAAGGTCGCTCACCCCGCATGGCCAGGCTGTCTCGCGCCATGACCTGTAGGTCTGCACGACGTGGGGAGCGAGGTCGATTTGTTGATCACCAACAGATCGGACTTGGTGATCCCCGGTCCTCCCTTGCGGGGGATCTTGTCGCCGCCTGCAACATCGATTACATAGATGGTCAGATCCACGAGCTCGGGGCTGAAGGTGGCTGCCAGGTTGTCGCCGCCGCTTTCGACCAGGATGAGGTCGAGGTTGAACTGGCCCTCTAGATCTTCAATGGCAGATAGGTTGATCGAGGCATCTTCGCGAATGGCGGTGTGGGGACAGCCGCCGGTTTCGACGCCGCGAATGCGATCGCCGCTCAGGGCCTGGCTGCGCACCAAAAACTGTGCATCTTCTTGGGTGTAGATATCATTGGTGACGACAGCGATTTGGTAGCGATCGCGCAACTGCTTACAGAGCGCCTCGACCAGGGCTGTCTTGCCAGAGCCAACCGGTCCAGCAATACCGATGCGCAGGGGGGATGGAGAGGACATGGTAGTTCGCATCACATCGATTGATTACAGTCATCCTACAAATCTACAGGCCTCGGCATCCTTTCAGCCCCACAGCTCAAGCCCCACAGCTCAAGCCCCACAGCCCAGCCACCCAGGCACCGTACCCATCCATGCTGATTTTTACCCAACGCCTGCCCCGCAGCGCAGCCGCCATCGTCCCCGACCTCAGCCTCGCCCTCACCGCTGAAGAGCGATCGCGATCGCGCCACCGCTTTGACCACCCCAACGGCAGCGCCCTGTTCTTCCAGCTCCCGC
>JAAUOP010000022.1 GCA_012034805.1 Synechococcales cyanobacterium CRU_2_2 | reverse complement strand
AGCTTGGCTGAAGGAGAATATTCATTTAAATTCGGTAAGTTTTTCTTGCTTTCTAAAAAAGTCTTCCCAGACAGAATGTACCCTTAAAATAGGCTTTGTGCCTGGCTGGTCTACCTCTAAAATATCCCACTTATCCTCACGACTCTGAAGTTTGGGAATTAGTCCGGCCTTTATAATGGAAGACTTGCCGCTTCCTGATGGGCCAAAGAAGAAGATGAGTCTAGATACGTCAAGTTTCTTTTCTAGCCTTGCAATAGTACGCTCCTTTCCAAAAAGAACTTGGCAGTACTTTTGTCAAAAGGCTGCAAGCCTCGATATGGACCTTCCTCCGAATCTAAAGTGTCTTCTATCGGAAAGGCAGGCTTTCCTTCTGGAGAAGATTTTTCATCTGGTTCCAGATTTTTTTTGCTTCTTTTGTAATCAATGAAAAAGCAAACGCACTCGCATGGCGGGCCGCCATCTCTTGAGAACCCGATTTGTCGGCTTTCCCCTTTCCGTCAATTAGATCGGAGATGCCCCGCACCACCATCGCCGATACCTTCTGATTCGCCCGCGCCGCCTCTAGGAAACCGAGTCCCTCCATTTCCACTGCAATCGCATCCTCATAGCGCTCCCGCAAAAACTCAAACACCGCCGACTGCGTCGAAGCCACCACCTTCTCCCCCGCTGCGATCGGAGCCACAAACACCCGTGGTCTCGGCTCCGGCACCACCGCCAACCGCCTCAACCAATTCCCCTTCCGCGCCTCCGCCCGTGCCCGTTGCTCCAAGCTATACGCCGCCAGCCCAATCTCCGGCCTCGGCCTAAACAGCACCTCCGCCTTCCCCGACTCATAGCCATACACCTTCGTCGAGGCCACCACATCCCCCAGCGCTATATCCTTCAGGCCCCCTGCCACCCCCACAAACAAAATCACCTCCGGCTTAAAATAGGCAATGGCCCGTTCCGCCTCCAGTGCTGCCCCCGGATTCCCTGCCCCAATCTCCACCAGCCCCACTTCCCAGGACTGACCTTCTCCAGCAAACTGCCCCCGCTCATAAATCGTCCCTTGGGGGTGAACTTCCTCTTGGAGAGCGGTCAAATGGTCGCGCACCGCCAAGTACTCCACCGGGAGCGCAGTCAAAATCACAGCACAGGGCATGGGCTTTGGAGGCAAACGACTGAGACCATTGTGACAAATCCAACTGAGAACCGACCACTGCTTTTTATTTTGTAGGAATCAGATGCAAAACCATGGATCTCACCGCTTCTTTTTAGACTGCTTCCCCTTCTTCTGTGCAGCTCCACCCCCAAACCCCGCTCTCTTCTCTCGCTTGGGCTGGGGTACGGTAAACAGGGTTTCAGGTGCTCGCTGCAATCGCTCTTGTTCTTGCAATGACCGAAAGAACAGCGGCTGATCCTTGTAGAGTGGCTTGAGCTCCTCCGCTGTAAACTCGCTGCGATCGCGCAACCCCAAACTGACCTGCACCGCCGCCCAGCTCCCACAATGGGACGTATCAACCCGATCCCCTGCATGGGCTTCCTCCAAGACTTTTTCAGCTTCCACGGCCTTGAGTTCTAACAGGGCAAACACAATACCGCCATTTGCCTTGCGATCGTTTGCCTTGCGATCGTAGGTTTGGCGATCGCCCAAAATCTCCACCAGCAGCGCGATCGCCTCCGTCCGCGCCGTTTCGGATAGCTTCCCAATTCTGCTCATACTTTCAGCCAAGGAGATCGAACTCTCGCCCCCCCCAGCCTGCGTCGGCTTCAGGGCCTTGGCGAGGGCGGGCAGCGCCTCAGCGCCTAGGAGTGTATACACATCAAGCAGTTCTTCCCAAGCCCAGTCCATGTCCCAGTTGAAGGTGGAAATTAGGGGCTCGATCGCAGCTTTTGCCCGCATTTGCCCAAGGGCTCGCCAAGCATGAATCGGGGCGAACCAGGTATCTCCATCGTCTGTTAGGGCCTCATTGGTCGCGATCGCAACCAAGTCTTCAATATCCTTCTCCTTCAACCCCAGTTGTTTGACATAGTCAGGCCAATTTTCAACCGTCTGATTTTCCGGTTTATCAAGCGCGATCAGAGCATCCAGCAAAGCCATAGATTTATCGGTTTTATTGTAGATTTGATTATAGATTTGAGTTACAGATTGAAAGCGTTGTTTCCATCATGATTGTTGACGATTGTAGCTCAGCGCTCTGGCACTTCATCGCGTAGCGCACTGGTGATGGGTTGAACCACTTTGGCGATCGCCTGCTGCACAAAACTCTTCACAAACTCATCCTTGCGACTGAGTTGAAACTGTCGTTGTACCACCTCCGTCATCCCACCATCACCCCAATCTTGATCATGGCGAAAATACTCAATGAAACTGCGTCCGGCAATCCGGGTTAGGTAGGCTGCGCTCACACCCTGAATGGCTCGACTGGTGACAATCGTGGCAATATTAAACTGCATTACCGTTGTCAACAACTCCACCGCGCCTTTGATAACGCCTAGACTGGTCAGGGTTTTGGCCAAGGACAGCGCCAGCTCGCGACCGCGTTCCATGTTGAGTTCACAACCATAAACACGACCGAGTTCGACCACCATCTGCGCATTCACCGCTGCTGTCCCGAGCAAGTCCACGACCGGCAGCGGTGTCATGGCAATGACACCGGCGCTGATCCATTGAAAGCGATCGACAATTGCCTCTGCCTTTCGCAGCCGCTGGGCATCGAGCAATCGCCGGGTCTCATTCCCAAGACGCTGGGACTGGAGCAAAATATTATCCGCCACCAAGTCTTCCCCCTCCGCCCGCAGCACCTCTGCCAGCCGACGCAGCAGGGGCACAATTTCAGCAGTTGGCTCCACAATACTTCTGTCTGGTAGGATCACTGACTGGGGATTGGCGCAAATGGCAATCACATCTTCGGGGGCAACCAGATCGCGGACACGTTCGCGCAACTGGGCGAGGATCAGCTCTCGATCGGTGTCGGTGAGCAGATCAATTTTGTTGAGAATGAGGAGCGATCGCTTGCCAATCTGAGCCAGCGATTGCAATGCCTCAAACTCCGATCGCCGCAAATCATTATCCGACACAAATAGTAGCAAATCGGCATCGACCGCCAGCTGACGGGCTCGAACTCCGCGATCGCCCCCCGCCATCCCCGCCTCCAAAATTCCGGGCGTATCCGTAATCAAAATGTCTCGCTCCATCCCCCGCAACTGCAACCGATAGGTCGCCCCTTCGTCCGTGGTGCCCATGGGTGCCCCCACCCGACCTACGATGCGGCCAATCAGGGCATTGATCATTGAGGTTTTGCCCGCTGAGCCGGTGCCGAAGACCACCACCTGCAAGTCGCCCCGGCTGAGGCTGGCTTCGATGCTGCGCGATCGCTCCAACAGCGCCTGCCGCGTCACCTCATCTTGGATTTGTGACACCTGCTGTTGCAGCGCCTGCAGGTTTTTTTCAGCGGCCTCGGTTTTGGCCTTGGGCACTTCTGGCGGGATCCGTTTGGCCGTGAAGCGGCTGGGCATTCGGATCAAATTTGCATAGTAGAGAAACGCAAAAATTAGCAGACCGAACAGCGCAATAATCAGCAGAATCAACAGACCTGCCAGCACCGGAGAAATATACGAAAGATTCCAAAACAGCCGTTGGAGAGAATCTACTAGCCACAGCGCCATCCCCAGAATGATGACCAAACCAGTAATCAGGATCAGCAAACGGGAGAGGGGCATCGGCGCAGGCACTCGAGATCAACCCCCTGATTCTAGAATAATCGATTCAAAAGGACGCCCCCAAGTTGGAAACGTCCTGTATGCCCGTTCTGTGTGCCTGTCTTATTAAGACTAATCGTTGGAACGAGAAAAACTATCGCCTCGGGTGTAACTGCTGCCACCCCGTTCTTCGCGGGGACGGGCCTTGCTCACGCGAAGCTGGCGACCCAGCCACTCCGCACCGTCCAACTCGCCAATGGCCTTATCTTCGCTCGCCTCATCGGCCATTTCGATAAAAGCAAACCCACGCATACGCCCAGTTTCGCGATCAATCGGCAGGCTAACTCGGCTAATGGTGCCGTACTCGCCAAAAATTTCTTTCACGTTGTCCTCAGTTGCCTGGAAGGACAAGTTTCCTACGTAAATGGTCACGTTTCTCTCCAAACCGCATCAAGTTGCATCAAGGTGAAACCGCTGTAAAGCAAGGGTTTGGAAGACTCCAATCGTCGCTTCATGAACCGATTTCTGAATCTAGAACGCTGTCATCATAGCGGATTGATTTCGAGATCAGGCATCGTCGGAGGGGCGGAGTTTTCAAAAATTAATATTTGGTTAAGAACCCTTGCTTCAGCCTTTCTTCGCCCGAACCCGTTTAAATTCATCCAAGGCAAGCGATCGCACCTTCTCCCCAATTCAAAAACACGACGGGATTACGTTCCGTCGTCAGTTTCACGGTGACAAAGAAATGTAACGAGCTACAGATTTTTGTAACGTCGATTCAGCGAATGCCAGGGTAGAGCTCGCAAAAGCCCAAGGCGAGCTTTAGTTCAAAGCCTGTTTCATGTAGTCGCCCCACAGTGCCGCTGCGTTGCCGCTGCTACCTTGGGTCGGTGTGTTGTCGTCGTTACCGAGCCAAACGCCGGTGACGAGCTGGCGGCTGGGGACAAAACCAACAAACCACAAATCGACGGCATCATTGGTTGTCCCTGTCTTACCGGCCACATCCGCATTGGCAATAAACGCAGCTCGCCCGGTGCCGCTGCTGACCCCGCCTTGGAGCAATTGAGTCATCGTGCTCGCAATGCCTGGGTCGAGGGCGAGGTCACCGCTGACGGGGGTTGGGCGATGTCAAAAACAACACGGCAGGTTTGGCGATCGCTCGGATCCGCACATTGGCCGCTATCAAAAATGCGGCTGATTGCATGGGGCCTGAGCTTTTTTCCCCCATTGGCGAAGCTGCCATAGGCTCCGGCCATTTCCAGCAACGTGACTTCGCTTTGACCCAGCACCAGACCGGGCACCAACTTCAGCTCAGACCGAACACCCAAATCCTGGGCGATGCTAGCCACAGCTTCCAGTCCAACCCGTTGCGCAATTCTGAGCGAGACCGCATTTTCAGACTGGGCCAAGGCCCGAAACATATCAATGCTGCCGCCGCTGCGTTCGCAGCCGCTGTAGGTTTGCCCGTCCCAGGTGAGGGCGTCGCAGGAAAAGCTTTCGTAGGGAGAAATGCCTTGGCGCAGGGCCGCCGCGTAGGTAAAGACCTTGAAGGTCGAACCGGGCTGGCGTTGGGCTTGGGTGGCGCGGTTGAATTGGCTTTCGGTGTAGTCTACGCCGCCCACCAAGGCCAAAATTGAACCTGAAGCAGTGTCGAGGGTGACGACAGCTCCTTGGCCATAACCATAGCTAGAGCCTTCGTTACGCACGGCGTTGCGCAGGCTATCTTCTGCTAGTTCTTGCAGCCGCAGATCGAGTTTAGTCTCAACGATAAAATTCCCTTCGCGGGCAATTTCTTTTCCCAGCAGGCGCTCTAGCTCATCGTAGATTTGGCCGTAGAAATAGGGCGAGAGAATGGTGCTGGTACTGCGGCAAACATCAGGATCGATGACGATCGCCGATCGCCGCCCCGCCTTGGCCTCCGCCTCCGAAATCATCCCCAACTCAAACATGCGGGTGATCACCCGATTGCGCAACCCCGTGGCGGTTTCCATGTCATCGCAGGGGCTAAAGCGATTGGGCGCAGGCAAAATGCCCACTAACGTCGCCGCCTCCGACACCGTCAGATCCCGCGCCGACTTGCGAAAATACTTTTGGGCAGCATCTTCAAATCCATAGCCCACGCCCAAATACACCCGGTTGAGGTAGGTTTTGAGCAAGAAGTCCTTGCTGTAGAAGGTTTCGAGCTTGAGCGCGACGATGATTTCCCGCAGCTTGCGCCCGAGGGAATCTTCGGTGCCCACGTAGTCGGGATAGAGGCTGCGGGCAATTTGCTGGGTGACGGTGCTGGCTCCCTCACGGATGCCGCCGCTGCGCAGATTAATCAGCATGGCTGAGGCGACGCGCACGGGGTCAAACCCCACATGCCAGTAGTAGCGCGAATCTTCGGAGGCCACGACGGCCTTGGGTAGGTAGGGGGAAAAGTCCGAGAGTTTGTCCAGCTCTTGGTGAGAGGCGCTGCGCAGGGTTTGGAGGGGGGTGCCGTCTCCGGCATAGGCGGCGATCGGGCCTTGAACATTGCCGAGCTGTTTGGCGGAGAACCGCTGCCACTCCAAGCCAATCACCAAAGCGCTCAAGAGGGCGACACCGCTGACGCCATAAAATCCATATTTGATCAGCTGTTGATACCAAGGGACAGGATGCACGTAGCGCAACCGCACTCCGTTTGCCAGCTCTGGGGGGCCGAGACTGATGACATCGCCGTCGCGCATTTCGAGAGAGCTATAGCGTTTTTTGCCCCAATAAAATCCGTTGGTTGAGCCTTCGTCGCGCAGGGTAAAGCCAGTGCCCTTGCGGCGGTTGCGGTTGAGAGACACGTGAACCTGGCTGACGATGGGGTTGGGAATAACGATGTCGCAGGAGCGGGAGCTGCGGCCAATGATGTAGCGATCGCCCACCAACGGATAGGCCAACGGCTTTTCGCCAGAATCGGGGTTCTCGACCCGAACCTCGGGCACCTTGGCCCAGCGCCGCAGTTCTACCTTGGAAAAGTGAAGCTGCGTACGCTGTACCAGCTGGCTCATGGATCCCAGCAGGGTTTTGGGGCGGAGAGGGGGCGGTGTCTCGCTCATATGGGCCTGGCGCAATAGGCTCAGAAGGTGTGCTCCGAAAGTCGCGCCTCATTGTAATCGGATTCTCGGGTCGGCGGCGATATTCGGTGCTGTTGGCTGCTCTCCGATTTGCGATTTTTACGGCCTAATTTTACGGCTCGGTACTTAATACTTTGGATACAGACAGACTTCCTCGGGTGAGCTGCGGGCCACGACATACTCGACGATGGTTTCGGTGCAGTTGGCAGGACTATGAATGACCTCAGCGGGAATGTAAAGAAAGTCGCCTTCTTTGATATCTGTGAAAGTGGCGCAGTCTGCACCCCAAAATACCCGGCAATTTCCCTGGGTGATAAAAATAGCGGTTTCGAAGGGATGGTAGTGGGGTCGAGCGCTTGATGTCTGGCGGAATGATGCCGTGGGCCATGCTCAGGGCCTGAGAGCCAGCGGTCTTGCCGGTCAGCCCCCAGCCTCTCAGATAGCCATGCTCTGCATCGTAAAGACGGCCGGTTTCTTCGACGACGACCGCACCTGAAGCGAACTTCTGTGTACCTTGAGCCAGCGTGTCTTGAGCCAGCGTGTCTTGAGCCAGCGTGTCTTGAGCCAGCGTGCCTGGGGTCTGTGCAACTTGAGTTTGAGATGGCATTCTTGATTCGTCCTACGTATGGGCTGTACTAAATCTTAAAGGAAGGAAGCTTAATAAAAAGTAATGCTTGATATAGACAAAGATTCATCGTTGAGAATCTGGGGGAATCCTGGGCCGTGGCAAGGGCAAATGCTGTTGAATCTTAAGTACAAGTGTTCTGCTTTGAATGCGAGGTGAGAGCTTAGGATGACGACTTTTGATTCGATGACCTAAATCGCCCCGCGATGAAGCCTCGGAGCTTGAGGTTCTTGGTGGGTCGGCCTGTGACCCGCTTGCGCCAAAGACGAAAGCTGGAGGTTTTCATTTCTCGGCGCATGAGTTTGATAACCTGTGGTTCGGTGAGACCAAACTGAGTTTCGATCGCTTCGAAGGGCGTGCGATCCTCCCAGGCCATTTCGACAATGCGATCGATCGTGGCAGAATCAAGTTCAGGAAGTCTCACATCAAATTCTCCGCGTTTTTCTTCTCTTCCATGGCCCATGCTAGCCCCGATTACCCCGATTTTCAGCATATCTCCGTCCTACCTGTCGAGCTCATCGATGGGTTGCGGATTCAACCGAATGGGCACTATCTCGATCTGACCCTGGGCGGCGGCGGGCATACGGCGCTGATTTTGCGTGGGGCTGCGGATACAGTGGTGTGGGGCGTGGACCAAGATGCGAGTGCGATCGCCGCCACCCGAGCCCATTTGGCCCCCTACATCACGGAGCACCGCCTCCAACTCCACCATCTCAACTTTGCCCAGTTTACCCCCGGCCCCCAACGGTTTGATGGCATCATCGCGGATCTGGGTGTCAGTTCTGTGCAGCTGGACCTGGCCGAACGGGGCTTCAGCTTTCGGCAGGAAGCACCGCTGGACATGCGCATGGATCCGCGCCAGTCGCTGACTGCGGCGGAAATTGTCAACCAGTGGGACGAGCAGGCCTTGGCGGACTTGATTTATCAGTATGGAGAAGAGCGGCGATCGCGCCGCATTGCTCGCCACATTCTGGCCCAGC
Organism: Synechococcales cyanobacterium CRU_2_2; assembly: GCA_012034805.1. GTDB lineage: Bacteria > Cyanobacteriota > Cyanobacteriia > PCC-9006 > JAAUQQ01 > JAAUOP01. The sequence continues at coordinate 39,329 of JAAUOP010000022.1, read as the reverse complement.
GTCCCTTTGCCACCACCACCGAACTGGCCTACACCATTGCTGGATGCTTCCCGCCCAACCAGCGCCATGGGCGGATCCACCCCGCGACGCGGACGTTTCAGGCGTTGCGCATTGCCGTCAATCAAGAGCTAAAGATGTTGGAGCAACTGCTGCGGTTGGCCCCAGCTTGGCTCAAGCCCGGCGGGCGTTTGGGGATCATTAGCTTCCACAGTCTGGAGGATCGGCGGGTGAAGTATGCGTTCAAGGAGAATCATGATTTGCGGGTTGTGACCAAAAAGCCGATTGTGGCGGCGGCGGCGGAGATGGAGCGAAATCCGCGATCGCGCTCTGCCAAGCTCCGGTTTGCAGAACGCAAGCTCCTGGAAAGCGAACCATCGGGCGAGCCCGTAGAGAAGCGTGGTACTTTCCTGCGGTGATCCTGGGCGTGAGGTTCTGAAACAGAAGAAATCAGGTGATGTACGCTATAAAGAAGCAGTTTCGCTTTTGGGCCGATTGTCGGCATCTTTACCATGCTGCCGTTTCATCATCACACGACTAGTCGCACGACCCATCCCACGGGCGAGCCTCGTCGCTCCCGCCCGAGCGACCGTGCCGGTTCGCCGTTGATACGCCTTTGGCGCAGCGCAACGCTAGTGGCCACGGGGGCGGGGGTGGCGATCGCACTGGTGGCCGGTGTTGGGGTGATGCGGTTGGGCGATCGCTTTTGGAGCGAGGTTAAGTCGGTCTTTGCCGCACCTCAGCCCGAGCCACAGGTGGATGTGCGATCGACCATTGTTCAGCAAGTCCGCCAGGTGAGCGAGCTGTCTACTGCGGTGTTTACCATGGAAGCGGTGGTGCCGACACGCCAGGAGCGTACCCTCGCCGGACTACCAGTGGGCGCAACGACACTGCTGTATGTTGCACGGGGCGAAGTGCGTGCTGGTGTTGATCTGAGCCAGCTTCAACCTGCGGATGTCGTCGTTTCGGCCGATCAAAACAGTCTCGAAATTCGTCTGCCCCGGCCCCAGATTCTCGGCCAAACAATCGACGTGCGCGAGTCCCAGGTATATGACTACGATCGCGGCTTCCTCGGCCTCGGCCCCGACGTTGCGGTCGAGCTGCAGTCCCTGGCGAACCAAACCGCCCTGACCAAAATTGCCACTGCCGCCTGCCAAGAAAATATTTTGGGTCAAGCCAATCAGCGAGCCCAGTTGGTCATCACCCAGCTGATGCTGACGGCGGGGTTTCGTCAAGTTAATGTGCAAACTCGAGACGCGATCGGCTGCGGCGAAGCTCCCACAAATCCTACACTGACCGGCTCACCACCGACCGGCTCACTCTCCGGCCCACCGATCGCACCTCTGCAGACTGAACCTGCGCAGCGCCCATGACCTGGCTGCTCCTGGCAGGCTGTACGGCCCTGTTTGAGGCACTCAAGGATGTGGCGAGTAAGCAAAGTCTCAAGAATTTGGATGAATACGTGGTGCTGTGGGCGTTTACGGGGGTGGGGCGATCGCCCTGGTTCCTGTGCTGCTGCTGACCACGGGAATACCCGAGCTGGGGCCTAATTTTGGCTGGGCCGTTTTGGTGGGCGGCAGTCTCAATATCCTGGCCTACCTTTGCTATATTCGCGCGATCAAGATTTCCGACCTGTCGCTGACGGTACCGCTGGTGACGCTGACGCCGTTGTTTTTGCTGATCACATCACCGTTGATTGTCCAGGAATATCCGACCCTGGGCGATGGGGTGGGCGTGGTCTTTTTGATTGTCGGCTCCTATGTGCTTAATTTACAGACCCGCAACGCGGGATATTTTGCGCCGATCAAGGCGCTGTTCACCAATCTTGGCAGTCGGCTCATGCTGTTCGTGGCGTTTATTTGGAGCATTACGTCCAACGTCGATAAGGTCGGTGTCCAAAATTCTTCGCCATTGTTTTGGGTGATGGTTTTGTTTGCCTGTGTTTCCTGCGGTGCGTTGCCCTTGGCCTTGCGGCGTGGTGGCTTTGTTCTGGCTTTGGCCCAGGTGAAGCTGCTGGGGCTTACGGGCCTACTCAATGTTACGGGGGTGGGGTTTCAAATGTGGGCCTTGATGCTGGCTCCGGTGACGCAGGTAATTGCGGTGAAGCGACTAAGTACGCTGATTGCAGTGCTGTTTGGGGTGTTTTGGTTTGGGGAGTCGGGGTTGCAAGAGCGGCTGTTGGGCGCGGCGATTATGGTGGCTGGGGTGGCGTTGATCTCCTTGACCTAATGGCAGGGACTTCGAAGTTTCTCCCCTTCTTCCATTTTGGGAGTAAAGGGCTGGGGGATGAGGGGGCTGTTTCTTTTCATGCAAGAGGTCTAACTTAGATAAGGATCACAATCTGTTCTACGAGGCGGCAGATTTTTAGTTTCGGCGTGGAGTGATGGTGGTGGTGTTTTTACAGAAATTTTTACAAAACCTTGGCTCAAAGCTGGGCTTCGGGGAGGAACAAGCCCCCTGGGCCAATGTCTTCCAGAATAATTTTTTGGGACGGTTTTGGGTGGAAATTTGGATCGTCGGGATTTGTGTGGTGCTGGGGCTGAGCGCGATCGCCATTCCCCAACTCTCCCCCCAATTACGATCGGCCCAAGCCACGACACCTTGCCGCGTCGTAAACGGCCACGAAATTTGCATTCTGCGGATGAAACGCAGCGCCAAACGTTACTGGGAATATCGGGCGCAGGTGAGTGTGGATAGCATCCGCCGCCCGATGGAACGGTACGACTGCCGCGATCGCCTCCGTCTTCCCAGCGATGGCACCTTCATTCCCTACTGGCAAGATGAGGCTGTCGATGTGGTCTGCACATTATTCAAGCAGCGTCAGATTCGCCGCAATGCTCCCCCGGCCTCGTTGGGAGCCCGGTGATCGCGGGCATCTAGGCGTCTTCAGAGCGATGCATAGACCAGGCCTTTTTCGGTGCGTAGGGTATAGCCTGAGGCCCTGAGGTGGTTGAGCACAGGGGCGATCGCACCCGCGCCTTCAGAGGGCAAACTCACCACAATATTTCTCACCTGATGCAGCAGGTGCTGGGGAGCCGTCGCCAGCCAGTCTAGCTGGCTGCGGGAGGCATCTACCTTGAGCAAATCGACCTGGCCCAGCTGGTGCTGGCTGAAGAGTTTCGCGAGGCAATCCACTGCCGCATGAACTGGCGTAATTCGGTGATCCAGGGTGTTGTTGACCACATTTTGGGACAGCAGGCCAAAATTGTCTGAGCAGGATTCGTAGGTAATCACCTGGGCGGCCCGAAATGCTTTGATGGCATAAATGGCAAAGCCGCCAATGTAGCCTCCAACTTCAACCACAACGGGCTTACGGCCCAAATACAGACGGCTAAGGAACGACGGCTCGACTAAGGTTTCGCGAATACTTTGGGCATCCCAAATATTGCGGCGAACGGTAAAGCTGAGCCCCTTGCGCATTTGCAAAACTAGACAGCCTTCGCCGGTTTGAGTCAGGGCTTGCAAATACTGTGTCGCGTTTAAAAAGAACTGGTCGGCGGTGGCGAGGGTGAGCCGATGACGAAAAGCCTGATAGGCAGCCTGAATTTTTTCCTCGAAGCGAGCAGGTGCGGTGGAAACTGGAAGTTTAATGGTATTTTGCATGGTTCTCAATGACCTATCTATGATGTAAAATGATGCAAAATTTGATGCTAAAAAAGCTTTTTAGAGCGAGGCATTAAAAATCGCTCAAAATCCTTTTAAACGGCGAAATATTAAACGAAAAGATAAAAAGTCAAGTCATCAATCAGGATTCAAAGCAGAACCTTAAAGGGGATGAACTGCGTTTTCATGTCCCTAATCTATCCTGAGACCGAGCATTGAGCTAAAGGATATCCACGGATGTTTTTCTTGAAGCTCTCTTCAATTTAGAGCTTCTCTGGATAGAGGGAATTACATATTTCTCAGTTGAGATTTCTTTTTCTTGAAAATCTTATTCACCTCGCGATTCACACGCAGGACGTCTGCGATCGCCCATGCTCTGGACGAAAAATTCAGTGCCACCACTGAGCGAAATGGCTGAGGAGCGTCTAATACAGTAAGGCGGAAGTTCTCAGGTTAGGCGTAAGCCTTGCGCCTTGTCCCCAAACCCGTACACTTCGAGAGAGAATTTGATGGCCCACCATGATTGATCCCGCTAAGCCGACGACCGCTGCACCGGCTGATTCCCCCCTCGCCGATTTCCTGGTTCGAGCCGATCGCCACCACATTCAATGGCGCGTCCTGGCTCCCCTCAATGTGTATGATTCCCCTCAGTGCGAGCGGCTCGCCACCCAGGCTGATGGCGATCGCCACCTGCATCTTCGTTCCGATCTCCACCCCGAATACCCAGCCCTAGCAGTGGAGCTGGTGGAAGATCAATACCCAGGCTGGATCTTGCTGACCGATCTGCCGTTGCTGGCTCCGGCGGCAGTGGATTATGTTGGTGTTGAGCTGGCGCGGGCGGCGATCGCGTCCAAACTCCCCACCATCATTGCCTTCATGGAAGCCGCGATGCAAACGCCAAACCAATACCGCTGGGGTGGCACCGTGGCCCCCGATTATGATTGCTCGGGGCTGATGCAGGCGGCGTTTCGATCCCAGGGGATTTGGCTGCCGCGAGATGCTTACCAGCAGGAAGTCTTTGTTGCAGAGATCGTCGCCCCAATCGAAGGCGATCGCATCAACTGCCAAGCCCTGCAGCCCGGTGATCTGGTATTTTTCGGTACGCCCCAAAAAGCTACCCACGTCGGTCTTTACCTCAGCGAAGACCGCTACATCCACAGCTCTGGCAAAGATATAGGCCGCAACGGCATCGCCATCGATCAATTGCGCGGGGACGACCAGGCCCACCCCATCAGCCAAGCCTATTTTCGACAGTTTCGAGGAGCAGGCCGCGTCATAGCAAGTTATCGAAATATCCCGTAGGTTGGGTTGAGGCCACGAAACCCAACAGGCTTAAGCCATTGGCTAACGCAAAAACAACCGATAAGCCGGATTCTCCGTCTCATCCCAATAGGAATAGCCGAGGGTATCCAAAAACTGTTGCCACTCGGCCATCTCCTCCGGCGGCACCTGCACGCCCACCAGTACCCGCCCCACATCAGAGCCATGGTTGCGATAGTGGAACAAACTGATATTCCAATTGGGGCTCATGGCATTGAGAAACTGCATCAACGCCGTGGGCCGTTCGGGAAACTCAAACCGGTAAAGCTGCTCGTTTTCAGCTAGAGGCGATCGCCCCCCACCAAATGACGAATGTGGGATTTCGCCACCTCATCATCGGTCAAATCCACGGTACGAAATGAGTTTCTCTCCAAAATCTGCGCAATACTGAGCGCATCCGCTCGGTTTTGAATTTGAACCCCCACAAACACCTGGGCCTCAGCCTGATCCGCGATGCGATAGTTAAACTCGGTGATACTGCGATCGCCAATGCAGCGACAAAACGCCTTAAACACCCCCCGTCGCTCGGGAATCGTCACCGCAAAAATCGCCTCGCGCTGTTCACCAATCTCGGCCCGTTCTGCTACAAACCGCAGGCGATCGAAATTCATGTTGGCTCCGCAGGCCACCGCAATCAGGGTTTGGTTGGTGATGCCTTCGCGGGCGACATAAGCTTTGGCAGCGGCGATCGCGAGGGCTCCCGCCGGTTCTAGGATCGATCGCGTGTCTTCAAACACATCCTTGATCGCCGCACAGGTGTCGTCGGTGTCGATCGTGATAATTTCGTCAACATATTGCTGACACAACCGAAATGTTTCTTCGCCCACCTGCTTGACCGCCACACCATCGGCAAACAGGCCCACCTGCTTCAGCCTAACGCGTTTTCCTGCCGCGAGCGATTGGGCCATGGCATCGGCATCTACGGGCTCAACGCCAATGATTTTGATCTCAGGGCGTAGGCGTTTGATGTAGGCCGCAATGCCTGAGATCAATCCACCACCGCCGATCGCCACAAAAATGGCGTGAATCGGCTGCTGGCACTGACGCAACAGCTCCATCCCAATGGTGCCCTGACCGGCAATCACATCCGGGTCATCAAACGGATGAATCAACGTCAGTTGCTGCTGGGCGCAAAGCTGATAGGCATGGACGCAGGCATCGTCATAGGTATCGCCAAACAGCACGACCTTACCACCGCCTGCCCTCACCGCATCCACCTTCACCTGGGGCGTGGTCGTCGGCATGACGATCGTCGCGCGAACACCCAGGCGCTTGGCCCCCAGCGCCACACCCTGGGCATGGTTTCCAGCGGAAGCTGCGATTACGCCCCGCTGCAACACCTCTGCGGGCAGCTGCACCATTTTGTTGTAAGCGCCACGCAACTTAAACGAAAAGACTGACTGCATATCCTCTCGCTTGAGCAGCAAGGAATTGCCGAGGCGTTTAGAAAGATTTTCGGCCTGTTCGAGGGGGGTTTCCTGGGCAACATCATAGACACGGGCCGTCAGAATACGCTCTAGGTAGTCAATGCGGGGAGAGGCAAAGGGGGTTTGTGGAGGGATTTGTGAAGGGATCTGCGAACGGGTTTGTGGAGGGATCTGCGAATCGGCTGGCGAATCGGCTGGCGGGTTTGGGGTCGTGGACATGGGTCACCCTGAGAGGCAGTGGCTTCGCAACGGAAGTTCCGTTGAGCGCTGTTAAGCTTAACCGTTGATCTTAGTAGAAGTTGTCTCGCTGGATCAGAATCACCTAAACTCGGGCCACAGGACAGCAGCTGGCTGCTTGAAATTGATTGGGCAAGTATCTTGAGAAGTGTTCCAAAACTCAAACTGATTGCGGTGGGTAAGGTCAAAAAAGGCTGGATTCGGGAGGGGCTAGACACCTACTTGAAACGGGTGCCGGAGCTGGAAATCTTAGAAATCAAGGATTCTAATCCAATCCAGGAAGGGGATCTGGTGTTGTCAATGCTACGACCTGAACAACGGTTAGTGGCGCTGACCGAGACCGGCAAGACCCTGGCTTCGTCGGCATTCGCGGATTTTGTTGGCTCGGCGAGCTCCCACCAGCTGGTGTTTTTTGTCGGTAGCGCCGACGGGCTCAGCCTGCAGGTGCAGCAACGGGCAGCCCACAAGCTGAGCCTGTCACCGATGACATTTCCCCATGAGATCGCTCGACTTTTGTTGGTCGAACAACTTTATCGTGCCAAGATGATTTTACAAGGCGGACAATATCACAAATGAGCCGAAGCACAAATGAGCCGAAGCGATTAGCCAGGAGCCGGTTCTGACAGCGGGCCTGACGATGACTCTTGACGATGACTCTTGACCATGACTAAGGTTTTCGGGAGGAAGAAGGCGTTGGTGGTAGTTGGGCGGGATTCAAGGGAGGCGGATTTTTCTTGAGGGCTGCCGCTGGTAGGCTGCTCATGTTAAAGGATTGCCACTGGGGTGTAACCCGTTTGAAACGACCGATGGCAATATCACCATTGGTTTTGAAGGCGTCCCAGGGGGACTGCTCATTGAGCCAGTAGTCGCCGCTCATGCTGAGCAAGTAGCGAGCGTTATGGCGATCGTCAGCTCGTTTGGGATCATCTTGGATTAGGCGGGCTTGAACCGTGGTAAAAACGCCAGCGATGTCCTCGGGTTGAATCGGGGCTCGTCCCCCGGTCGTCCAAAAATGGAAATTATAGCCAGTGGAAGTTTTGATCGAAAGACCGCCGTCTGCCTCGGCGCGGATGGAGGCGGGTTTGCTGGTGTTGTTGGCAAAGTCTTGGCGGTAGGATGCGCCTTCAACGCTGTCGGATGCTTGCAGCAGATGCCATTGGCGATCGCGCTTACTCAAATAAAACGCGCGAATGTTGCGAATCTGCACCCGAGTGTTGCGGGCGGGATTGCCCTGGGCATCTTCGTAGACTTGGCCAGCAGCGATCATGGCGCGGAAGTGGCGTGGCTCGTTGCCCATGCCGATGCGGGGAGCGATCGCCCAGTCATAATGCTCAGGAACCCCCAGAGGGCGACCTTCGTGGGGCAGGGTCATATCCCCAATGACCGTATCGAGGGAATTGGCTTGACTGGGTCGATGCAAGCTGGAGGCCAAACTACCACAGGCTGCCAATGATAGAACCAGTGCGACTAGGCCCAAAGGACGGAGCCAGCGATCGCGAGTCTTGGCACAAAGGCGACGGGCATGACGAACACCAGATTTCATAGGTCTGTAGGCTCAAGGTTCCATCTCCATCCATGCCAGCTGATCCGAGTTTCTGCATCCGAATCGCCGCAGCTTAGCCAAATCTTTAATCAAAGACTTCCCATTACCAGCCCCATCACCAGCTCAAGCATTGCCTAAGAGCTGCCAGCCCAGCACCGCTAGCCAATGGAGCGTCACCGCACCCCAAACCGAGCCGGTTCGGCGATACAAGACCGTGCAAGCCCAGCCCAACAGCGCCACCAAAACCAGAAAACTCGGTTGCATCACCACGGTTTGGGTCTGGGGCCAAAGGTAGTGGGCACCCAGGGGATAGCAGGCGACAAACGCAACCAGGGAAAGCGCTGCCCAAGACCATTTTCGCCACAGAGGCAGCCGTTCTTCTCGCCGGGGAATCGGCAAGGCCCGGAACAACAGCTCAGTGGCGAGAGCTGGGACAAAGAAGGCGATCGCAGCCCCTCTCAGCCAATTTTCGGGTAGGAACCCCGCCGCGATCGCTCGAGGAGAAAGGGCTTCGCGAGAGATTTCGTCAGGCATCGGCAGTTCGAGCCAGCCTGCCCCAAAGCCGACGACCAAAGCAATACAGCCAAACAGAAGAGTCAACGTCGCCGTGTCGAGCCAGCCGCCAAGGGAGGGCAAGGTGAGCAGGGCGCGGCGGAGGCGGCGGGCCATTCGAGAAACAAGGTGGGTAAAAAAGAGTCGCCCAAGAATAATGCCACGAAAAACAGCATGGAGCAGAACATGACCCCAAGCAGTCTGTGTCCCAGCAGTTTTTACCCGAGCAGTTTGTGCGCGCGGGCGGGCACCCGAGTGACGAGATCTCCGACGCCTAAATCGGTTCGCTAAACCACCATCGGCTAAACCACCATCGACTAAACCACCATCATTCAAACCACCTTCGATTAAATCGCTGTTGATTAAATCGCTGTTGATTAAATCGCTGTTGATTAAATCGGTTTTGAGCAAATTACCTTTAATCAAATTACCTTCGACCAAATCGCCTTCGGTCAAATCACCATTGACTAAACCGCTTCCAATTAAATCGGCATTGATAAAACTACCACTCGTCGGAACCATCTGGCTGGCCTCGCAAACCTCGACCCAGTCCCATTAGGCTAAAAGGTTTCGCCGCATTAGACTAGCGTGACATTGTTGAGATGAACGTGTAAATCAAATCACACAAACCACAAATCTATCAAAGCCTTTGCGCAAGTCCCTCGCCTTTCTACCTGAACACATGATCACAAAAAAAAGGCCGCTATTGCGGCCTGGATGGGTTTGAGGCGAAGAAATTCGACTCATATCAAGCCACGCCAGTTCATTTGACCAATTCATTTGAACAGATTTATTTGAAGGAACGTGGCTTAAATTGGATGCCCATGGGCAAGTTTCAATCAACGCTTGCAACCAACGCTTGCAATCACCGAGTGCAAACGCCTGGGCCCTAGCAAAGAACCGTCGGTTCTTGCTTGATCATCGGGATGGCAGGCGGACGGCGTTTGACGGTTTGAAGCGTGTAGTTCGCTGCCTGGAGTGCTTCCACCAGATAGACACAAGCCTTTTCGGGCTTAGTATGTTCCCCACAGGTAAACACATCGACTGCGGCATATCCCGTTTCGGGCCAGGTATGGACCGAAATATGAGACTCGGCTAGCAGAGCTAGTGCGGTAACGCCGTGAGGCTGGAATTGGTGGCACACTTCATCAAGAAGTGTGGAGTCGGCAACCCGAGCCGCATCTCGCAAAGCTTGCTGAATGCGTTCTGGATTATTCAAGGCCTCGGCTGGACAGCCATAGACTTCAAGGATACAGTGGGTTCCAACGGGAGCAAAAAACTGATCCCCCAACTGGCCAGATAAAAAAGACATGGTGTTTTATCCCCAATCAGTAGGACGCTTTCCGCTTCTCCAGGCAGACAAGACGAGCTGAGATTTCAGGTGGTCAGGATCTCGCTGTGGAGCGATTCAGCAAAGTTGTTGTCATGCAAAGGGCAGAACTCACAACATCGTGCAAAAACAACCTTATGAACAACGGCTACCCAAAATAGAGCAGCAGCGATCGTGGGTGTCAGCAGCTTGCTGTCACGCTAAGTTGAGCCAGGAGGCCACGTGACCCGGAACCAATGCCGGATCCAGACCTCTAGGATCGTTTGATACAGTCGAGTCGAACTGATACTCCCACCCCCTAAAACAGCAAATAAGTCGGGCCCAAATGACAGAAGGCTTCCAATACAACAGCCTCTAATCATAAGGCAATCTTTCTCAATATCAACAGCGTGAAACCCCTCTTTTTGCATGGGAACAAATCTGCTGGCTACGTGCAAGTCCCGAGGTGGGGCCTGGATCTGCGGCGAAATTTGCCAGAATCTTTGTTGAGCAAGGCTTTGGGCCGTTATTCAGCAGTTGTTTAGCCCCTAACAATCTGTCCTGCTTCCACGCTGAGAATTTGTGAAGATTTGAGCCAGTCCGTTTGGAAGGCACTGAGGTGGGTCGTGGTAATCAGGGTCTGGAAGCGGGTTTGGATGACTTCGAGCAGCTGATTTTGACGGTTGAGATCGAGTTCGGCGAGAACGTCGTCAAGCAACAGCAGGGGCGGTTCTCCGATCACATCGTCGATCAGTTTGAGTTCAGCCAGCTTGAGCGCCAGAACGAGGGTCCGCTGCTGCCCCTGGGATCCGTACTGGCGGGCGGGGGTGTCGTTGATCAGAAAGTCGATTTCGTCGCGGTGGGGGCCGACCAGGCTGGTGCCGTTGACTTGCTCGGCGATCGCCCGCTGTTCCAACTTGGCAAAAACGCCTGCTGCAAGACCTCCGGCTGGTTCCACAGCTCCGGCTCCTCCCGCGCCACGCTGGGCCGGTAGACAATGCGCAATTCCTCTCGCTGGCCGCTAATCAACTCATGCCAGCTCTGGGCCAACGGCGTCAGCCGCTCGAGTGCCCGTGCTCGCCGCCGAATCAGTCGGGTTCCTAGGGCCGCTAGCTGGGCGTCCCACAGGGCGAGGGAGGTGGACTCGGGTAGAACGTCCAGCGCGTCCGCCGCAGAATGGGGCATCCTCTGCCCTTCGCGATCGGGTTTGCGCAGCAGAGCATTGCGCTGACGCAAAACCCGGCCATATTGGTGCAGCAGGTGGGCATAAAATGGTTCCAGCTGAATCAGCAAACCGTCGAGCCAGTCCCGCCGGTAGGCCGGGCCGCCACGTACCAGCTCTAGATCAAGGCTGGAGAACTGGACCGTGTTGAGGGTGCCCAGCAAGTCCATCTGCCGCCGCAGGGTTTCACCGTTGAGCACCGTGGTACGGCGGCCACTGCTCCGCAGGGTTAGTTTGACGAGGTGGGGGCCAGCGCTGCGATCGACACTCGCGGCAATCTGAGCAGCGGTGTGGCCGTCTTGGACGAGGTCGCGATCGCGCCCCGTACGGTGGGACTTGAGCACCGACAAGATTTCCACCGCCTCTAGCAAATTCGACTTTCCCTGAGCGTTCTCCCCCACCAGAATGGTCTTGGGTGCAGAAAACTCCACCGTTTGTTCGGCATAGTTGCGAAAGCGATACAGGTGGATAGATGTGAGAAACATTCGGGTAAGCAACATCCAGCAAGTAAGCAACATCCAGCAAGTAAGCAACATCCAAGCTTGACACGCTCGCAAGACTACACATTACTCCTCCCCCTGCTATACTGTGAACGGCCATCAGTAAGCCCGTCGGGAAGTCCATTGAAAAATGGCTTCATCGCCTTAAGGGCACGTAGCTCAGCTGGATAGAGCATCAGATTCCGGTTCTGAGGGTCGGGGGTTCGAATCCCTCCGTGCTCGTCCTTGAGGAAGCTTATTCAAGGTCTGGAGGGGATTGGCAACGCCAATCCCCTTGATTTTTGACAACTCTCAAAGGCTATGCCAAAAGCTATCCCAAAAGCTCTGACAGTAGCTTTCTAGACTGTGATATAGATCAATAACATGTGTCTACTCCTCACGTTTGAGGGGACTGCTGGAGTTATGACAATCTCTCAATCCAGGACCTCCGCAGACGAGGTATTTGGTCAGGCCCGAAGCGGCAGCATCACCGCTATCATTCAGGTTTTGAACGATCGGTTGGCAGATGTCGGGGTTCGGACTCGGGCCATGTTGGAGTCTGGCACCTTGCAACTGCTCTGTGAGGCGGCAGAGTCAACGGCTCTGAATAAGTCGAAGCTGTTGCCTCGAGTGCATGCCCTCCTCGAGGAGGTGGCCCCCCGCAGTATCGATAAGGTTTGCCTCTACACCCGCATCAACCGGGAGCAGCAGTTGCTCTGGCTAGAGGATGTTCAGCAAAACAAGAAGGGACATGTTCTCTGGACAGAGGACATTAAGCTGACCAAGCCGCCATTTTTTCGACAGTTGGCAGAAGATTGGCAATACAGCCGTCAAAAAGCAAGGCGCATTGCAGAACTCAAGGCCCAGGCCCACCACCAACCCAGTCGAATTGGCGATTGGTCGAGATCTCAGCGGTCTTGGGCTTCGGCGATCGTCGGAGGGATGAGCGTCGCTGCGGTGGTGATTGCCGCTGGGGTGCTCTGGGGCGGTTTCCAGGCGCGCCATCAGGCCGGTGGCGATCGAACCGGTCGCACTCAGGCCCAGCAACAGGGAACGGATGGGTTTGCCCAGGCGGTGCAGCTGGCGGAGAAGTCCTCTGTGGGGGGACAGGCTGCGAAAACGGAGGCGGAGTGGCTGGAATTAGCAGCGGACTGGAAGAAGGCGTCGGAGTTGATGGGCCAGGTGCCGAGCAATGATCCGCGCTATTTGACGGCTCAAGATCGGGTAGCTCAGTACAGCAAGAATAGCGAGGCTGCGCTGGCCAAGGCGGGGAAGTTGCCAAAGACCTGACCTGCTGAAGCCATGACCTGCCGAAGCAGTGACCCGCGCTTGCAGGTCGCTAGCGACAGACCAGATATTGGCTGGAGATGAATCCGAGTTGGCCTGTGCTGGTTTTGACTTGGATCCATTCGCCGACCGTTTTCACTTGTGTGACGAGGTCGCCGGGTTTGAGGCTGGCGATCGCCTTCCCTCTCAGTCCAGCATTGGCCCGCAGCGCCACGGAGTCACCATCCAAGGTTTTGATACGATACTGACCCGTAAACTGGGCGGTATCAGCGGGGTGGCGGCCCAAGAAGCGATCGGCCACCCAGCCGGTTTTGCCGCCCTTGAGGGTGATGTTGGCCCAAGCACCGGTGCGATCGCCTCCATTAAATAAAACTTCATGACCGTTGTTCACCCGACCGATCACCGCGCCATTGGGGTTGGCCCGCAGCAGAACGGGATCACCATCGCGGGTTTGCACCAGACGAAACCAGGATTGGCAAGCATTTTGGGGTTGGGCGGCGACGGGTTGTATGGGCAAATTTAGGAAGGAGAGACCCAGTCCTAGGGTGACGGCAGCACATTGGCGGGCCAGTGAGGGGTTCATGGGAAGGTTGAGGTGAATGGGTTGTCTTGTGGCTACAAGAAAGGGGGCGAGGATTTCCCGAGAAATTCGCCTGGTTCTGCAACTCATTCTTCGGCCCATGCTTCGGCCCATGCTTCGGCCCGTTGCAGGATCAGTTGTCGTGATAGCTATCCAGGATTTCTTTGAGCCAAAGGCGATCGCCCTCCTCCAGGGCTGGCAAGGGTTCGCGGGTGTAATCAATCAATAAGTCCAATCGTCCTCGTTGGTAGGTGTCGTTGAGGAGGGTCTGGAGGCTGACGAGGGGCTCCGGCCCTTCGCCTTGCAGGGGCACGGGGAAATCGGGGATTTCCTCCTGTAAATCGAAGGCAAATAAGTCTGCGTCTGGACGGTCGGGGGCTCGGCTGACGAGGATACGGTACTGGGACGATCGCGCTCCCTGGATGGCCATGGGTTGCCCCGATCGCAGCAGATCGATTTCAATTAAATGGGTTTTTGAGCTGAGTATTTTGATGCGCTTGGCTTCGTAGAGCGATCGCCCTTCTCCTGTGCGTTTGTTGGCTGGGGAGAGGAGTTCGATGACGGTGATTAATGCTTTGGTGGTTACTTCTCGCACTTCTAAATAGCGTTCTTTTACTGCCCAGGGCATTTTGACTTGAACCCGTTGAGGTCGAGCCAGTGTGGTGATGTTGCCTTCTGATCTGGGTGCCGGATCGCGGTTCCAATCCTCTCGTTTAATGCCGACGTCAGCAATTCCGACTAAACTTTGGGGGTCATCGAAGGATTGATAAATTCGCTGTTCGATGGTGACGAAGTATTGGGGAGCGACTTGGGGGGCGATCGCATCTGCCATACCCACAATCAACCGGTTATGCACCTGATGCCACAGTCCTGGGTGTTCGAGGTAGGGATTCATGCCAGGGAAGGGATTTTGCATCAGTTTTTGCCTGGGTGGGTGCCACGGCTCGGCAGGGGACGCATCAGAGTGAATTCCATCATAGCAGGGTGGTTGACTGGCCCAAGGTGAAGGGTTTGGCGAAAAAGGTTGAATTCACAACTGACGTGCGCGTACTCCGCAGATTGTCGGAAGGTGTTTTTGTTTGCGTTGCAGCGCTGTCGGGAGAAGTTTGGCTCCAAGCTGTATGGGCTTTGCGTGATGAGCAACCATGTGCATTATTTGCTGGAGCATGGGATTTATGACCGGTTGAGCCAGGATGGGATTACCCAGTGGCATCCGGCGTTTTTGGCGTTGGGGACGACGCTGGACATTTGTGCCGAGGCCTATCGGCGATTTTGCCAGAAATATCGGCCCCAGCCGAAGTCTGAGAAGCCAAGTACCCATTGGGGCAGCAAGTTGCTGAAGAAATTAAGGTTCAGGCTAAGCCGAGGAAGCGCAAAGGCCCTGGACAGAGCAATCCTTGGGAGGGGTGGGATGCACCGGATGAAATGGATGAGGTGGCGAGGACCTTCGTGCGGGCCAATGCGCTGAATCCGGAGATTGCACTGAAGCAATTGGATACTCAGCTTGAGCTGGATTTGTACGGAGAGAACCTTGAGCTTGAGTGACCTGGTACCAGGTATCGGATTTTTGTAAGGCTCGGTTTGCCGTGGTTTCAAGGCTAGGTGGTAACGACTTTGGCTGATCTGGGATCGGCTGAAAGCTTTACAGCTTACAATCTACAAGTCTGGGCGCGAGAAAAGAGAAGAAAAACCCCCCCTCACACAACCCGACGGTACAAACCAAGGTAGCTCTCCAGTACTAACAGGTAGCTCTCCAGTACTAGTAAAGAAAAATCATTGTAGTTCAACCAGTTCCCATCCTTGCGCCAGCCGACGCGATCGCCAAACAGCTCCCACTGAGCTTCCGTCTTCTGATCATAAGGCCCAGGGCTACCACACTCCTGCCAAATGCGCTTCTGGACACTAAAGCCCCACTTGCCCTCGCTATAGCGCACCCACAGCTCATCCAGTCGCCGCAAATCCCAACAGGGAAAGGTCTGCAAGTCCCGAACCGAAAACCATTGACCAAAAGTCTTGCCCACGGTCTGAATCATCAGTCGATAGGTCTCCTCGTCTGCCTTGCGCCAATCCTGAGCCGCCAGCAGCGCCTCCAGCTTGGCATAGCGCAGTTCGTTGACCCGCTCCTGTAGCCCCGGTTCAATCTCCCGCAAAGATTCATACAGCACGTCATACCCCAATGCCGCTGCCTCGGCACCCTGGCGGTCACAAGCTCGGCACACCAGCCCACAAGGGTTCACCTGGGCCGCATAGAGCAGAATCGTCTCCCGCCACCAATCCTCTAACCAATGGTCAATCAGCAGTGTTTCCTGTTGCTGCTTTACGACTTGGGATGCCGCCAAATAGGCCTGAAAACTGAGATGCAGAAACTCATAAACCTCGGTATCCTTCTCCACCAGCAGTTCACTCACCTGCACCACCTGATCGAGAAATTTCGACCCATTGAGGTTTTCGTCCTGAACCTTTGGCTGAGCCTGTAATAGCGCCAGAACGCCTTCTCGCGGCATTGCCGGTTGATTCAGCTCTGTCATTCGCAGCGCCAATCCCTGCAAAATCTCCTGACTTTCCTGCTGCGGCAACACCAGCTCAATCTGCCTCGCCAGCGGCCGCCCACCCAACTGCAACTGACAAATTTCTCGATACAGCTCCACGCGTCGCCGAGGTAGTTTTGTCCCCGGAAAAGACTTATGAAACGTCGCGATCATATTCAGCAGCAACGGGTTCTGGGCCATCTCCTGCAACTCCTGACGCTGCTCGATCTGCTGCAACAAATCCGCTGCTTCCTGTTGGGCAGACAGCTCCACCTCCGCCTGCTTGCGCCCCGGTAATCGATACCGCTCCTGACAGCGATACCAATCCCGAACAAACCGTTCCCGCTGATCTTTGCTAAAGGGCTTCACCCGCACCTCCGATCGAGGTTTTTCGGCGCTGTAGTGGGCATAGCCACCGGGCCGAGAGGTCAAGATAAACACCGAGCTATCGTACTCAGCCATCTGTTGACTAATCCAGCGGCTCACGCCTTCTCGCTTGCCCTCTGGCACCTCATCAAATCCATCGAACATCACCAAAGCATCACCCTTGATCAGAATCTGCTCTGCCCAATTGGGCGGCAGCTGCAGCGATTTCCCCTTCGGCAAATTCGGGATGTAATGCTGGGTAATCAAATCCGGCAAACTGGGCGGACTCTCCTGGGTGAGTAGCTCTCGCCAACTGCGCAGCAAAATCAAAAATGGCATCAGTCGCGGCACCTGATGCTTGCGGTGGCGACGTGTGGCAAACGTGTAGGTCAGGTGACGCATCAACGTCGTTTTGCCATAACCACCCCAGGCCAAAATCGCCAACTGCCGATAAGCCGGAACCCGCCGCACCTCTCGCAGCAACTCCCAAATCAAAATCCCCTCTTGCTCAAGTCGCTGTAGCTCACGTTCTACCGCTTTGTCATCATCCGCCTCGGCTGTTCCACCCCTCTTCTTGTGCAAGCTAGGCCGCATCGGTAGCGCCAGACCATCGGGGCCACGCAACAACTCATTGCTCAGTTGCAGCGGAACAAATACATCCTCTAGCAACGGCGTCGAACCCGCAGGCCGAAATCCTTCCGTCGTATAGTCTCGACAATTCCCGGCCACTAGCTTCAAATACTGCTCATCTGTCCCCGCCAGCCGCCACTTTGCCGTCTCATTGAGGCTATCTAAGAGAGATACAAACTGATTAGCATCAACCTTGCCTCGCTCCGCGTAAATTTCCTGCAATTGCTCCACAAAATTCTTGCTGTAGGCCGCCCAGATCCCAGTCACCGCCGTCACCGGGAACATCATCAGCGCCTGCGCCCAGTTCTGGTGCAAACAAAAACTCGCAAACGCTGCCCCACTGCCCCCCAACGGCATCCACTGCACAAACGCATTCACCGACTTCGCCACAAATCGCCGCTCCGCTGTCGGGCGCTCGGGTTGCTTCTGCTCTTCTGCCTTTTTCGAGGCCACTTGAGCCGATTCAGGGGTTTCAGGAAGGGCCATGGGAGCACGCAAAAGACAAGCAACGGTGACTCTTTTGTCGCATATTCATCCTCAAATCACAATACGAATAGAACAATACGCACGGAGATGCCTGGCCCAGCAGAGGCCCGCCGTAAGGTGCGATCGCCTTCGGTTCGTCCGGCGCAATGCGAGAGCCACCGCGATCAAGCCCACCGCGAACAGCCGGACAACGGCGGTTCGTCCCTACGGCTTTGGGCGACGGCGGGCTGGTTTGGCGAATAGTTGGGTGAACTGGCGATCGCGATTCCCCAACGTCTCATAAAAAAACAACGACACACCTCCAAGCCCTTCCTTTCGCACCGTTTCCACCTGTTCCACAATTTGCTTCATCGGCACGTCTCGGCCTTTCAAACCCGCCAAAATCCCAATCCCCGTCGGCACATGCCCCCGAGCGCGCTGCACCGTCGGATGGCGCAACTCCGAGACAAAACGCGGTAAATCACTGCGATAAACTTGCACAATCAACTCTTCCACATAACCCAGATTCTCCCAGCGCGACCAGTCCTGCAAATAAGTTGCATAGGCAAATTCTTGAGGATTCGGCGACAAAGAAAAAACGCAATCTGGCTTCAGCGCCTTCACCGTGTGAAACAGTTGTGCCGTCAAATTGCTGATCTTATTGGCCCGCCAGCGTACCCAGCCCGGATCCGTGTGATCCGTGGGTGGGCGTTTGCCACTGTGCTCCGATTGGTAGAGCTTCACCGTATAGTCATCGTAGCCAAAGTCCACCGGCAAACCCAGATGGTCATCAAACTGAATCCCGTCCACGTCATAGTTCGCGGCAATTTCGGCGACGATCGCCGTCAAAAACTGCCGTACCTGAGGGTGAAACGGACTGAGCCAACGCCGCTCGATCCGCCCGCCCTCTAGCCAAACCTCACTGCCATCGGCACGCTGGGCAATCCAGTCGGGATGCGTTTTGGCGATCGAACTCTCCCCCGGCAACATCAGCCCAAACTCTAGCCAAGGAATCACCGCCAAGCCCTGGCGATGGCCTTCGGCGATCGCTTCCGCTAGCATGTCGCGGTTTTGCAGCCCCGGCTCTGGATCCAACGCCGTTCCGATCACCGCCTCGGCGACGTTGCTGGGGTAGAGCGTATAGCCGCCGTTCAGCACCGTGGGATAAATCGTGTTGAAATTCATTCGCTTGAGCCGCGCAATTCCTGCTGCGAGTTTGGCTTTCGAAAACAGCACATCGCTGTCGATATTGGTGAGCCAAATGCCCCGAAGTTCAGTTGGTGTTGCATCAGATTGACTCGTTTGAGCGGCAACAGGGCTGGGACTGAGCCACAGGAGGCTGATGCTGGTGGTGAGAATGCAGGTGAGGAGGGCGATCGCCACCCAAGGGCGTCGCTTCAGCCAGGAGTTCAAGAACATAGTCAGCCGTTAGCAAAGATAATGCATCTGACCTTACCAGGTTGACACAAGTTCCAGACACGGATTCATGTTCTGCCCATGCCCAGCTCACTGATCATGTGTCTTGACGCTCAATCTTGTGCTCGGCTTAGATCAGGGCAAAAATAGCGGCAGCGGTCAATTTCAGCTCAGGAAACCGACGAGATTCAATCCTCGCTTCGCCGACAAATTCAGTGGCTTCGTAGAGGTCATCCACGAGCAAACACACGGTGACCTTGGCGGCGAGCGGATCGACAATCAAATATTCTTCGATGCCCAAAACGTTATATTCAGCCCGCTTGGCTCGGTAATCGGTGCGCACCGTCGATTCGCTGTCACCCCGATGGGCGGTCCAGGGAAGTTCTAGGCGTTCAATTTCGCGATCGAAACCTCGTTCTAGAAATTTCATCACGCCGCCATGTTGTCCTGTGCCTGGGGCTATGGGAATCAATTCTCCTTCTACGAGCTCGTAGCGATCGTCGGTGCCGTCGTGGTTGAGGTAGTCCTGGAAGGAAAACCGCTGCAGGGCAACTGTCATGGCTGGGTACTCCGCTGAACAGATGTTCTAATGTTTCACAATAATACCCAAGGCCCAAACACCCAAGGCTCAATCTGCCTCAGACCCTCTAGACTGCATCCGGGTCAACACCCAACTCTCGTAACCGATCGGCCAAGCGATCGGCTCGCTGTTTTTCTTGCTTCGCCTGTTGCATCAGCTCAACCGTCGTCAAAAAGCGCCGCCTGTCTGGGTAGTAAATTTCTAAGGTATCAGCCGTCAAACGAAACCTGATGCCTAGCAGAGGACTCATCCAATCTGTTATTTCATCAATCACCGTCAGACTGCCATCTAAGCGTTGTAATCCGTTGAAGTCATTGCGATCGGGGTCGTAGACGTAGTATTCCTCGACGCCGTAACGGTCGTGGAAATGTAGTTTTTTTGTCATTTCTCGCAGGGTGTTTCCGGGCGACAAGACCTCAAACACGACTTGGGGGACAACATTGTCTTCTTGCCACTGACGATAGGAGCCACGATCGCCCTTGGGCCGACCCAACACCACCATGGCATCCGGCGCGATCCGAATCTCAGGCTTTCCCTCCACGGGGTACCACAATAAATCCCCTGCAACAAAAACCTGTGGATCTGCGGCAAACAGGCATTCTAGATTTTCCTTGAGAAGAACGATCCAGCGAAATTGCTTTGTATTGTCTGACATCGGCTGCCCATCGCGCTCAGGATAGATAATTTGTGGTTCTACTGAGAGCGTCATCGCATTGACCTCGCGATCGGGTGACTGGCTCCATTCTAATTGGCAATAAGATGATGCAACTTGTGATGCTGCAACTTTGGGGCTCAATCATCCCCTGATGAACCATGACGTCATCTCGGTTCCCTCCCCAGCGATCAACCTCAAGACTGCACTGAACTCTGTATTCAAGCCTCGGGTCTAAGCCTCTTCAAAATCTCAGCTGTCGCAGATCCAAGCTAGTATGGGTTTACTAAACTAGAGCAGTGGTTTATCGACCCCATGATAAATTCAACAGAGGTTGCCCCTCATGTTTACTGCTCAGATGCCCGCATCGCTTCCCCTTGCCTTTCCCACCCTTGAGGATGCCCTCAAGCATTTCTACGGTTACGAGCAGTTTCGGCCAGGGCAAAAGCCCATCATCGAAGCCGCACTCAATAACCAAGATTCCCTCGTGATCATGCCCACGGGGGGCGGCAAGTCGCTGTGTTTTCAGCTGCCTGCCTTGCTCAAATCGGGCCTGATGGTCGTCGTTTCGCCGCTGATTGCACTGATGCAAGATCAGGTAGATCAGCTGCTGCGCAACGGGATTGCAGCGACATTTTTGAACAGCAGCTTGAGTGGGGAGGAGGCGCGATCTCGCCAAAACGACCTTCGCGACGGCAAAATCAAACTCCTCTACGTTGCCCCCGAGCGCCTGCTCAACCCAAACTTTCTGCCTTTCCTCGACGAAATCAACGAGACGATCGGCCTCTCTGCCTTTGCCATCGACGAAGCCCACTGTCTTTCCGAATGGGGTCACGATTTCCGCCCCGAATATCGCCAGCTCTGCCAAATCCGTCAGCGCTATCCCTACACGCCCTGCCTCGCCCTCACGGCCACGGCCACCGAGCGTGTCCGAGACGACATTTGCCAACAGCTCCAGTTGCGCGAGCCGTTCATCAATGTCTCCAGCTTCAACCGCACTAACCTCTACTACGAAGTCGTGCCCAAGGCCACAAATGCTTTTGAGGATGTCCTCAAACTGGTTCGCCAGCAGGACGGAGGCTCGGGCATTATCTATTGCCTCAGTCGCAAGCGGGTCGAAGAAACCGCCGAAAAGTTTCAACGCAGCGGTATCTCGGCGCTGCCCTACCATGCGGGCTTAAGCGACCTGGTTCGCGCCGAAAACCAGCGGCGTTTCATCCGTGACGATGTTCAGCTGATGGTGGCGACGGTAGCTTTTGGCATGGGCATCAACAAGCCCGACGTGCGGTTTGTGATTCACTACGACCTGCCCCGCAATATCGAAGGCTATTACCAAGAATCGGGACGAGCCGGACGGGATAACGACCCGGCTCGCTGCACCTTATTTTTTAACCCCGGCGATATCAAACGCATCGAGTGGATCATCGACCAAAAGGTTGATCCGCAA
This sequence comes from Synechococcales cyanobacterium CRU_2_2, assembly GCA_012034805.1. Classification (GTDB taxonomy): domain Bacteria; phylum Cyanobacteriota; class Cyanobacteriia; order PCC-9006; family JAAUQQ01; genus JAAUOP01. The sequence goes on along the minus strand of JAAUOP010000022.1, from coordinate 17,689 downwards.
ACTGGCAACCCCCTGGAGCAGGAGCAACGCATTGCCCGCCAACAGCTCCGCCAGGTCGTAGACTACGCTGAAAGCTCCAGCTGCCGTCGCACCATCCAGCTCGGCTATTTTGGCGAGCGCTTTACAGAAAATTGTGGCCAGTGCGACAACTGTGTCAACCCGCCACCGGTGGAGAATCGGACGATCGAAGCCCAGAAGTTCTTGTCCTGCGTCGCCCGCTGTCAGGAGCGCTTTGGTATGGCCCACATTATTGACGTGCTGCGGGGCTCCAAAAAACAGCGAATTAAAGAACTGCGTCACGACGAACTCTCGACCCACGGCATTGGCAAGGATCGCAGCGTCGATCAGTGGCGGTTGCTGGGGCGATCGCTCCTCCACCAAAATCTCCTCACCGAAACCCAAGACGGCTACCCCGTACTCAAACTCAACGACGGCAGTTGGGAAATCCTGCGCAAACAGCGAGATGTCTGCGTTGCCATCCCCAAACAGGTGGACGAACCGACCCCGAGCGTCAGCAGCACCCGACTCGAAGCCGAACAACTCTTTGAACGTCTGCGCCAACTGCGAAAGGAAATCGCCAACGAACAAGGGGTGGCTCCCTATATTGTCTTCTCAGATTCCAGCTTGCGCCTGATGGCCCAACAGCGACCCCAAACCCTGGATGCCTTCGGCCGAGTTTCGGGTGTGGGGAGCCATAAGCTGGAGCAGTATGGCGATCGCTTCACCGCCGCCATTCGCCAATACTGCCGCGAGCTGGGCCTCGAAACCGCCCCAGAACCCTCTGGCCCACCCGCCTCCCGCTCGCCTCTGTCCAAAGCCTCATCCCCCAATCGCCAAGCCTCCCTCACCCAGACCCATCTCCAAACCCTCGCCCTGTTCCAAGAAGGCTATGCTCCCCAGGAGATCGCCGAGCACCGAGAAATCAAGCCCGAGACCGTGTTTAATCACCTGGCATTACTGATTGAACACGATCGCATCCGCACCCTAGACGGATTGCTGTCCCCCGAAGCCTATGCCGCCATCTCCCAGGTGCTTGAGGGCGAAGCCCTCTCCCTCGGCATCCTCTGGGAACGTCTCAACAAGCGCTATGACTACAGCGAGATCAAGCTTGCCCGCGCATTTTATCGTCAGCAGCCCAAAAGCCCGGATCTACCCGGTCTGTAAACGGATTGAGATGTTGCCCCTCGACCTCCACCACTCCGTAAAAACCCACAGGCTTCTCCGAAATTAGCTGGGGATGCTCCCAGGTAAGCAAGATTTATAGGAAGGTTTACGGAGAGGTTTACGGAGAAGTTTACGGGAAGTTTTCCCGTTTTTTCCGGAGAAGCTTAATTTCTTCCTGGATATAAAAACCGTACAAACACTGAGAAAAGCTTGGAGGACTCTGAAGAGAGCTTGAACCCACATTAGCAAAAGCAAAATTGAGCCGGAGCAAAACTACCCAAAAATGAAGCCAAGGTAAATCAAGCATAAAGCAGACATAAAGCAATCAGTCCAAAGCAATCAGGTCAAAGCAATCAGGTCAAAGCAATCAGGCCAAATCAATCCAGTCATATCTAAGGATTCAGCATTCAACAGTTTAGCGTTCAAGGGTTTAGTAAGATGAACGTGGAAAAGTTGGCGAGGCAGTTACGGAGGGTGTCAACACCCTTTGAGGAAAGTCCGGGCTCCCGAAAGATCACGCTTGCTGGGTAACGCCCAGTGCGGGTAACCGCGAGGAGAGTGCCACAGAAAAATACCGCCGGTTCAAGGCCTAGTGCCCTATAGCCGGTAAGGGTGCAAAGGTGCGGTAAGAGCGCACCAGCAGCATCGAGAGGTGCTGGCTCGGTAAACCCCGGTGGGGAGCAAGGTCGCAGGGGCAAGGGTTGATCTTTTTCCCGTCCCGTTTTTGGAGTACCGCTTGAGGGAGCGGGTAACCGCTGTCCCAGATAGATAACCGCCCTTCAGTTTCTTCGGAAGCTGGAGAACAGAACCCGGCTTATGTCCAACTTTTCCACCCTCTTTGAGTGATTTGGCTACGCTGACGACCCACAGGTTACTTGTACCTCAGCTTAGCTAGATTGAACGCGATTGAGCCCGATTGAGATATTCAGAGATGTTCTGATTAAGCCTGATTGAACTGGATGAAGAGAGTTCGATCAGTTGGTTGACCCCTAGGGGAGATACACCATTGTGAAGTGAGTCAGGAGATTTTAGAATTAGAGGTGTAAGTATTGATACAACATTAAGAAGTTTGTGTTAGTGATCTTGCTTGCTGGGCAGCGGGAACAATACGGTTAGCGGTTTATCGTTTGTTCAGATTGGTCATTGAAATCGTGTAGATTCCACGAATTCTTTTGGTCCTCTAGAGCTTAAAGGCGGTTGTCCTGCTTTAGTGAGAGGAGCCTACATTCTCAAGGCATCAGGGCGTCGGAGCATACTCGGAGCATGCGTTGTTGAGTCGTTCGTTCTGGCGATGGCAAATTTAGAATCGTGTATCAAGACCCCTTATTTACAGCATTAAGTGCGCAGCGTCGTAATGGTTTGATTTTGTGTAAGTCATACCATGCCGAGTTTGCGGGCCCAGGGGCGGCGGTTGGCCGCCCTTGCGATTTTGATTGTCAAGAAGCGATCGCCATTGGTGCAAAATGGCAACTCGTTTCTGTCCAATCTTTTGAGGAGCAGCAGACCGCCTACCGTCGCCGAATTCAGTGGATGTATTGGCTCAAGAAAATTGCCGAACTGCCCCAGCCGACGAAACGGGCCGAGGTGCTCTTGCAAAGTTTTGATGCTTTTTTTGACCCCTTGGCGATCGCGGCCCTACCCCCAGAGGTTCTAGCCATGTTAGTGGGTGTCTTTCCTCAAACCATGCAAGCGGTCCATCGCCAGCATTACGACGGTTTGGGTATCGAAATCCCTCCCCCTGACGAAACGAGCCAATTCTGGAGCTATGTCCAGTTTCCCCATCTCTCTGCTCCGGATAAACGTCCGGTAAAGTTCGCGAAACGGGTGGCGACACATTTTTTTTGTGACCCACGGGCCAGTTTGATCGCTCTATAGTTCCAAATCTGAAGTTCCAAATCTGAAGTTCCAAATCTGAAGTTCCAAATCTGAAGTTCCAAATCTGAGATTTTGCCAATTTGCGCTGCGGTCGGCTTCGTCAGAGACCTATGATTTAGGGGCAACCCTTTCGAAACACTCGCTTGTGATTGATCCGCGTAGACAAAAGCAGCTCGAGAGTTTAGTGCAGAAGTTAGCCCTGGCCGAGAGCCAGCAGATCAACTGGGCACTTCTAAACCTCGCGCTCACCCATCCAACCGCTTCCCAAACCGCCAACTACGAGCACCTGGAATTTGTGGGTGATGCGGTGGTGAGGTTAGCCAGTGCAGAGTTTTTGACCACCACCTACGCCGATTCTAGCGTCGGAGAGTTGGCGGCGCTGCGGTCGGTATTGGTGAGCGATCGCGTCCTCTCCCAAATTGCCACTCGCTACGCTCTAGAGCGCTATTTGCTGATGTCGTCTAGCGCGGCGGGCGATCGCGCCGGAGCCACCAGCCGTCAAGCCGACGCCCTGGAGGCGGTCATGGGAGCCCTGTTTTTGAGCACCCAGGATCTCAGCTACGTCAGTCCTTGGCTCAATCCCCATCTGCATCTGCTATCCGAAGAAATTCGCCAGGATCCGGCCAGACAAAACTACAAAGCAGCGCTTCAAGAGTGGAGTCAGGGAGAATTTAAGGAATTGCCCGAATATAAAGTTGAGGAAACGAGCACAATTCACGGCGATCGGGAACGCTTTACGGCAGAGGTGTGGCTACGGGGTCAATGCTTGGGCCGAGGTAAGGGTCGCTCGATCAAGACCGCTCAACAGGCTGCGGCTGAGATTGCCTTTCGCCTGGTCTGTCCGCAACGGCCCGAGGCACAGACGGTAGCACAACGGGTAGAACCTTACCCACCCGCTCCGACTTCCGACGCATCTCTCTAAACCCGGCTCTCCCGTAGACAGAGCCTCGCTAAACGATTGTAACCGGAGCGGAAGAGATGACGATCGGGATTGGTATTTTGGGTGCCGGACGTTGGGGCTCTCACCTGATTCGCAAGTTTTTGGCGGAGCCTCGGGTGCGAGTGGTGGCGATCGCCGATCCCTACGAGCCCAGCCTCGAGCGGCTTCGCCAGCAACAGGCCTTGGCGACGGATCCGGCCCTGGCAGAGACGACGCTGACCGCTGATTGGCGATCGCTATTGCACCAACCGGGCCTCGACGCCGTCGTCGTGGCGACCCCGGCGGCCAGCCATTACGCGATGATTGAAGCCGCCTTGCAACTGGGCCATCATGTCCTGGCCGAAAAACCCCTGACGCTGACGACCCAGGAATCTGAGGCCCTGTGCCAATTGGCCCAAGCCCAGAATCGTTTACTGGTGGTTGACCACACCTATTTATTTAATCCGGCGGTTGAAGTTGCCAAGGCTGTGATTGAGGCCGGACAACTGGGGAAAATTCGCTACGGCTACGCCAGCCGGACTCACCTGTGTCCCGTGCGCCAGGATGTCGATGCCCTTTGGGATTTAGCCATTCACGACCTGGCAATTTTTAATTATTGGCTCGGCGAAAATCCCAGATCCCTCCAGGCCCAGGGCCACGTTTGGCTCCAGCCCCAAACCGCCACGGCGCTATCCCCCCAGGGCTTGGCGGATACGGTCTGGGCCGGTTTGCAATATGCCAGCGGCATTCCGGTGCAGCTGCATTGGTCTTGGCTCAATCCGGATAAGCAGCGACGGCTGGTCCTGGTAGGCGATCGCGGGGCCCTAATTTTTGATGAATTGGCAGATGAGCCGCTGGTGCTGATGACGGGGGAGCTAGAGATGCAACCCCAGGGATACGTCCCGGCCAATCTGGCGCGCCAGGCGATCGCCATCCCCCCAGGCGAATCCCTCCAGCGGGTTTGTGCCCATTTCGTCGATTGCATCGAGCAGAACTGCCCGTCAGATCGCTCCTCGGGTGAAGTGGGAGCCCAGTTGGTCGGTCTGTTGACGGCTCTCAGTCGTTCGATGGCGGAGGGGAGGGCGATCGCACTCTAGACCCTATCCTCAACCCAAAGTGTGACCCTCTTGGGAGCCGCGAGCAATTTGGCGCGAGCCCGAAGGGTCGGCCTCCTCCAGCAGGGCCAGACGAATCTCGACCCGCGTTCCCAACCCCAGGCCCTGGCTTGAGATCCGGATTTCTCCGCCCATGCGCTCCAAAATCGATCGCGAAATCACCAAGCCCAGGCCCGTACCTTCAAAGGTTCGTGAGGCCGTATCTCCCACCCGCGAGAAGGGCTGAAACAGCTGCTGCTGTTTTTTGGGCTCGATGCCAATGCCGCTATCGGTGACGCTCAGCAGAAGCTGGCGAGACTGTCCGCTGGCCGGGGCGGGCAGCATTTTAAGGGTGATGGAAATTTGGCCGCGATCGGTGAATTTGATCGCATTTTGCACCACATTCAGCAACACCTGCCGGAGCTTGTTGCGATCGCCCATCACCCACACCGGCTGCGAAGGCAGTCCCAGCTGCAAGGCCAGTTCCTTTTGCTCTAGGCTGGGCCGCTGGAGTTGAAACACCTCTTGCAAGGACTCCAAGAGATTAAGCCGCTCCAGCGTAAGCTCAAACTCCCCGGCTTCGATGCGGGCAATGTCGAGGAGTTCGTTCATCACGTGGAGCAAATGCAGGGCAGCTTGGTTGGCCTGGGCAAGGCACTCCATTTCCTCCTCGCGGTTGTCACAGCAGTCGTCTTGAATCAGATGAATGTGTCCAATCAGCGAATTGAGCGGCGTCCGCAACTCGTGGGAGGTGGCTGCCAAAAACTGACTTTTCATCTGGCAGGCGGCCTGGGCCTCCCGCGACACCAGCTCCAGTTCCTCAGTTTTCTGGGCCAGTTGCGCCATCAGCTCATTAAACGCACGGGCCAATTGTTGAAATTCTTGTACCTTAAAGCCCTCACTGGGAAGCGCCTCCAGCCCCTCGGCAAGCGATCCTTGCTCCAAACGCTCCTGGATGTGCAGCATCTGTGCTTGCAATTGTTCCCCCGGCTTGGCCAACTCTCGCGCCAAATAAGCTGACAGTGCCGTCACAGCAACCATGCCCAAGACTGTGGTGCCACCAATAATCCAGGCAAGATCATGAAGTGCTGCCTCTGCCTGCTCTTTTTTGACCCATACATATTGGGACAGATTCTCTCGTAGTGCCGTCTCGCTGGAGACCAGCGGCGCGCGGGTCGGCACCGACTTGAGCACCTGGTAGGCTTTGGCATAGGCCAAGCTACCGCTGAGGCCCAACACCGGCAACAGCAGGAGCAACATTCGAGAGAGTAAGAAGCGACGAAAGGAAGTTGGCATACACAATCGTGCGAGTGAGCACGGGAGGTGAAGTGCAGCCAGAGGCGATCGCCCAGCAGGAATCAAGGGGGGCTTAGGCAAGAGACAAGCGCTTACCTATTATGTAAAGTACGCTAGGGAAGCGAGTTGCGTAAAGATACTGCGATCGCTTCTTGATAAATTTAAAGAAGCTGTAATTTCTCTGTGGACATACTGAGATTTTCCGGGAAAAAAGTAGCCTGCTCGATACAGGCACAAGCGACCTATGCTGATGCCCGCTCCCTATCCTCAAACGGCAGTGATTTTGGCCATGAGCGCCGACGGTAAGATTGCCGATGGTGGGCGATCGCCCGCTCGATTTGGCTCCGCTGCCGACCAAGCCCATTTGGAAGCCCAGGTGGCGCTGGCGGATGTGGTGGTATTTGGGGCGGAGACGCTGCGCGCCTACGGCACGACGATGTCCGTGCGATCGCCCGAGCTGCTGGCCCAGCGTCAAGCCTGCGGGCAATCGTCCCAGCCAGTGCAACTAGTATGCTCTGCTTCCGGGCGTTTGGATCCGGAGGCTCGTTTTTTTCGTCAGCCCGTGCCTCGTTGGCTATTGACGACTGCGACAGGCGCGCAGTTGTGGCGGCAGACTCATTTTGACCAGATTTTGATCGCGCCCCAGGTCGGAGAGAAATGGGATTGGCGGGCGGTGTGGCGATCGCTCGCAGGGGCTGGCTTGGCCCGAGTGGCGGTGCTAGGGGGCGGGCGACTGACCTCGGCATTGTTTGAAGCAGGCCTAGTCCAGGATCTCTGGCTAACGATCTGTCCCCTGGTGTTGGGCGGGGCCACGGCCCCGACGCCCGTCGATGGTGTGGGCTTCTGGGCGAAGTCGGCACCTCAGTTGCATTTGCAATCTGCTGAACAATTGGGGGGAGAGTTATTTTTAAACTATCGCGTCAAAATGCCGGATAGGGGCGCTTTAACATCACTTTAATCGTTCGAAAAGCGACTAGGATAAGGCTCTTCAAAGCCATCTAAATAGAGGTATTCGAATGCTTACGGCATAACTTTTACGTCTTTCAGAAAACAACTATAAAGTGTTTATGATTTAGTCTAAATTGTCACAGGAGATAGCTACACTATGAAAAAGTTTTGAAAGTATAATAAAGCGATTTCAGGATACGGAAAACCAACAAACTGATCGTCTGTTCAGCTTGCCATGCCACTACTCCAGCAAACGATTGAGAAGATGATACGGGAAATTGATAGTCTTTGAGAACCTACAAGTCAGCGCTATGGAAGACTGCTAAACCGGCAAGATCCATCTGAATCTGTTTTGCCACTATGATATCGACCTATCTGGTATTCATATTTTCGATACAGACCAAGGATCAAGGCCATTTGTAAGAAATCATGCTAATTTTATCGTTGAATCGATTGAAGTAGAATTTACTCTAGATAATGTCATTGCAGATTGAATTGATCTTGCCGTTTCTAAACAATTTTTTATCAAATACTTTGATCCTGAAGTCATGCTAAAATTCAAAAGCTCTTAACAACAATATCGCAACCGTTCAGAGGGTATATGTAGACTGTTTGGACAAGTAACACGCTACCAGTAGCGCTTGAGCCGACTCGAGTAATACATGTGATCTTGTAAAAGAGTTGTTTTTGAGAGCAGTTGCTGGAACATCTTCTTTGATTGAAATCGTTCAAATCACCTGTGCAGAGGCATTTGAACTGTTTTTGATACCCCCTGAACGGTTACACAATATCCAACCATCATCGACTTTGCTCAATTCTTCGACTGGATCGAAATTGGACAAAACAACATGACTTCCGCCTTCGTTCGAGCCTACGACAAAGGTGGAACCGTCTACGAATGCAAAGACAACTAACCCAGTATGGAAGCGGCCCTCCAAAACTACTTGGACGAATGCGGGCTCCAATCCCTACCCACCCAAATCGCTAAACTTCTAAAAGGCATCGAACAAGCTGAAATCACGAAAGGCATGGAGCCACAATATGGACACACCTTGCCATAGTCATTCATTATGTCATGGATTTCTTGGGGCACGATCGCGAGTCCAAACTGAGCCAGCCCTGAATTATGCAATAGCCCACTGGGAAATAACTGAACAACTCAACTTGGTCACTTGGCATAGTATCGTTTAGGGCCGGATTCAGGATCCTCTTGGGCCGTCCCCATGGCCGAAGACCCCATCCTCAAAATCTGGCTGCTCGAATACGACAAATTCAAAGCCGAACAAGCCCAACGCATCGGCTTTCGCAACAACCTCCTCTACGTCACCCTCGGCCTCTTCGGCGTCATCATCCCCACCGCCCTCATCACCTTCTTCCTCCTCGTCCCCAAACCTGCCCTAGCCCTTTATCTCCTGGGTACCTTAGAACTCATTTCCCTACTCATCCTCGCTACTGAAATCACCCTCTATGCTGACCTCGCTAATGGCCGGCTAGCCGCGATAGCATTACGGCATGGCATGGCGGCTGTGCTGACATCACTGTAAGCAACAGGGCTATATTTGAGGTCTCTACGATGGCTAATCTCAATGGGGTAATGATGCAGTTTTTCCACTGGTATATCCCGCCGGATGGAGGCCTGTGGAACGAGGTGCGAGACCACGCTCCAGAGCTCGCACAAAAAGGCGTCACAGCCCTGTGGCTGCCACCAGCTTACAAAGGCAATAGCGGTGGCTATGACGTGGGCTATAGCGTCTATGATATGTATGATCTAGGAGAGTTTGATCAGAAAGGAACGATACGGACAAAATATGGCACTAAGGACGAATACGTCAAAGCCATTGAAGTCGCCCATGATCATGGCATGGAAGTCTATGCAGATGTTGTCTTCAACCATCGAATTGGTGGAGACGAAACAGAAGAATTTAATGCCACGCCATTTAACGAGAGCGATCGCAACACATCCATTGGGGAGATGCGAAAAATTAAGTCTTGGACAAAATTCAACTTTCCAGGACGAGGCAAGAAGTATTCCGATTTCGAGTGGCATTGGTGGCACTTTACAGCAGTGGACTTCAATGATTTTGATCCAGAGTACAAAGCTGTTTTCCTGTTTGAAGGGAAGGTCTTTGACGATAACGTTGATTCAGAGAAGGGTTCCTTCGATTATCTAATGGGCTGTGATCTAGATGTCAATCACCCCGAAGTGCGCCAGGAGTTAAAGTCTTGGGGGGAATGGTACATTGATACAACTAAAATCGACGGTGTTCGTTTTGATGCTGTAAAGCATGTTAGAGCTGGATTCTTTCCTCAATGGATCAATCACCTGAGAGAATATTCTGGGAAAGATGTTTTTTCGGTTGGCGAATATTGGTCCTATGAGGTGGAAGCGCTACACCACTTTATTGATGTCACTGGAGGAAATGTTGCACTATTTGATGCACCGCTGCACCTCAACTTTGCTCTAGCTAGCAAAGCGGGCAATGGCTACGACATGCGCACCATCTTTGATGGTTCTCTCGTGCAGAACGAGCCAACCTTAGCTGTTACAATTGTGGCCAACCATGACACTCAGCCACTCCAAGCTCTAGAGTCTGTGGTAGAGCCCTGGTTTAAACCACTGGCCTACGCTTTAATTTTGCTGCGCCGAGATGGTTATCCTTGTATCTTCTATCCAGATTATTTTGGTGCCCACTACAAAGATGCTGGCAAGGATGGTCAGGAATACGAGATCTGGATGAGTAGCCATCAATGGCTCATTGATAAGTTTCTTGAAGCTCGTCAAAATTATGCCTTTGGTGCCCAATACGACTACTTTGACCATGCTAATACTGTTGGCTGGACTCGCTTAGGAACGAAGGAAAACCAGGGTGCAATGGCGGTTGTTCTCAGCAATGGCGATGCGGGTTCTAAGTGGATGGAGGTTGGGCAAGCGAACCGAACCTATTTCGACTTGACCGAGCATATTTCAGAAATGATCACGACCAATGATGAGGGTTGGGCAGAGTTTCGTTGTGATCCTGGTTCAGTCTCAGTCTGGGTTCCTCAGGAATAAAACAAGCACGAAGACTGTCTTAAATTGATGGGCATCAAGTATTTTTTGATGCCCATTTCCTTGTCTGCCAATAGCTCCAAAATAGGACTTAAACTTACTTGGGTCAGAACTTAGCTATGCTGCTCCTGAATTCCTAGCAATGTTCGATTCAAAACGACTGTATATAACCTGAGAAGCTCTCCAGGGCGAGTACCAGTATAAATCGTGCAGGACTACAAGGTCCGCTTTATCCCCACGGTATTCAAAATGAACTAGGCCAATGTTGTTGAAGCCAACAACCTCATGCCCTTCTTGTAGCCAGCGGTTGTACCATAACCATTTCGTAAGCTTAGAGTGGAGTCCTGAGCGCCCCGAGGAAGTGAGCCAGGGGGGACTGCTTGAGAGCCAGATGGAGCGCCGAGCCGGTTGCCGTTTCATCCAGGTTGTTTGGTATTGCCAACTGGGCAGGCGATCGCGTACCAATAGCTGTTCTTCTGGACTCAATGCCTTGGCAGATGGAAAGCGCTGCCTTAGTTTAAGCCAGGGTCGTCGCAAGTGAGCCTGCCAAATAGATGTGACTTCTACTTGGAGCGCAGGCTGGTTCCAGCCCAGCCAGGACCTTGAACGTTCAGGCAGTAATGATTTCAACTTGGTGTGCAGTAATCCAGTCATGGTGTCTGAATTACAAATTGCACTGGCTGTTAACTGGGTTAAGCGGCCCTTGATTATTGAGTCAGAGGATAGCGTTGCCGATGGGTTGTGAGATGCCGCTGGATTGTTAATTTGATAATCAACTTCTATACTTGCTCCGAAGTGGATATCTCCAGATAGAATAACCACTGGCCTGCGAATATCGAAGAGACAACTGAGGAGCTTTGCACGACTACTCGTTTCAAGATTCCAAGAATCTCCCACATCGGCATCAAAAACTCGATTGCTTTTGAGGGCTAGAGATTGAAGCCAATCTAAAACTTCTAGCGTGAAGACGTTCGTTGGAGCAACAATGAAGGTCAGACGAATCGGACCTGCTGTTGAATCCAGTTGAGGCTGTCCAGATGACTCTGCTTGAAGCGGCCCCAACTGCGCTTTAAACCCAGATGGGCTGATGAGCTGGGGGGGCGAGTGGGTGGTTTATCCTGGGGATAGCCCCGCTGGGTGCGGGTATCGAGGACCCAAATCCGGTGATTCGTTCCTTCAATGGCATAGTGCCACTTCAGACTGGCGGAAGCTGAATTCAAAACCCAAGTGTCACCATCGGGCCTGAACAGTTGCTTCTGAGGAGGGATACCTAGCAGGCTGGTGAGGGTAAATGCAGCAGCGCGATCGCCCGTTTCACACCAAGTTTCGGTTGCTTTTAGCAATTCTGCACCAACTGTCCCCCTAGCGAACTGTTCAGGTGTATTGCCCCAACCTTGGAATAGGGCATAGGCCAACATGGCGTTACGCACCACTTGATAGCCCATTGAAGACCCCAGCACCCGCTGACACCAAGCCTGATTGATGTTCCAATCGTCGCTGACATCATGATCGTCAAAAATCATGTAAGTCGGCACATTGGCGAGGGCTCGCCGAACCAAATGTTGAGATTGGCTGTTACGTTTTAGGTGGATTACGTCTCGGTCCCATTGCTTCGCCTGTTTACCCCGTTGGCCCAGGTCACTTGCTTGCGGAAAATCGAGCTGCCAGAGGCATTGGGACCAAGAAAACAGATAAGCAACGCAGTATTCACCAAAGCGAAAGAGATGGCTACTCGCTTTCTCTGGGGTGTTCTTGAGGCTAGCGGTTAGGCCTGCAGTTTGAGTCGCGATTTGATTGCGCTGACCGGGCTGCAATGCCTGACTCAAGTCGAAGGGCTCTGTATTTTCTATGACTAAAGACTCATCCTCGTTGAAGATAGCGTCCTGAGCCCGAAGAATGGCCCACAAAAATGGATCGGCTACTTCATCGCCATAGATTTGATCTCCGGTGAAGAACAACTGATGGGGCCGGTGATTGGGTTGGGCTGCGTGGTGAGCTGCGGCACAGTCCACGATGGCGAGGGCATCGTGGTCCCGGTCTTGTACATTCCGACAAGATCCATGGAAGATCTGAAGTTGGTCTAGTTGAGCCGGGCAGAGCGCAAAGGTCGGCAAACCATGGCTGAAATAGCTGATGGAAAGTTCCGGAAAGCGTGGGGAGGTCAGGGCCTGTTGCAGAGAAATCGGAAGGGCTGGGTCAAGGGATAGAGCAGAAGACGCTTCTGGTGTGTGATTCAATCTGAAAAATCCAGATCGTAGGCGTAGATCTGCCCTGGCTCTAAACACAACGCCTCTGGCTCGGCCACTTTCGCAAGGGAATCAGGCTGTGTGGGTTGAACCTTGGATGACTCGGGATGCTCTAGTGCATCTGTACCTGAGGCGATCGCCGTAATCGCAACTACATGCAGTGACTTCCCCACTTTAACGGTTGTGCCGCAACCTTTCAAAATGACTGGGCCGATCGTCTCTCCAGCGTGATGGGTGACTCGTATGTTGAGTTCAATTTTGCAAGAATGTTGTAAGGCGATCCAGACGGTAACGGCTTCAGCTGTCGTCCGCCGCAAAACAGGCCCCGCCAGAATGAGAGGGAGCTGGGTTAAATCGATAGAACTAGAACAAGCCTGAGCAAAATCAGCTTGTTGACTCATGGGAAAGCGGCAGCCTTGGACAAGTGTACGAGTTAATAATAATAGCTAAGAGTTTTGACTGTAAAGCAATAGTAAGAGAATTGTTAAGGCGGTTGAGAATGGCGATAGTAGCCCCAAAATAGTCGCTCTAGATCCGCCTCATTGGGCCATTGTGCAGGCATGATAATTTGAGTAAGAACTCGCTTCTTGACGGACTTTTGGGATTTGAGTAATTCCTAATTGTTCCCTTTGACGCAAACTTAAGTAATAGCAAAGATTTTGAGCACAACTGCTGTACGGAAATCAACAGAATGGTGTGGGCTTCTCCCATAAGAACTCAAATAGGAACTCAAATTTTGTCTATAAAAAAAATTGTAAAGTTCTGCCTGAATCCCCTGATTTATCCAGACTAGTTTGACGGTATGCGCTCTCAATAGCCCGGACGAACGCGGTTCGTCCCTGCTTACTTCAGCTCACACTTTCACTCAGGGACTTCAATAGGGCTTTAGAACAATGACTAATCTTCCGACGGCAGAACGGATTGGTACCCTGCCAGGGCGCATCGGGGCCAGTGGTTTGAATGGATTGGGGGATACTGCCCAGTCGGGTACAGCCAATCGCCTGCTCTTCAGCCTCAGCAGCCCGGAGACCGGAACGGAGCTAGGCATCAGCGATCGCACACCAGACGGAACCGTTCTCTTCGTCGATATTTTTCCGAACAGCTCGGGCCAGTCTCCCAACTCTGCCAGTCCCGATCGCTTCACTCCTTTTAAGGGCGCGATGTTTTTCAGGCTCGTAGCCCCCTGGGCAGCGATGTTTGGTTCACTGACGGTACGGCGGAAGGTAGCCAAATTCTGACCGATTTGGTTCCGGGTAGTCAGCTGGTGGTCACCTCGCCCCTAGAGGTTTTGGGCGATCGCCTCCTCTTTGAAACCTACCAGCCCGAAACCGCCCAGCGCCTGCTCTGGGCCAGCGACGGCACCGCTAACGGGACCCAAGTCATCTCTAACCCCGAGAATCGAGTCTTCAATTTTGGCTCGATCAACGCTCAAGTCAATAATCAGTTCTTGTTCAGCAGTTTTGGCCGAGAATTGTGGGTGACCGATGGAACCCAGGCGGGAACCCAGGTATTGCAGGAGCTCGCAGTGGCGCGGATGCTGCCCGTCACCTTGGCTGTGGGGGAGCGGGTGTTTTTGGAGGCGAGCGATCGCGTCCGAGGCTACGAACTCTGGGTTAGCGATGGCAGCGGTCCAGGTACTCGCATTGTCAAGGATCTTCGTCCCGGTCTCACCAGCTCCGCCCCGAATCTCCTGCAAGCCTTCAAGGGCGAAATCTACTTCACCGCCAAGGGACTCCAGGGCGAACAGCTCTGGGCCAGTGACGGCACCGAGGCGGGCACCCGGCGAGTCAAAGACATTAGCCCCCTCTCGGGCCTAGTTTCCCAAGTCAGCAGCGTCGTCAATGACCGTCTGCTGTTTGTCACCCGCACCCCAGAAACTGGCATGGAGCTGTGGAGTACCGATGGCAGCGAGGCCGGAACCCAGTTGATTCGGGATATCAATCCGGGGCCGGGTAGCTCACTGATTGCCCAGATGACCCGCTTGGGCGATCGCATCGTCTTCAGCGCCACAGGCCCCGATGGCACGGAACCCTGGGTGAGCGATGGCACAGCGGCGGGTACTGTTCAGCTCAAGGATATTGCTCAAGACAGTAGTGTTAGCGGTTTTTCTCCCCTGGTTTGGCCGTCCCCCGGTCGTCCGTTGGGGGGAGCCTTGCCCCTAGAACCGGTTATGCGGCCCAATGGCTCTGCCCCCCAGGACTTTATCCTTGTGGGAGAGGCGCTCTACTTCACCGCGACCCGCGACGGCACCAGCCGCGACCTGTGGCGAACGGACGGAACGCCTGAAGGAACCTTACTGGCGGCTTCGGCGCTGGAACTCGGCGGTAGCCGCATCGAAAATTTGACGCGGCTGGGTGATGATTTGATATTTTCGATCGATTTGTCCGAGGGCAGCACGAGCCAGATTTGGCGGTTGCCGCTGGGGGCAACCAGGGCAACTGCCACGGATCCGCTGGGGGCACCGTTGATCTCCCTCGGTAACGACTCCCAGGCAGCTCTGATTCAATCCCCATGACTTGAAGCTGGCGATCGCGTACCAGTGGCGATCGGTTAAAGTCAGGTGTTGATTCTTGCTTTGACTCCATGCGTCACCGGGTTCGGGCTGCTACGTTGATTCTTCGACCTTCCTCCCCTGAACCTCGGGAGATCTTGCTGGTCAAACACCGATCGCTGCGGACAGGTCAGATAATCTGGCTTTCGCCAGGAGGCGGCCTCGAGCCAGAAGACCATTCGATTTTTGATTGCGCCCGTCGAGAGGCCAAGGAAGAGTCGGGGCTCTCGGTTACGGTGTCGCGCATTGCCTATGTGCATGAGTTTCGCGATCGCGATCGCCAAGTCCAGCATGTCGCCTTCTACATGGTCGCAGACGCCATCTCCGGCGAGATCACCCTAGACCACCTCCCCGAAAACGCCACCGATGCGCTCTCGATTGTAGAGGCAACTTGGGTGGAACGAGAGGCGATGGGCTCGCTCACGGTCTACCCCGAATACCTCAAAACTGACGGGTTTTGGCAAGATGCAGCTCAGGGATTCCCGACGACCAAGTATTTGGGGACAATGACTGCGTTACTCTAAAAAAGACGGCTCAAATCCAGCATCCCCATGACCGATCGCATCCTCTTTTGGCATCGCAAAGACCTGCGTCTTTCCGACAATGCAGGCCTCAGCGCAGCCCGCCAACGCACCGCCCAGCTGACAGGCGTCTTTTGCCTTGACCCTGACATCCTCGCCGCAGACGATATCGCTCCGGCCCGCGTGGCATTCATGATTGGCTGCCTAGAAGAGTTGCAGGCGCGCTATGCCCAGGCTGGAAGCCAGCTTCTGATCCTCCAGGGCAAACCCGAACAAAAATTCCCTCCCTCGCCGCTGCGCTCGGAGCCGCCGCCGTCTACTGGAACCAAGACGTCGAACCCTATTCCCACCAGCGCGATGCTGCCGTGGCCCGCGCTTTACTCAACCAAGGCATCGAGGCCGAAATGGGCTGGGACCAGCTCCTACATGCCCCTGGCGACATTTGCACCGGCAAGGGCGACCCCTACACGGTCTATGGCCCCTTTTGGAAAAACTGGAGCAAGCAGGAAAAGGCCGCCCCCCTAGCCGCCCCGGAAGGTCTTGAGGGCCTCAGCGAGACCGAACTGGCCCAGGCGGAGCAAGCCGGAGCGGGGCCACTTCCCTTTGCTCAGGATTTGGGGTTTGTTTGGGACGACGATCGCTTTTTGCTACCACCGGGCGAAACTCCAGCTCTCGAGCAGCTGGAGCATTTTCAGCGCGAATGCTGCAAAGTTACGATGAGCAGCGCAATTTCCCCGCAGTTGAAGGCACATCTTTTCTCAGTGCTGCGATCAAATTTGGTGCGATCGGTGTCCGCACCCTCTGGCAAACTAGCGCAGCAGCCATGGCCGACACCCGCAGCGACGAAGCTCGCCAAAATATCCAAACCTGGCAACAGGAGCTGGCTTGGCGTGAGTTTTATCAGCACGCGCTGCACTTTTTTCCAGACTTGGCCCAAGGCCCCTACCGAGAGCAGTGGAAACGATTTCCTTGGGAAAATAACGAAGTGCATTTCCAAGCTTGGTGCGAGGGGCAAACCGGCTACCCAATTGTGGATGCTGCCATGCGTCAGCTCAACGAAACGGGTTGGATGCACAACCGGTGTCGGATGATCGTCGCTAGTTTTTTAACCAAGGACCTGATCATTGACTGGCGCTGGGGTGAAAAGTATTTTATGCAGAAGCTCGTGGACGGCGACCTTGCCGCGAATAATGGCGGCTGGCAGTGGAGTGCATCCAGTGGCATGGATCCAAAGCCCCTGCGCATTTTTAACCCCTATACCCAAGCCCAAAAGTTTGACCCGGACGGCGAGTACATTCGGCAGTGGGTGCCGGAGCTGGGGTCGGTGGATACGGGAGCGTTGCTTAGCGGTCAGTTTGAGCCTCACTCGCGGCGAGACTATCCTGGGGCGATCGTGATTCACAAGGTGCAGCAGCAACGCTTTAAGACACTTTATGCAAGTGTTAAACTGGGATGATTCTGCATTAAAAAGGTCACCGTCAACGTTATGGCTTACAGCGATTTCAAGACGATCGGCTCAGTAAAAACGGCCTTTGGGCTGACGACCATCGAAGATGTGCAGTTTTTGCCACAGGCGGCTCCGGTGGCACCGAGTGAAATCCTGGTAGCAGTTTTGGCAGAGAATCTACCGCTGGCGACGGCGAGTGGAAGTGAGAAAGCTCGATCGGAGCTCATTATTAGCCCCGTTTTGGTGGAAGCTAGGCGGCAACTCGATCGTAAGATTGGACTGTTTTCGGGTGAAGATTTTACGGTAGATGCAGAGGCAAAACTCAGTGGGCGCTGTGATTTTCTGATTAGCCGCTCGGCAGAACAGCTAGAGATCGAAGCTCCGGTCGTGGTGTTGATTGAAGCCAAGCAGGCGGATTTGAAGTTGGGGTTGGGGCAGTGTATTGCTGAAATGGTTGCAGCCCAACGGTTTAACCAATTAAAGGAAAAGCCCCTCCCGGTGATTTATGGTTGTGTGTCCAGTGGAATTCTTTGGCGGTTTCTGAAGCTGGAGGGGACTGTTGTGACGATCGACTTGACG
>JAAUOP010000131.1 GCA_012034805.1 Synechococcales cyanobacterium CRU_2_2 | reverse complement strand
TGTCATTGAGGGGGTCTGCTTCAAAGATGGAATTAGAGTTGAAGACACAACCTTGATTGACGCTCACGAGCACAAACAAGAGAAGGTTGCCTAACCCTCGGCCATACACCAGATTTGACTATATCTCTAGTCATCCACGAACCTCACTGTCGGCTTCGCTGCACGCGTCTCTATCGTTTGCCCTATCTTGCTTTCGTCTACTCTATTCTAATTGATCTACGCATAGAGTCATTGAAGAGCGTTAGACCTAAAAAACAAAACCAGCCGACCTACGACAACGCCCTTTCATACCAGGCAACATCCCAATAGCGATCGAACTTTCGCCCCACTTCCCGACAAACACCCACCGCCTGAAACCCCAGCTTTTCGTGCAGGGCGATCGAATGGGGATTGGGTAAGGTGATCAGCGCATAGGCCCGGTGGACGGGCTCGCAGACCAACGCCGCAAACAGTGCCGTGTAGAGTTGGGTGCCAATGCCCTGGTGTTGAACAGACGGATTGAGGTAAATACTGGTTTCTACGGAAGTAGCAAAAGCTGCTTTAGAACCAAAGGTACTGCTGCTGGCATAGCCCACGGGTTGGCCCGCGATGTCGGCAACCAGGAGGCGATGGGGCCCATGGCGATGGTAATGCTTAAACCAGGTTTGGCGGCGGCGATCGACCGAGTAGGGTTCAAGGTCAAAGGTAATGGGCGTCTCACGAATGTAGTGGTTGTAGAGATCGGTGAGCGGGGGGAGATCGGAGGCGATCGCCGGACGAATCAACACAGGCATAATGTCACGTTCATAATTTCACATCTGCAAGTCACATCCGCAAGATTTGTGAGGCCTAGCACCATAGCCAACCGCTAGGGTGAAACGGGCGCGATGGTCGGATCGCGCTTCTCCGACAACTCCGATGGCTCCGGCATTTCTGCTTGCTCTAACAACTGCGCGACCCGCATCAAATCCTCAGTCAAGGCCAATGAAGCCTGGTCAAGTTGCTGTGACATCTGAGTCATGCGTTGGGCCTGGGAGGGTAGCATTGGCTGGTCGGACAGCGCTTGGGCGATTTGTTGATCGAGTTGCTGGGTTGAGGAAATCAGGCCGCTTAGGCCATTGATCAGCCGCAGAACATTGCTGCGAAACTTCGGATCACCCGTGACTTCATCCAGGTCAGACGTGATCTTTTGGGCATTGGTAAACGTGACACGGGCGGAGTCCAGGGTTTGTTGCAGTAGCAAGACATTTTGTGGATCATTCAACATCGCCGAAGCCACGCGCAAATTGGCTGAAGCCACTCGCATATTTTTGCTCAGCTGCGCCACATCGCTGACAATGTCGCTGGTGCGGATACTGGCGAAGGTGGGCTGCAACTCCAGCAGCGTGATGCGGAGTGTGTTGCTGGCCAAACCAATATCGCTGAGGGTTTTGGCCAAGGCCACTCGGTTTTCTTCGATCAGGGTGCTGGCTTGGCCCACCAGCGTGCTAGTTTTATCGGCCAAACCGCTGGCCTGGGTGGCCACTGTTCCAAATTGATTGGCCGCAGAATCAATCGATCGCGCCGCCACTTGGGCCGAATCAGCAGCACGCCCTGCAGACTTGAGCGTATTTGAGAGCGTGCCCACTTCGCCCTGAACCGAGTCACTCAGGCGTGAAAGGTTGCCCGTGAGTTTGGTAATTCCCTGGGTGGCGGTGGCCGCATTGGCTGCGGTGTTTTTGAGGCTGGCAACCAGATCGGCATCGCCCAACAGCGAAGCCAGTTCGTCCATGGCAATAATCAAGTCCGTGAGGGTCGCCACCTTCTCACCCCGAATGTGGGAACCGTCGCACAAAATCAGACTGTCGCTGCAATCTTTGCTCAAAGGCCCTGGGATATCCTCGCCATCGAGGGTGACGAGGGGGTCAATGTCTAGGGATGTATCGCCAATCAGGGCTGAGCTTTGGGCCGAAACAAAGGAGTCTCGAGGAATTTTGAGATCGAGGCGGTTAATTTCGAGGCGGGCGGTGGCGAGACTATTGCTAACGTCGATCTTGCGGACGCTCCCAATTTGAACACCGCGAAAGTTAACTGGGGTACCTTCCTTCAGCCCCGCAACATCTTCAAATTCGACCCAGATGCTATAGGAGGTGCGTCCCAGGCTAATATTTCTGAGCCATGCGGCCAACCCCAGAAACAGCCCCACGCCTGCAACGATGAGTAAGCCAACGGATCCTTCTCGCAGGGCTCGCGATCGCACCATGAATTCTCCTGTTTACTGTGTCGTTTGTCTAAGCGTCTGTCTAAGCGGCGATCTAAGCGGCGATCTAACCGAACCCTGAGCCCTCGAACTATTTTGCCATTTTATTCTTCAAATTGAGAAAACTCTCCTGGGGTTGGGGACTCTAGAGAGGGGCCGTCTCAAGCGGACGGGACTGAAATGGGTTGCTCTACCGCTTTACCGTCTTCTGGCGACTGCCTAATGCCTTCATTTCTTTTGGGCTTGCTTAAACGGCTGCCTCCTCGCTCGCGATCGACCAGCCAGTCACCGACCAGCCAGTCACCGACCAGCCAGTCACCGACCAGCCAGTTGCCGCTCAAACTGCTTGGCATCGTTGGACTGATCTTAATCTTGAGCCTGATCGCCATCGTCTGTGGCAAACGTCGTCCCCAGGCGGCCCCCCCGAGCCTGCCACCGCTGCCCCAGGATCCGGACATTCAGGTCTATTTCAATCAGTCTCAATCGAGTCGCTATCAAGAGCGCGATCGCCCCCTGCTGCGTTCCGGCGATGATCTCGAAGCTGTCTTGGAGGCGGCGATCGCCCAGGCCCAAACCCGCATCGACGTGGCCGTGCAAGAGCTACGCCTGCCGCGTATTGCCGAGGCTTTGATCGCGCGGCAACGGGCGGGGGTAAGGGTGCGGGTGATTTTAGAACATCAGTACAACCAAACGCTGACGGAATGGGCGGCCCAGTCTGGGCAGTTGGAGGGGCGATCGCTCGAGCGGTATCAAGGATTTCGGATCTTTTTGGATCGCGATGGCGATGGTCAGGTTTCACCCCAGGAAGCGGCCCAGCGCGATGCGATCGCCCTGCTACGCGCTGCCGGGGTTCCCACGCTAGATGACCGGGCGGATGGTTCCAAGGGCAGTGGCCTGATGCACCACAAGTTTATGGTGGTGGATGGCAGAACCCTGGTCACCGGCTCCGCGAATTGGACGCCTTCAGACCTTCACCAGGAACCGGGCATTGAGGAGAGCCGAGGCAATGCCAACCAGTTGCTGCGCCTCGAAAGTGCCACCCTGGCTCAACGCTTTACCCAAGAGTTTGAAACGATGTGGGGCGATGGGCCGGGGGGCAAGCCTGACAGTCAATTTGGGGTTCAGAAGCCGGTGCGATCGCCCCAACAGCTCAAACTCGGAGCCTCCTCGGTGGTGGTCGCCTTTTCCCCCACGGGTCAGCGTCAGCCCTGGGCCAACAGCAGCAACGGCCTGATTGCCCGGACGTTGGCGAAGGCCCAAGCGAGAGTTGATCTGGCGCTGTTTGTTTTTTCTGAGCAGGGCATCGCCGATGCCTTGTCGGCAAGGCGATCGCAAGGGGTTGCGGTTCGAGCCCTGATCGATCCGGGGTTTGCCTTCCGCGACTATAGTGAGGCCCTCGATCTCTTGGGCGTGGCGCTTTTACGCCAGAACTGCCAGCCCGAGCCGAACAACCGACCTTGGCATCCGGCGCTGACTAGCGTCGGCGTGCCCGATCTGCCGGAGGGCGATTCGTTACACCACAAATTCGCCGTTTTGGATGGACAGGCGGTGATCACAGGCTCCCACAATTGGAGTAAGGCCGCCAATGAGCAGAACGACGAAACCCTGCTGTTGATCGAAAACCCCGTCGTTGCCGCGCATTTTCAGCGGGAATTCGATCGCCTCTACCGCTCGGCGGCTCTAGGATTGCCCGTGTCGGTTCAAGACAAGCTCACGCAACAGCGAGCTCGCTGCCCCTAAGAACCGTTTGGACGGGAGCCATCCGGATGGGAGCATATTGTACGGGCTGAAGTTGGTAACCCGCCTGGACAGAGAAAGCGTAGGCCGTCCGCAAGAGCGGCTGGGCTGGGCTAGGCGTGTCAGCGGCCAAGACCTCGGCGGCCAAGACCTCGGTGGACAAGACCTCGGTGGACGAAACCTCGGTGGACGAGACTTCGGTGGACAATGACTGGGACAAAATCGGTTCAGACAAAAACTGGCTCAAACCCAAGAGCTGGAGACGCGACTCAGAGAAAGGTAAGGACTGCAGTTGTTTTTCCTGGGCGCGCAGCTCGGCCTGGAAGGACTGGAGCGATCGCACAGCCATCTGCCGCTCTTGGCGGCTGGCTCGCCACCCAGAAACGCCCAAGGCCGCAGCGCCCAAACTCAAACTCAACATCATCGTCCCACCGAGGTAAGGCCCAGCAAGATCACGCAAGGATCCAGAAAACCGAGTTTGATAATTGACTTGGATTTCGACGGCTTCATGACCCAAGCTGACGAATGGAAGGGTCAGCCCCGCAAAGCTAGCAGTCGATAAAAACAGGGCGAATTGAACACCTTTTAACAAACTCATAAACATTACCGCTGAGGAAAATCACACAGGAAAACGGTGAGATCACAGGTCACAAGCTGGTTAGCCGAGATCTCTTCTATTTTTTCTCTAGGGATAAATCTACCAAGGGTTGCTTTCAAGTTTATTTAGGTCGCGTAAACATTGCTGAAAAAGCGATGAAATTCAGATGAAATCTAGATTTTTTTCCCGAAAGTTTATGTGATTCTAGGCACCTGAATCCCGAAGGGTAGATTGTTCAAGGGCTGATCCGCAGATTGCGGGGACAGCCGCGTTGGTTCGGGTTCCGGCCCAAGTTGTCTAGGCTCAAGTTGTCTAGGCCCAAGTTGGTATGATGGGGCCAGTTCGTTTAGCCCTCTCAAGTTGCTGGTTTCAGCACGGTTGCCATGGTGCAGCGCAAGTTCGCCAATACTCCTTCGTCCTGGTTGCTGGGGGCGATCGCCCTGTTCTTTGGCCTCGACTTTGCCGCCTGGTTGATCGCTGAAAACCTCTGGTTTGCCGAACTGGGTTACAGCCAGGTCTTTTGGCTACGGATGCAGGTTCGCCTGGGCCTCTGGGCTCTGATCACCCTGCTCTCTGGAAGCCTAGTGATCTGGAACTTTCGTCGAGCTTGGCACCTGCGCAATCAAGATCCCCCGGAAGCGATTCCGCGCTCAGCATCCACCCGCGTTCTGCGGCACTGGCTCCAGCCCGAAACGCCCCGCCCCGTGCCCGATCGCCTCGTCAGCCTGGGCCTGCGGATGCTGTTGCTCACCCTGGGGGCGCTCGGCCTGCTGCTGGCCCTGCTGATCTACCACTATGGTCGTGAGGTCGGCCAAGTTTGGAGCATCGGCACCCAGATGCTCCAACGTGCTCCGGAGTTGCCTCGACAATTTACGCTGCAAACTCTCCTGCAAGACGTCCTGATGCTGTCGGCCCAGCCTTGGCAATGGCTGCTGCTCGGTGGCCTGACGCTCTTCATCTTGGTCTTTCCCTGGCCGACTCTCATCAGCCTAGGAACATTGCTGGTTCTCGGGTTTGGCTTTTGGGCTTCAACCCACTGGTCTCATCTTTTGCCCCTGCTGAACGCCACCGCATTTGGACTGAAGGATCCGCAATTCGATCGAGACATCAGCTTTTATCTTTTTGCGCTACCCATCTGGGAACTGCTGCGGTTTTGGCTGGTGGGGTTGCTGCTGTTTATGTTGGTGACGGTGACTATTTTGTATCTCGGTGGCACGGGCAGCATGAACCGGGGGCTGTTTCGGGGCTTTTCCCTCGATCAGCAGCACCACCTCTATGGTTTGGGTGGCCAGCTCATGTTGCTGGTGGCCCTGAGCCACTGGCTGTCTCGCTACGAACGACTGTATGTTCAACGAGGCTCAACATTTTCGGGGGCGAGCTATGCCGATGTGAAGGTGTTGATTCCGGTGGACACGACGCTGACGGCGATCGCCATCTTGATTGCCCTAGCGCTGCTAGCCCGTGCGATCGATTGGCCGCCTCGCCGCGCCCAGGGGCCCTACTCCCGCATTTCGCCGCCCGGTTCGCGTCGGTTCAACCCGCTGCAATTTGTCATTTTGCATCCGTTTCTCGACCTGTGGCTGGTTTATATCATCACAGTGGCCGCCGTGGGCAACCTGCTGCCCGACGCGATCCAAAACCTCGTGGTTTTACCCAACGAATTTGCCCGTGAATTGCCCTACATCGAACGCAGTATTCAAGCCACCCGAGCCGCCTTTGACTTAGACAACATTGAAGTTCAATCCTTTGACCCTTCCTCCAATCTGACACGAAAAGACCTTCAGGCCAACCAAATCACCCTCGATAATATTCGCCTCTGGGACACCCGTCCCCTGCTGGAGGCCAATCGACAACTGCAACAAATTCGACTGTACTACAGTTTCCCCACAGCCAGCCTCGATCGCTATGACCTGACCAACGACGCAGCTGCCGGGAAGCAGCAGGTGATTATCTCGGCGCGGGAGCTGGACTACGCGGCGGTGCCCAGTGCCGCGAAAACCTGGATCAACCGGCACTTGGTCTATACCCACGGCTATGGATTTACCCTCAGTCCGGCCAACATTGCCGGGGAAGGCGGACTGCCCACCTATTTTGTCAAAGATATTGGGGAAAATGTCACGATTCAGGGCAATCCAGAGCTGGGGATTACGGAGCAGGCCGTGCGTCAGGCGGTGCCGTTGGATGCCCCTCGAATTTACTACGGCAACCTGACGAATACCTACGTCATGACCAACACCCAGAGCCGAGAGCTGGATTACCCGAGCGGCAATGGCAATGTGGAGACGGTCTACGATGGCCAGGGCGGCATTCCCATCGGTGCGCCAGGGCGGCGGTTTCTCTTTGGTCTGTATTTGCGCGATGTACGCCTGTGGCTGACGCGCACGTTTAAGCCCAGCACCAAGCTGCTGTTCCGCCGCAATATCCAGTCGCGGGTACGGGCGATCGCCCCCTTTCTCCGCTTCGATGCCGACCCTTACCTCGTCACCAGCAACCAGCCTCTGGTTGACCAACAGGGCCGCTTGGTGGCGTCTCCAGCCGGAAATCGTCGCGAGCTGAACCAGAATCTAGACCAGAATCTAAGCCAGAATCCACCGAAGAATTATCTCTATTGGATTGTGGATGCCTACACAACGAGCGATCGCTACCCCTACTCGGCACCGGGCGATCGCAACTTCAACTACATTCGCAACTCCGTCAAGGTCATCGTCGATGCCTATAACGGTTCGGCCTACTTCTACATCTCAGATCCGAAAGACCCGATCATTCAAACTTGGAGTCGTGTTTTCCCGAATCTGTTTCAGCCCCTCGGCGCAATGCCCCAGGCCCTACGCGATCACATTCGCTACCCCATTGATCTCTTTGGCATCCAGTCAGAGCGGCTGCTGATCTATCACATGACCGACCCGAAGGCGTTTTATAACCGGGAAGACCAGTGGCAAATTCCCACCGAAATCTATGGTAACGAGCCCCTGCCCGTGGAGCCTTACTACTTGATCATGCGCTTGCCAACTGCCGAACGAGAAGAATTTGTTCTCCTCCATCCCTTTACTCCGGTGCAGCGGAACAATTTGACGGCCTGGTTGGCGGGCCGCTCTGATGGTGACAATTATGGCAAGCTGCTGCTCTACCAATTCCCCAAACAGCGTCTGAGCTTTGGCCCCGAACAAATTGAGGCCCGCATCAATCAAGAGCCCAGCATTTCTCAGCTGATTTCCCTCTGGGACCGCCAGGGCTCCCGCGTTGTCCAGGGAAACTTGCTGGTTATTCCGGTCGAGGAGTCTTTGTTGTATGTAGAACCGCTGTACCTAGAGGCC
Source organism: Synechococcales cyanobacterium CRU_2_2 (assembly GCA_012034805.1). Classification (GTDB taxonomy): domain Bacteria; phylum Cyanobacteriota; class Cyanobacteriia; order PCC-9006; family JAAUQQ01; genus JAAUOP01. The sequence continues at coordinate 4,824 of JAAUOP010000131.1, read as the reverse complement.
GAGCGAAACAGTCTGCCCACGCTGATCCGGGTGATCGTCGCCTATGGTGACCAGATTGTCATGGCGGATACCTTGCAAGCGGCGATCGCCCAGTTGTTTCCCCGCCCATCCGCCCAGGCTGCAGCCTCGCCCAGCCTTGTCGATCGCCCCGACTCCGCAACACAACCCCTGTCACCCCTGCCGGACTTGGGACGGTTGGAGGCTAAACAACAATAAAATTTTTTCTATGAAGGAGTGCATGATCGCGTTCCTCGCCTCAGTAAATCCTGTATTGTTCTGTTAGATCATCACGCTCAACTCTGATGTGAGACGGGATGGTTCGGGTTTACCATAATTTTGTCAGGGACGTTGGGCCTTGGGTTGCGGCGGGTTAAGATCCTGCGCGAATTGAAAATGCCAGCGGAAATTTGCACTATCACTCTGTAGCATTTACCACGTCTTAACTAAGGCTCTGTGCCGATTCGGCATCACCGATTTGGTCTGGCTGATTCGAGCTGGCAGGTTAAGTCTGGCTGGCTCGAGTAACCAGATTCAGCGTCTTAGGCGTTAAGGCGCGTCCTTGATCAATTTTTGTGGCTGGATGGTTTGATGCCCTGCACCAACGCACAGCATTATTTTTCGGATTATGAACAGGGCCTCAGTCAGCTGAGCTGGGCCTGCCAGTGTCTAGATCTGGCGATCGCCCCTGCCCAGCTCGAACGATGGTCTGAGCTGCTGGTGGCGTCGCTAAGCGGTCCTGGGCGATACTTTCATGGGCCGGAGCATAGTCTGAACTTAGCCTACCGGGTGACGCAAGCCCCAGAATATCGTCAAGATGGCATTGCCATCTTGGCGGCGCTCTTCCACGACACGGTTTATGTCGGCGTGGATGGGGGCTTGCAGCCTCGGGTGGCAGCTATGCTGCAGACGCTAATTGATTGGCGAGGCGACACCTTTTGCCTCAGATCTCCCCCAGGCAAAGGTATGGCTAAAGCCATGGGCAAGGATATCGGCAAAGCAACCCATGCAAGCTCAACTCGAGAGGGGATTGCGGGTGAGATGGTGGGGAACGCGGCCGCGTTAGGACTGCGGGTGGCAGACTCGGGAACCGGCTGGATAGCTGAGCTGGTTACGTTTTTGTTTGGCCTCTCAGACCCCTTTGCCTCATCCCACAGCCTGAACGCCACGATCGAGCTCGAAGCCACAACTCATAACGAATATCTCAGCGCCCTTTGGGCGACCCAACTCTTGGCCCCAGCGTTGACCCCCGGCCAGGTGGCTGAGGTGGCCGTGGCGATCGAGGCCACGATTCCCTTTCGGGAGCAAGCAAGCGATGAGAGCGATCGCCGCTATCAACGACTCATCCAGGCCAACACCCGCTTTCAGCTGGGGCTTTCGGATGCGGAGATGCAGCGGGCCATCCACCGCTCAGTGCACCTGGCCAACTGCGATCTCGAAAACTTTGCGGCAGAAGATCCAGTCTTTTTCCTCGATCAAACCTGGCTACTCCTGCCCGAGTTCAATCCGGCCCTACGCGAGCCCTATCGCTATCGCCCCGCAGACTATCGGCAAGCTCTCCAGAAAATGGAGACGTTCATGGCCCGACTCGACACCCGGCAGATTTTTCAGCAGTTCCATGGCACCCCGACCCCGGCGCTACACCAGGCCTGGAGTCAGCGTGCCCAGTACAATCTCAACGTCGCCCGACTCTACCTCACGACCAAGGTGGTTGCGATCGGTCTGATCGAAGCCCTCAGCCACGGCCAGCGACCCTTGAGCCAATACCTGGGTCAGCCGACTCACCCCCATAGCAGCTCGATTTGGGAGCAGCATTTCCCGGTCTTGCGGCTGCGACGGCCCCTACGCAGCACGCTGGAGTTTGAGGTGTTACAGGTGGCGGAAGAGGGTCGGCTCACACCCTGTGCCTTTGATTCGCTGCGATCGCCCCTCGCCGCATTCCTAATCCGCTCTATTGGCTTCAAGCGGATTCACCAGCTGCGCGGACGCATGCAACTCTTCTTTGACCACAAGGTCAATGCCGAAACCCTGTTGCGAGGGTGTGAGGTCAAGGTGGTTCAGGCCACTAGCCAGCTACTTCAGCCGCCGTCCTAGGGTGCGTTTCAGCCTGATCGCTGGGATAATCAACCCCAGACGGTGTTTGCCCCAGGACAGCCTCAAGCAAGCCGTAAAACAGCGGGTGGGGACGATAGGGGCGAGAGAGAAACTCGGGATGGAATTGACAGGCGACAAAGAAGGGGTGTTGGCTGTATTCAATCATTTCCACCAGCCGACCGTCGGGGGAGGTGCCGCTGATGCGGTAGCCGCTTTCCAAGAAAAGATTGCGGTAGGCGTTATTAAATTCGTAGCGGTGGCGGTGGCGTTCGTAAATTACTTCTTTGCCATAGAGTCGAGCCGCGATCGAGTCTGGTTCAACCTTGCAGGGATAAAGGCCCAACCGCATCGTACCGCCCAGATCCACTACGTCCTGCTGCTCGGGCAACAGGTGAATGACGGGGTGGGGCGTTTCAGTCGAGAATTCTGAGCTATCGGCCCCTTCGAGGTGGGCGACGGAACGCGCCCAGTCGATAGCGGCACACTGCATCCCGAGGCAAAGGCCCAAAAAGGGTAACTGGTGCTGGCGGGCATGGGCGATCGCCTGGATTTTGCCTTCAATCCCCCGCCCACCAAACCCACCGGGAACCACCAGGCCCGCCATGTCCGTGAGATAATGCTCCGCCCCCTTAGCTTCGATATCTTCGGCGTTGATCCAGTGGACATCGACCGCGCAGCCGTGGGCGATCGCCGCATGACGCAGAGATTCCACCACCGACAAATAGGCATCGTTGAGCCGCACATATTTGCCGACTAGGGCGATTTTGACCTCGCGTTCAGGCTGCTGCATCCGCTGAACCATGGCAGCCCACTGGGTCAAATCCGGGTGACGCACTTCCAAATTGAGCAACGTCATCACCTGGTGAGCCAAACCTTCGGCCTCCAGATTGAGGGGCACTTCGTAGATGGAGCTGGCATCCATGGAGGTGACCACGGCCTCTTCGGAAACGTCGCAAAAATCTGAGACCTTGGATTTGATGCCGGGTTGGAGGGGGCGATCACAGCGGCAGACCAAAATATCCGGCTGAATGCCAATCGATCGCAACTCCTTGACCGAGTGCTGGGTCGGCTTCGTCTTCATTTCCCCCGCCGCCGGAATCCAAGGCAGCAGCGTCACATGCATAAAAATCGAGTTGCTGCGTCCCACATCCTTGCGGAACTGGCGAATAGCCTCCAGGAACGGCAAGGACTCAATGTCGCCCACCGTCCCACCAATCTCCACAATCACCACATCAGGCGTGGTGTCGCGGGCAACGCGGTGAATGCGCTCTTTGATTTCGGTGGTGACATGGGGAATCACCTGCACGGTGCCTCCGTTGTAGTCTCCCCGCCGCTCTTTGTTGATCACAGCTTGATAGATCGAGCCCGTGGTGACGCTATTGAGCCGGGACATCGAGGTATCGGTGAAGCGTTCGTAATGGCCCAGGTCGAGATCCGTTTCTGCACCGTCCTCCGTCACAAACACTTCACCATGTTGGAACGGGCTCATGGTGCCCGGATCGACGTTGATGTAGGGATCTAGCTTCAAAATCGAGACAGAATAGTCACGGGATTTGAGCAGTCGCCCTAGGCTCGCGGCCACAATGCCCTTACCGATGCTGGAAACGACGCCACCCGTTACAAAGATAAATTTCGTCATTTTTTTGTGAGGTATCCCATGGTAACGAATGTCTGATTGACTAGTGTCCACTGGCCAGGGCCTGAGAGCAGTTTGCGGTGAGGCGACGTTGGACTGCATTCCGCTCGAACAGACCGTAGGATACCATTTTCAAAGATTGTCTTGGATTGTCTTGGATTGTCTTGGATTGTCTTGGATTGTCTTGGGTTGTCTTGGGTTGTCTTGGGTTGTCTTGGATTATCTCGGGGGGATAGCACGTGAACTGGACTGCGACGATTGGGTTTCAGGGGCTGGCGGCGGCGGCGGGCTGGCTGGCGGGGTGGGGCGATCGCCCTCTTTCTCCATCGTCAACCCAATCTGGAGTCGGAATGGGTGCGCAAGACGGTTCACATCGGCACGGGTAATATTATTTTGATTGCCTGGTGGCTACACCTGCCCAGGAGTTGGGGAATCATCGCTAGCATTGGAGCTGCTGGGATCGCTCTGCTGTCCTATGTTTTGCCGATTTTGCCGGGGATCAACAGCGTTGGTCGCAAGAGCTTTGGAACTTTGTTCTACGCCATCAGTATGGGTCTCTTGATCGCTTGGTTTTGGCCTCGCCAACAGCCCCAATTTGCGGCCCTGGGGATTTTGATTATGACCTGGGGCGATGGCCTGGCCGGGCTAATTGGCAAAACCTGGGGCCGTCGTCTCTATTTCTTGTGGGAAATGCAAAAAGCTGGGAGGGGACTGCGACCATGGCTCTGGTCAGTTTTGCCATTGCGCTGACGATTTTGGAGCTGAGCGTCAGGGGCGATCGCGCCCTACTCCTACTAATTGCCCTGGGGTAGCGATCGCCGCTGCTGGACTGGAAGCCTTCTCGAAGCTCGGTGTGGATAACCTGACCGTTCCCCTGGGTTGCGCGGCGATCGCCTGGGGTCTGGTGCAAGGACTGGGTTTAGTGCCCATCTCCTATTTCTAAATTTGTGACTCCTCTCAGCCCTGAAGGGACTGAGCTTCTATGGTGGGGCACCCAGGCAGAAACTTCCCGTGTTGGTGCCTTACCCGATAAGGCGCAGTCAGAGCGCCGATACTGACTCTGCTCGGTTCAAAACCCAGCTTCGCCGCTACTTTTT
>JAAUOP010000130.1 GCA_012034805.1 Synechococcales cyanobacterium CRU_2_2 | reverse complement strand
AGGCGCTCGCCGAGGTATCGGCCCCGGTGTGCGTGCATCCGCCCCCATGATCGCCCTAAGTCTTGGGATGGCGCTGATGGCTGGGGCGTCCCCATTGCAGGCGGCGGGCGTCACCGCTGGCAGCTTTGCCGGTGGGGCGATTGGTGGTGCGATTGGTGGGGCGATCGGTGGTTTAACCGGCCCACTAGCCCCGATCGCAATCCCCGCGCTCAGCTTTGGCGGGCAAATCTTTGGGAGCATGATCGGTGGGCACCTTGCGGGGCAGCTATTCCCTCCAGCGCCGACAAAACTAGATCATGCACCGGGGCAGTACATCCCCCCCGGTGCCTTGCCGCCATTTTCAGGAGGGCAATCCTCCGGCGTTCTGTACATGGTGCAAACGTCATTCCGAAGAATTGATCGATTTGCCAATATCACGGAAGAAACCCCCCCGTATCAATTCCACTTACCCGGCCCTATCAGAGGAGCCGAGCTTGTGGGCCCGAAGGTCGTTAGAGATCGGGACGGTTTTGATGCCTTCCTGATCCACCACGGAGGAGGTACAACAACCGCCCATAACGTATCAAGTAATACTGCGATACTTAATGGATCTATATCGATTGTCGGGCGCGTCGATGGACAGCCCGATACAGGCGGTGACCCGCCCCCATCCTCGGCACCTGCGCCCCCCGCTCCGTACCGCCCCAGTGGGCAGCGGCCTTTATCTCAAGATCCAGGATCAAGCCCGTCACCAACGCCGGGTGCACTCCCCTCACCCGGCGCAGATTCGCCGCTCAGTGTGCCGCTAGCTGCGGGCGCTGGAGCGGGTGCGCTTGGCGCACTGGCGGCGGCGGCGGCTCCCACATGGGCACCCCCGGCACCGTCGGCAAATCCGTTTGTGTCTAGCCCACAGATGCAAAGCGCCCCCGGTCGTAGCCCTGACGCATTTGCGACCCCAAGCGCATCCCCTCAAGGCAGCGACGATCCATTAGGCTACCAATGCGCGCATCGCCGGGGCTAGCCCCTGGCTCAGCAAGCAGCAGCACCGCGCCCCAAAACTCAGGCATGGCAAACCCGACCAAGACCACGCCGAGAACCTCCCCAGCAAGACGGACTCAAAACCTGGGGTCACCAGCGGTTTCGTCAAAGCCAAACCTAAGCCCGACAGGAGTCGCGCCGATGTCTTGGGCACCGGCTCAAACGGTCGTGTTTGAGACGTTTACGCCAAACGCAGTTACACCCGACCAACCGGCCCCCTCTCGATCACCAGACGGGCAACCACGCCCAACAAACGCACCCCCAACCCCAGCACCAACATCAAGCCCAAGCCTGCGCGATCCATTCGGCAACACCACACCCAGCCCCAGCACCACCACCGGCACCAGCACCGGCACCGGCACCAGCCCCGGCACACGTCCAAGCACCAGCCCCGGCACAAATCCGACCCCCAGCCCCAACCCGACCCCAAGCCCCAGCCCTCAGCCCGACATTTGCAGCTCGCCCTGTATGCAGAGTCTTGGGCAGGGCATGGATGACAGCCAGCTCAAGCTAGATGAAATTTTGGCGTTACTGCGTCGCATCGCCAAAACCATTGGCGTTGACGAGTTCCCGGCGAACTTGCAACTTTTGACGGGCGACAGAAACATTATGATCCCAAACCTACCGGAACTAATTTTGTTCGTCGTGCGAAACATTGACGCGGTCTCTGGCAAGTGGCCGTTAGAGGCTCGAATGCTAGGGGCAAACGGCAAAGAAACAACGCTAAAGCTTGAGGATCAATCTCACGCAATTAGCGAAGTCTTCGCGGCCTTAAAAGTAGTTGCCGAGGACGCAGATGCAAGCGTAAACGCTCTCGTTCGACTTGCGGCGGAACTCATCAGCACTAAAGTCTCAGTGCTGCAAGGCAACGAGATTTTGAGAGCAAACAAAAAGTTCCTAGGCTATCAATCCACGCGAAGACAAAGAAGCATAAAGCTTCAGTTCTCACCAAAAATTGGGGGGCTAGACAACAAAGTTGACAACTATGAGATGAAGCAATTTTTTACGCCTTCAACTCAACAATATTTGGGGTATGAGTGCGTAGATAAACGAGACTTGATGGGAATTGCACTCAGGACGCTTGAGGACGGAGAGATTGCACGAGCGGCAATGTTCAAGCCGTTGATCAAAGACAAGAAAGGCAAGTCCAGTCTGACCGGTGACCATATCCGTGAAACTCGCGAGGCGGAAAAGAAAAAACAAGATGAAGAATGGAAGGATTTTCAGGGGATGCTTAAAAAGCAAGGCGCAAAATACAGAGTGTCTAAAGGCGTAAAGAAGCGGGAAAAGAATGGCTTTGACAATGGCTCTCGCGACGCTTAGATCGCGAACAACATCAACTAAATTAGATGCAAGTCGTTCCATCAAAAAGTTAGGAGCGGCGGCAGCGAAGGGCGGGTTACTTCAGAAGTTAAAACGATTTGGCGGCTGGGCAATTGGCCAAATCTTCAACTTTTTCAATATAGACTTTGACGACATATGGGATTTAGTTGTTGACGCATATATTGAGTTGAAAGAGTTTGACTGGAATCAAACAGACAAAGAACTAGAGCAATCAATCAAGCAAAACAACGAACAAATCTTGCAGTCTGGGGCAAGAGCTATCGGCGAGCAGCTTGGTATCGGATCCGTGCGAATTGCCAATTTTTTATTGGCAAGTTCTTGCCGGGAACGAAGGGGAGGCGGGCGGCGGCAGCCGAGGGCATGAAGGTTCCGGTGCTGAGCAGCCGAATCGGTCTGGCGTTGGCCGAGGATCAAAATCAGCAACTACGTTCCGATGTCGAGAACTTCTTGCGCGATGCAGGCCGCGCCATGACCAGCAACGCACTAATAAATTTTGTGCTCACGGCGCGGAGAGAGGAGCTTTTTGGGATGGAATCAATCACCCAAGACAGCGAGCACGAAGCAACACTAGCCGGTGTTGTCAAGAAAAAACTGCAAAAACTACCGACGGACTGGCAAAAACCAGTTGAAGCCGCGCTAGAGGGCTTTGAGAGCGGGGTGATCAGCGCGGGGTACGTCATCGCCCGAGAGATTGACGATGACGTTGATGCTTGGCGCTATGCCTCACAGGAGCGCAAGCGGGACGAAGATGATTTTACCGTTGAGATTTGGCCGCACAGTGCCGACGAACCGGGCGAGGAAGGGCAAGGTGAACCCATCGTCTTTAGTGGCACGCGCGACGAGATAAAAAATGCAGCAACAACGCTGCTACCGGCTTACGACCTGCTAGATGACGCGGGTGGGGATGTTGCAACGCCGATGAGCTGGGCGCTTAAGCCGGGAGCCAGTAGGCCACAGCTTGCCATTATCTACCGACCTGAGGGGAGGTATTCTAACCACACGTTGCATATTCCTCACTATGGGGGCGATCGCACCCCCAACCTGCCCAGCTATCAAAAGGGTTCGATCCTGGGTTACTGGGTATTGGCAGACGGATCGAAGCTCCAAGTTTACGCTTCGACAGAGAGAGAGGCTCGAAAAATGCTAAAGGCAATGTCAAGGAGCATCCCGACACGGCTTAAAACAGGCCGACCGATTGTAAAACCCAGCGGACAGAGTATCCGCAGGGAGAAGATGAACCCGATTTCTGCAACTTTTTTTAAGGATGGGCTCTCTGGCCCCAGCACCTGGAAAGCCTATCTACGCTGAGTTACAGGAGAACCAAGACAGACCCCCTCTACATCCAAAAACTACAGAGACTTAACCCCTGTTGTTGGTTGTACTCTGTGATCGTCTCAGGGCAAGGACTACGCTGTTTGCAGCATTGCAAAGGGCCACTTAGGGCCAAATCGTTTACTTACTTACCTGGAACACATTTATGCCTGCTCCGTTTTCTCCCACTGGATCTGACCTGCTCAGCACCCACCAAGCCGCAGCTCTCAAAGAACTCGCCGTGCGTTTGCAGCTCGTTGAAGCGGCGCTTCCGGTCGATGACAACCCCAACAACGTCACGATTGACGAGAGCTTTGACGACTTAACTTGCACGATCAACGCAACACTACCGACGGCTTTCGCTATTAATACCTTCGGATACCGCGAAGCTCGCCCCACGCAATACACCCCAGCAGCCTTTACGCCGGGAACCAGCGACCTAGTTAGCGACACTCTGCAAGAAGCCCTGGTAGAAATTGCAACCTTACTAAAAACCAGTGAACTAGCAGTTCCTGAAGCCACCCGGCCTAACAACGTGCAAATTACAAGCGATGCGGATACAGTTTCAATCACAGCAAGCTTGCCCATGATCGTTACACTTGACACCTCTGGGCGCACTGTGACCGCTGTGACCGATTACATTCCGTAACCCATTGCACGAAAAAAGGAGAACAAGAAACGGAACTAATTTGAGGAATTAATCATGAGCCGGAGAGGCAAGGACGCTGAACGCGTCGCCATTTACTGGGGTGTCAAGGACACCAAAGTAAATGGCAAACAGACCAAACTAGACCTAATTTCCTACGTTCAACGAGAAGTTTTTGTAAAGCTTGGAGTAAAGCCGTCAAAGAGAGATGGTGCCATATCCAAGATTGGAAAGAACGTAAAGGGAACGAAAATCATCAAAGGGGCGCGTCGCTCAATTGGAAACAAATATGTACTTGTCTCCTTTGGGGACAAAAAGACGTACAAGCGCCGAGGTCAGACTATTACGGTTGATAGATATTTTCGAGTGCGAGTCCCAGATTTGGCTTCTCGTTCCGATATCTTTGCAATCCTAAAAGCGGCGGGCAAAGCAACGAAGTTTAAGTATCCACGCGGCGAAGTTGTTATCTTGCAAAACTAATGTCCCTAGATTTGAGTCCATCTAAATGGACTTTAAGAATCAACGACTACAGCGGTTTTATTGGCAGCAATTCGACTCTTTACAAGTTTCCACCCCGGTTTTACTCTCGCCTGATTAAGGTGTCGGCAAGTTCCCGCACAACCTCAAGGGGCAAGGTAAAACCAACGTGGAGACGTAGCGGATACTTGGCTCAAGAGCAAAGCGGGAACGAATCGTATAACACGGTTGTTCCCCTTAACCGCCCCGCAATGTTTGTTTTGCCTTTGCTACAGGAAAGCTATCAACTAGCGTTTAAGCCTGTGCCTTGGCTGCCAAACTTAAGGCTTAGGATTTGGGAATACGAAGAAAGATATCCCGATGGTTTAGGCGTGCTTGGCGTCGAGCCGTTTGTTGAGCAAATTAACCAGGGACTAGAGTGGTTCCCGCCAATTTAGTATGACCTGGACAGCGCTTGGGACTCCTATTAACGACGGCATTAACTTGTTTTGGCGATTGCCAGAGACAAACGAGCCGGGAACCTTTTGGATTAGGGTTCCCGGCTTTACCGGAGGAAATGGAAACTGTTTTGTTGGGATTGGCGACGAACGCCCAAACGCTCAGCCGGATCAAGTTCAGTCACGTGTTGATTCAATGCGCCCATTTGGGCGGATCTATCGATTTGACGTGCCCCCGCTGACCTCACCCGTTTTGGGTTTGCGGTTTGAGGGAGGGGAGCTAAAAGAAAACCCAACGTATCAGCTAATTTCAGCAGGAGCAGGAACGAGTATCGTGACATTAAGTTCCGCCGCGCCTATCTCCTACGGACCGATTGAACCAGCACAGCGCCCGCTGTGGTGGGAGACAAGCGCTCAAGGCGTGCCCATTTATAACTTTGCTTGGCGGTGGAGCCAGGTGGTGCAGCGCTGGGTTTCAGATCGAGCTTTTCTGGTCTCGTTTGCTGGCTATGGAAGCGGGTTTAAATCAGGGGGCAGCGTGTCTCAGTTCAGGCTTCAGCCGGGTAGCTGCTTTGTTGAGCGACTAGACTATCGGTTTTACCTAAACACCGGAGTCTCAGCCGTCAACTGGTCTGTTGAACTTAAGGAGATTGGGGCCGGACTGGCTGACCCGACATGGCAAACGATCAGCCTTACTGAAGCACCGCTTCAACAGTGGCGCTTTGCATCGGTGCCGATTAACGAGCTGCGAAATGCCCCCCTCGGTGGATGGAGCTGGAAGCTTATCCCCGTGCAGTCAGGCGGATCCGTTAATTTTGACGTGCAAATGCTTGTGAGAGAGGTTAGACCGCTCTAAAAAAACGAACCGTTTACTTGTCAGAGCAAACGGTTTGTCTTGATTTGAGTTTTGGGTGCGTCCCCGAGATTCTGCTGGGTAGGCAAAAGTTTACGGAGAAAACATGAAAGATTTACTGATGGCATTGTGGCATATCTTGCGGCAATACCCAGGATTTCTACAGATTGAGATTGCAATTTATCGCCGCGCGCGCTTGCGCTGCAACTACCTTGAGGAGATCCATCCTGAGATCTCGCAAAAGGCTGGCTTTACGTATGACCTAAGCTGGCTCGGCGAGCTGGAGACGACTTATGGGAATTGATGCGGCGATCGCCATCGTCGGTCTGCTGGGGTCTCTCGGCGGCGGCGTATGGGCGAGTTTTACCGCGCTAAATGGGCACCTAGTAAAGATTGAAGCAAGTCTAGAGCTTGTTCGGTGGCGTTTGCAGCGAATTGAATCAGAAATGTTGGGAGAGCAAGACGAACAATGACTTACAAAGGATCCACAGAATCGCTCAGGCTGACGGGTTTTGACCCACGCATCCCGATCGAATGGACGGACTTTAATCAAAAAATCAGCAACTACTTTACGGTGGGGGAGGTGCTCAACCGCGATGCTCGCCGCATTCCGACGAACAACGAAATTATCGGCAATATCTATTCGCTCAGCGACGAGCTGGACAAAGTGAGGGAGGAATGGGGGTCGCCGATTGGGGTGACAAGCTGGTATCGGCCACCCGCCATTAATCGCGCTGTCGGCGGCGTCAGCAACTCTCAGCACCTGCTCGGCCTCGCCGCAGACGTTTACACGATGAACGGCAGAGACAATGGGTTTGAGGAGTTTTTGGCGAAGAACTGGGGCGGTGCCCTAGGGTATGGGGTGCTGTCTGGGCGCGGGTTTACTCATCTGGATTTGCGCGGCGGCGGCTGGCGACGGGGCGCAAAAGAAATCCGTTGGCGGTATTGATCATGGACAAAACAGCAGTAGCCTTAGGGGCTTGCGCGGTGGGCGGGATTGTTGCGATCGCCTATGCCCCCATTGAGGGGGAGGGACAGGCGATCGCCTTTACCGCACTCGCATCGCTGGGGGGAGCCGCTGGGGGAATGGTGTTGCCCTATGCACCTCGCTCAGCGACTCGGCTGCGGAAAATGCCGCCGACACAGCAGCCCCCCAGCTTCTCAAATGACTGAGTTGGTTTGGATTGTGATGGGTGCGATCGCCCTGGTTTTTGTTGGGGCGATCGCTTTTCTGGTGATTAGTTTGTCCCGAAAGGAGAGCTTTTCTCTGTGGGAATAAGGTGATTCGAATTCCCCTGGGGGTATCCCAAAAAGCAAGCCCCGCAAGCGTTTCAGCGTTTGCGGGGCTTGCACTTTAAGGCGGTTTGGGCCGGTCAGGGTTGGTTAGTGCTCCATGGAGGACGGCGCGGAGTTGCTGGCGATCGAACCAAGTTTTGTAGTGCTGCCGATGGACTTCGACGCCATGCCCCATCATCAGGGATGCGATCGCGTCATCGATGCCGAATTCGTAGGCCCGACGCGCCCAAGCATGACGGAGAGCATAGAGATTGAAGGGGATCCTTGCGGTGTCGCCAAAGTATTCCGTTGCACTGTGCCCTAGGGCGCTGTTGTCTCGGTTCCAGTCCAGGCTTGGCAGTCTAACTTTCCGAATTTGGAAACTGTAGAACCACTCAGGGTAAAGCGGCAGCACCAGGCGCGCGCCAGTCTTGGTGTCTTGGGGGACATGGAAAAACAGTTCTTCGTCGTCGAAGTTTTGGCCATGACCGCGCAATGCCTCATGCGGGCGTAGACCGTAGGTAGCGATCGCCCCATAGACCCACCTCCAGCCAGGATTCTTCAGCCTGTGGAATTCGGCGGCGATCACCTTATCGCTGGGGATAGTCAGCGGATCAACGGGACTGGGTTTGTATTTGCCCTTGAGCTTGCCCGCGTGCCAGTCGAGCCCGTGGAATTTGGCGAGTTTGTTGGCGGCCATACAAGCCCGGTTGCGGGTTTTGGTGTTTGGCGGCCATCGTTGCACCAGGCGCGACAGTCTTTCACCGGTTAATGGGCGGTCTTGATCAAGGTGCTTGTAAATCTTGGCGTAGTCACCTATCCATGTCGATTCTTTCCCCCCTTCGGCTATGTAGCGGGCCTTACAGGCGGCGATCGCCGCTCGGATATTCATGATGCACGGCTGAGTGGGCCTAGGACTGGATTAGCTTTACTTCGGATACGGCGATCGTCTGGGAAACCATCAGATCCGGGTGTTCGACAGTGACCCAGTGGCCCTCATCGTTGGTAGTAGTGGCAATCACGGTGAGGTGTTTTCGACTCAGAGCCTTCTGTTTTTGCCAGTTTTGGCCGACGTACCGAACCTTAGTCCCGACTTCAGGGGGGGTGTAGTTGTTCTGTCTCTCTGTCTCCGTACCGGTTGATCCAATTTGCTCAAACTCGGAAGTAGTGCTGTTTGAGCATAGGATGCTTACACCGTCTAGTTCCTGGCTTTGCTCAAACAGATATATGTGTGTAGGGGCGTTTTTCTCAAAGTGATCAACGCATTGATCACTTTTGGCCCCATTGATCACTTTTTCGGGAGAATCTCCATACAAATTATTTTGTTTGAGCAAAGCTGTATTCCTTGCGGGCTCTGGATTTGGATGCTCAAACTCGGTAGTTTGCTGTTTGAGCAAGTTTGAGCTACGCGTGTATAGGGCAGGTGATCGCCCCTTTCCACCTCGTTTTGATACCATGTCGTCCCGATGCAACCGTGACATTACGGTGCTAACAGACGCTGAATTGAACTTCAGCGCGGCGGCGATTTCGGCAACAGTGGCTTCCCCGTGCAAGTTCAGGTGATCTAGGATTTGCTGCTTCATATCGCCGTCAACCCGTGGTAGCCATTGCCCATTCAGCCTCCACTCAAGGGTCTGAGGGTTAATGTGGACGGCGATATCCAGCCGATCGCTAAATCCGTTCTCGGCGATAAGTCGATAGCTTTGCTCAGCTGGGATGATCACGATCGCCCCCCTGCAAGTTGCCCTGATCGATGTCGAGCCGCGTAGGGAGTCGAAAGGGTCGGCGCTTGGGTGATCTGTGTTGGCTTTGCCGGTGTGGTGTGTCAGTAGGAGGCAGATCCCCCGCTCCTTTGCCCATTCCTGCAAGGGCTCCAGAATTTTCCCCAACTCGGCTGATGATTCTTTCTGGGCGTCGTCGCGGGCTCGGCTGAAGGTGTCGATCACCACGAGCCGGAGATCGTCGATCTCGTCAGCCAGTTCTCGAAGATGATCCAACTCGGACAGCTTGAATTTGTCGAGCCAGTAGACGGGCAGTCCCTCGGCCCAACCTTGCCGCTGTTGTCGGGTCTTGATTTTGGTGGGGGAGTCTTCAAGGTTGATATAGATCACCGATCCCTGGGTGACCGGGCGATCCAAAAATGCCGTTCCGGTGGCGACGGACTTGGCAAGCGTTAGCCCTAGTAACGATTTCCCCCGCGCGGAGGCATCCCCACGATAAAAAGTTCGTCCGGCGTCAGCAGATCGGTGACTAGCCAGTCCACGTAGTCGCGAGCATTTGCTACCATTTCATCGTTCGTTTGGAGCCGCTCTCGCAACGGATTAGCCCGCTTGGGTTCCACCCATGCCACCGCCGCCGCCGCTGCCTTCTTAATCGCCTCAATCCCAAATCCAGCGCACAGGGCGTCCGAAATATCCCACCCCTCTTGTGCCCCCGGCGGCGCTGGGACGGTGGCCACCGACACCCGATCTTTGAGCCGGTCTTGGAGCTTTTTGGCCCCGGCGCGGCCCGGATCGTCCAGGTCGTAGAGGGTGACGATCGGGACGTGGGGCAGTCGATCAACCTCCATTAGTGGGGGGATGTTGCCCGCTCCACACGTAAAGCAAGCAACGTGAATCGCGTCGGCTAGCTCCGAGTGCTTGACGGCCCATCCCAGCCGGATTGCATCCCACTCGCCTTCGCAAAGCCAGGTCGCTTCGGGTTTTGTGGGGGTGTTGGTGCTGTAGATGGTGGCACTGATACCACTCTGTGACCATGCCGGATGATCGCCGTCAGCCCATGGGGCGATCCGCTTTTTCTGCCCCCAGCGGTCATCACAGGTCGGGATGGGTATTGCGATCGCGGGCAAGTGCCCACTACCCACCTTTGCTCTCGCGACACCGATCCGGTAGTGGTTGATGGCCTCACGGCATATCCCCCGCTCCAGCAACCAGGGCAAGGCGTGTTTGCTGCTGAGCAGCCGCTCGTGAGCCTGATCGACCTGGGCGCGGGTGATGCCGGTGGGTTTGGGCGGTGGTGCGACTTGGGCCGCGCGTCCTGGTCGCTCTGCCCCTAGTGCGGCCCTGATTTGGTCAGGGCTGCAGCCGCGAAAGCATTTGTAAGCGCCGTTTTTGGTCACTGAGAGATTGAGGCCGGTTTTGCCGTCGGCGAGACAGGCTGGGCACTGTGCCCGGTTTTTATCGTTGAGTTGGACGTGATCGAGGATATTAAATGCCATTTTGCGCCAAAAAATAGGGGAGTAGGCGCGTGGCCCCTCCCGTGGTCGGTGGTGGTGATCAAAGTCTGGGGGGCTCGGTTGCGGCCTTGAGCGCCTCGGCGGCTTGCTCGATCTGCTTGTACAGATGCTCTCGCTGGATCAACCGGGCTACGCGCCAAAGTATCCGCATGGTGGTCAGCAGACCTGTCAAGACTGCGCTTTGTCGGTGCTGAGCGTCGTCAGAGGGTTTGCTCATGAGATGCCCCCGGTTGGCGGCATGAACAGGGTGGTGCGGGTGTGGACTGACACCGGCGGTAGCTCGGGCTCGGTCTTGCGTCTGAGGGGGAGGATGTCGGCTGAGTGCCGGTGAAGGTAGTCCTTGAGGGCTAGGGCGTCTGCTCCGTCTACCTGGAGACTGACACAAGTCATAAACAGGATGATCCGCCCGTTGGGTAGCTCACGGGCGTAGCAAAGATTGCTCAAATAGATGATGAGCGTGCCGATGCGTATGGATGTAAACACTTGTAATACTGGGTTGTGAGATATCGGACACCGGACTGACACGAAACGATCGCCCCAGATGCACCAAGGGGCGATCGTTTTGCTTTAAAGGATTTCCTTATCAACTCGACTGATTACCGAGCGATCGACCCGCAGCCCAATGAGGGCTACTAGCTCTCGCTCTAGGTGGTACAGCTCATCCTTGAGGGCTTGCACTGCACACGCTTTGGCCACGATGGCCGCGTCTAGTGGCTCTGTTGCTAACCATTCATCCATCGTTGACTCGCTCCTTCCCTTCCCACTTGGAGGGGACTTTTTTGTCTGGATTCAATCGGACAATGGGGGCGGCACCAGGATCTTTACGAGGGACTAGGTGCCGCTGTCGTTTCTGAATGCGCAAGGCGTGTACACATCTTGCGTATTCTTGTTGTATACTATGCCCAAGGACGCTAAATCGCAAGAGGGGAAAGTTTTGAAGGATATCCGGCAGTTCCTGGGGCTGAGTCAAGACGGTTTCGCCGCCTTGCTTGGGTCTACCAAGAGCACGGTTTCCCGGCGTGAAAATGGGAGCAATCCTATGCTCACCCTGTCCGAGATCGTGAAGCTTGAGGAGGCGCTCGCTCAACGAGGCAAAGAGATCAAGGACTTTTTGCAGTCCCCAGATACACAGAACGCCTGAGCGATCGCAGTCGCCCAGACGTTTGCTACATCAAGGAGGTGAGAAATGTAACTCTATTCACTGATTCTACCTGTGTCCGGGCGGCTGCTACGAACAGCCCCCGGCTCGACCCCCGAAAACATCGCTTTCAGGAGCAAGTTAATTATGGATGGCAGCAACGCCACGATCGACATCGACTACATCGAGGTTCCGCAACCCACCAGCAACGTCGTCAAGTTTCCCGAAGGTTTCCCGACGGTTTCCGGTCAACCCTCGGGAAACGTTTCCTACACCTCCCAGCAACTCGCTGAAGTTGCTGGTGTTTCCCGGCAAGCATGGGGAAAGGATTGGTACAGGTATTTCCCCTTAGTTGTATCCGAGACTAAACTCAAGCAAGGCCGCAAATACACGCAGCTTTGCTATGAGCTGACCGAATCTCTCGCCGAAGCCAAGGGCGAAGGTCGAACCCCCATCGACTGGCTGGAAAACGTGGCGCGTCCCACTTGGGGCGAGTTGTTGGAGGATCTGAGATTTGAGGCGGAGCGCCAGGGCGCGATCGTCCCAGCGGCTCTCACCGCTGCATCGGATGCCCGTGGCCTTGCCCTCACCCAAGCCCAATCACTGCAAGGCTTTGCCGGTGCGCTTTTGGAGCAGGTGGGTAAGCACCTGGCGGCAAACAGTGCTACGGCAACTGCTGAGCAAGAGGCGATCGCTGAGGCGGCGATCGTGGCGTCGGAAATGGCCGCGATTTTGAAAGAGCAGCAGCTACGGGCCAAGGTTCGGGCTGATTTCGAGGCTCAGCAGTCGGCGGCGGCAGCGACCTCACTAGAGCAAAAACTGAGTGATTTGAGGGGAGGTGTCCAATGACTAATCGTTATACTCAACAGTGGCCGGTGGCGGTGGCGATCGCCTATCTCGTTTTCGCTTGCCCCGTGCCCGATAGGGGTAGCGAGGTGCTTCGCCCTCTCTCATCACCTACGGCCTGGGCGAGGGCATCACCGG
>JAAUOP010000294.1 GCA_012034805.1 Synechococcales cyanobacterium CRU_2_2 | reverse complement strand
CGTCAAGATCGGCTGCATGGTGCCATTGACGGGAAAGGGTGCGGAGTGGGGGCAGACCGCCAAGATCTCCATGGAGATCGCCACCGAGGAGATCAACGCCAAGGGTGGCATCGGCGGCCTGCCCATCGAATTGATCTGCTATGACACGCAGACCCTTGAAGCGGAAGGGCTCAAGATCGTCAGCCGCCTGGTCGAGCGCGACAACGTGGATTTCGTGGTCGGGCCGATCTTCTCGAACATCCTCGGCGCCATCCACAAGCCGGTGGTCGATGCCGGCAAATTCCTGATCAGCCCGAACGCCGGCCCGTCGACAGCGCGTGACGGCGCCGGGCACTTTATCGTCGAGATCGAGTCTGAAGACTTCAGCGGGCGAAGCCGCCTCGAGCGGCATCGCTGATCTACCAGGCGCTCGCCCCAATGCTGCCGCGCGAGATCCACGCCCTGAATATCGTGGCAGTATCACCTGACGACGACATCCCATCGAGGACACAATGAAATCTACGCAGATTCTCGCTATTTCCGCACTCGGCATGCTGCTGGCCGCCGGGTGCACCAAGGCCGAGACCCCGGAGGCCGCGGCCGAAAAACCGGTGGCGGTCGTGAACGGCACGCCGATATCACGCGACGTGTGGAACCTGTACATCAAGACGCGTCACGCCGGCAAGTCGGCCGGTGACCTGACCGCCGAAGAGCAGACGGCCGCGCTGGACGAACTGATCGGCATGTACGCGGGCGCACAGGAGGCCGACAAGCAGAAGCTCGGCACCGGCGAGCGCGACCACGAATTGCAGATCGGCGGCGTGATTTACTCCGATTCGGCCGACAAGGCGGCGCGCTTCGTGATGGACGTGACGCAGAAACCGACCAACAAAAGATTCACCATGACCGAAATGGCGTTGTATTCGGTCAAAAAGGGCAAAGTTAGAATTTTTAATCTGATCAATATTTCGATTGATCTCAGCAGATCTAAAAGGAGGAGCACCAGGATCGATGCCAAACACAAAAACTGCATATTTATGCCCCGTCTCGATGTTCTTCAATTTTCCAAACTGGATATAGAGCGGTTTAACGGACTCCACATCCTCAGAAGCTAAGGTTTGATAGAGCCGTGTTCTGGAAAAATTTTGTTGAGAGGTCAGTGCCTGATATTGGGAACTAACCAAAAACAGATCGGCCTCTAGGCTTTGATGGACCCGGATAGAACTATCAAATAAAGCATCTTGAATGCCGAGCTGCATAAACAGCAGCAGAACAACGAAGGCGATGCCTGCAAGGGTAACGGCAAAGCGTACTCTCTGATGGATCAGCTGAAGCCAAGCGATGGGGAGTGAGGCAACCATGATTGAGCCGATTGGATGGGACAGTCAGCCTAAAATCTTCATCATCTGTCGGATTTGAGCGAGTCATTCAGCCCTGAATCACAACTTGAACCTGCAAATTACTGAAGCCGGACACCTGCTTACTACTGGTGGGATCAAGCTTGATCCTGACATCGACCACTTTGTTATCTGTTTGTACCAGCGGATTGGTACTAAAGGTTTCTTGGCGCTCGACCTGCAAGCCAATCTGACTCACTTCACCCTGCAGTTTCCCGGAGAAGGCGGGGCTGGTGATAATCGCTTTTTGATTGGGTCGAATCTTGCTGATATCGGTTTCATACACCTCTGCGACCACGTACATCTGGCTGGTTTGACCAATATCTGCAATGCCATTGCTGCCGATGGTTTCTCCAGGCCAAGCATGTATTTTCAAAATTTGACCGTCAACGGGGGCGTAAACGTAGGTGAGTTCTAACTCGGCCCGTGCTTGGCCTGCAGTGGCGATCGCCCTCGCTAGTTCTGCCTCTGCCACTTGAACATCCACTGGGCGAACCTCAGCAATGCTATTTAAGGTCGATTTCGCTTCTTTTTGCTGAATACGGGTGGTTTCAATGGTTCTTTGCAGAGCCGCCTGGGCTTCATTGAGTTGTTCTTGAGCCGTTTCTAAGCGCAACCGTCGGCTATCGGCCTCGGAGTCAGACACAGCACCTTCAGCATTAAGGGTTCGATAGCGACGATATTCTATAGATGCATTTTCTAACTCTGCTTTTAGCCCCGAGATTGTGGCTCGCTGGGTAGCAATTTGTCCGTTCAACTCTGCTGAAAATCGAGTGACGCGCTCAGATTGAGCATTGATGTCACCCGTTTTTGCCCCAGCTTTTACTAAATCTAGCTTGGCTCTGGCCACCTGGACTTCAGTATTAGCTCTCTGAGCAGCGGCCTGCCAGCTATTTTGAATATTGAGAACGGCTACTACTTGACCGGCCTTGACGCGATCGCCTGTTCCACCAACTAACGTTTCGTATTTTAGTATTGGTTCCATTCAAAGAATTAGGGGCAGAGAGCCGCACAACCTCCCCCTTTGGCTCCAGCCGCCCCAAAGCTGACACTGAAGGAATGATCTTGGCCTGCCCTTGGGCCGACGAGACAGAGGTTTGCGATGCTGTACCCACTCGAAACAGACTCGATAGGAATGGACTCAACCAAAAAGTTGAAGCGATGGCAATCACGGCAGTGATGATGATTGTTGCAATCCACTGGCCCCTCAGGGCGGTGAGCTGCTTCCCCTGCTTGCTATCCATGTAACGTTACTCAAAAGGTCTGCTTTATCGGTTCCAAATACGGATAGACGATCAAGTTATCCAGTCCTGCCTAGCCGATATCCTTCCCCACCTAGGGCGATCGCCGAGCTAGCGATAGTGAATAGCAGCAAGGGAGCATCACATCTTGCAATGTCATAGAAAATCACGCCTCTAAAAGGCTTAAACCTTATCAGCAAGCCCCTGAAGCTGGCTTAATAATATTTAAGCGAATAAAATAAATTCCTACAAAGAAAAAAGCACGGATTCTCTCAAACAAAGCACTGGATATCTTCCTGCAAAATTACGCCAGTGTCCACATTTAAAAATTCTGAAAAATCACAGACGAGAAGAAAGCTAAATATTGATTCACTCTGTCCTTAGAAATTTATTTTAAGCAGTAAAAAGCTGTCTCGTCAAGATCAAAAATTCCAAAAAAACTGGAAAATGTAAAATAGATTACAACACGGGCAAAAAAATCTTCATAAATTGTGATCATCTGCATTTGACCAATAGCCAGATCCTTAAACCTAAAATAGGTTCAGCGGAGATTCAGGCAATACAGAGTCCAAATCCCTTATTTTTAGAAGACCGAGTCAGTTTTACTAATTTAAAGCTCTAAGTGTTGTTATTGCTTGCTAGAGCATCTACGGCAACGGTCTGTTTGAGCTAATTTTGACGAGGGTTCGCTAGAGCTGCCGTCTGATAGATTCTATGGTGTGAGTGATCTGGCCTAGGTTCCCAAAATTGTGCTAATGA
>JAAUOP010000293.1 GCA_012034805.1 Synechococcales cyanobacterium CRU_2_2 | reverse complement strand
TCCGCCTCGGACATTTGGGCCACCAGGGTCGATTCCACCCTGGCCAATTTGAGCTGATAGTCGTGGTCCGCCGTTTCCTCCCGCGTGGCAATGTCGGCGAACACCACTCGCCCGAGGAATTCGCAGGCCTTGCGCAGGTCGTAGGGGATGGGCTTGGCGGTGCGGTGGTGGCAGGCAATCAAGCCCCAGAGTTTGCCATCCTTGATCAAGGAAATGGTCAGGGAAGCGCCCACCCCCATATTGTGCAAATACTCTCGGTGACAGCGGTGGGGGCTGCGCAGGATGGACTGGGTTAGGTCTGTCGGGCGCTGGGTCTGGGGATTGCGCTCCGGGAACAGCCCAACGGGAGTTGCTTGGGCATCGGGAATCACGCGGATCCAGTTGGAGAGGAACATCTGCCGCGCAGGCCAGGGAATGTCCGATTCGGGGAAATGTAGCCCCAGGTAAGATTCCATCTCTCCAGTTTTGTCTTCGGCCACCACTTCACCATGACCATCTTGGTCAAAGCGGTAGAGCATGACGCGATCGAAGCCTGTGACATTGCGAACTTCCTGGACAATCACCTGGCAGAACTCGCCCAGGCGAGAGACCTGTTCGAGCTGGCCAATGGAGGCCCGCGCCAGGTGGTAAAAACTGAGAAAGGGAATCGCTTCGGGAGTTAGCGCGGGTTCCAGCTCCAATACCAGTGAGCCATCGGTGCTGCGATGGAACACCGCATCAAACACGCCATAGTCATCGCCTTGCTTGCGAATCCAGACCTTGGCTGGGTTCAGCAGTTCCAGTTTGCCCTGGGCCAATCCCTGACGCAGGCGATCGATCTGGAATGGATCGAGTAGGTCGTCCAGCGTCGAGCCCAAAACCTCTTCGGGTTCTCGGCCGAGGGCCTGCCAGGTGTTGTGGCTGACTTGCAGGATGTTCAGTTCTGGCTCGCTGAGCACCAGCAGGACGCCGTGGGCTTGAATTTCGGTAAGGGTGTGAATTGCGGGCTGCTTGAGCTGCGCAATTTCCACGGCTCGGGTTGCCAGATCAAATTCCATCAGGGTTGTCCTCTAAGTTGTGGACCTCGGGATTGATCGATGGGTGATCTTTCGCCTCAGCAGACTGGGGACAACTCACAAGCCATTTGGGGGCCAGGCTTGGAGTTGTGGAGAGCCTTGGGTTTACGGGGGCTACTGCGAGGGCCTAAGCCCATGAAAACACAGGTGTTTGGTGATGATGGCAGACTATTGCATTAGTTTGCAAAGCAGCTTAAAGCGAAAGATTACGCGGCAAGAGTTTTTGATTTGAGATATAGGTTTACTTGAGGTGCGGTCAATGCTGGTGCGGGGAGGAGAGCAATCTCCACAAACGCTGGGTTTCTATAGAATTAGGGAGAGTTCTTCTGGACAGCTCTGATCAGGGCTGCACTGCGGCTATGATGACCGTCTTAACGTTAGGCGAGCTATCTCTCGCTGATCTCCAGGCGCAGGTGCAGTTAGAGAGCCGGGGCTTTGGTGATTATGACTGGCTAAAGGTGGAGGATGTGGCGCTGAGCGATCGCGATCGGCTCCAGCTCCAGGTGTTGCAGGAGCGCCTGCTGACGACGCGGACGCAGTTGCTGAATGAGGCGACGACC
The DNA here is from genome assembly GCA_012034805.1 of Synechococcales cyanobacterium CRU_2_2. Taxonomy (GTDB): domain Bacteria; phylum Cyanobacteriota; class Cyanobacteriia; order PCC-9006; family JAAUQQ01; genus JAAUOP01. The sequence goes on along the minus strand of JAAUOP010000293.1, from coordinate 1,776 downwards.
TGGGCGCGGGTGATTTATCCGCTGTTGTTGCTGGCGGAGCAGGGTGCGATTCAGGCTTGGTCTGAGGTGGCGTTGTCGGCGCAGTATGCCCATTTTTCCCTTGAGGGAATTGCGGATGGAGTGCTGGGGCCTTCGATTGATGGCTATTTACAGCAGCCCTATTTGGTGGTGGTTGAGGCGAAGAAGGGTTTGGATGCGAGTAATCCCCAGTTTCAATTGTATGGCCAGATGTTGGCGGCGGCTTGGATGAATTGGCGCAGCAGTGGGCTAGGAACTTCAGGAGATGTTTGGTTGCTATACAATTTCGGATAGCTGGACGTTTTTTCGGGGGGAGGTGCGGGGCTTTGAGGCGGATAGACCCGAATTTTTGCTGGAGTCGTTCGCGGGAGTTTGGCGAGCGCTTTGGAAGCAGAAATCATCTTGAAATTGTTGAAGAAGATTACCCGCCGGTCGTGAAGATTGAGGGTGTCTATCGTTATGCTTTGGTGGAGTATGGCGTTGGCAAGCCCAAGCCCTGCTTGCAAGTGTTTCGAGCTCCAGAAATCTATAAGATTTTTCGTCAAGCCTTTGACCAAAACGATGCGCAGCTTGGGTTGCGATCGAGAGAGCAGTTCTTAGCTCGTAGCAACTGGCGATGAAGTGAAAGCACTGGGAATCAATCCTCAGCGGGAATTAGTGGCATTTGCCAGTTGCTTTATCGCGGTGGTGCGGCGATCGCGCCTCCCCAACGATGTTCTGCGGGATCAGCAGATGGGCGCGGTCCTCATAGGAGTGCCGTTTCGATTTGATCAGCAGCGTCTTGCCGTAGCCCTTCGGCGCCGCGACCACCGTCTTGTTCTTGTTGTCGAAATCGAGAAAGTCCTCGATCGCCGGCGTCGTGAAGATCTGGTCACGATCGACCGGCTGATTGATGTCGAGCTCGCGCGCGTCGATGCCGAACTGCTCGACCAGCTCCTCAACTACGCCGGCGAGGTGAGCATCGGCCGTGCGCGCCTCGAACAGCAGGTTGTCGCCGGCCAGATGGCGCTGGTGCAGCGCGTAGCCGACGTCGGAGAACATCGGCGCGAGCTTTTCGCCGAGCGCCAATGCGTTGTCGAGCATCGGCTGCAGCGGCATCGCCTTGGCCTTCAGGTGGCCCGCCAACGCTTCGTTGTGCAGTGCCAGCAGGATCTCCAGCTTGGCCTTGAAGCGCGCCGGATGCGCCAGGTCTTCGATGCGCAGCGCGCGTCGCGCAAGGAATTCTCCTTCAGACCCTCAGCGGCATCAGGACATAAAGCGCGCGCGGATCCTCTTCGTCGAGCGCGATGGACGGGCTCGACGGATCCGACAGGCGGAACGAAACCGTGCCGCCGTCAATCTGGCTTGCGATGTCGAGAAGATAGCGCGCGTTAAATCCGATTTCGATGGGATCGCCGTTGTAATCGACCGACAATTCCTCCAGCGCGCTGCCCGCCTCCGGATTGTTGACGGTCAATCTGAGCTTGTCGTTGTCGATCGCCATTTTGATCGAGCGCGTGCGGTCGGCGGAGATCGTCGCGACGCGATCGACCGCCTGCGCAAAGTCCTTGGTGTCGGCGCGCATGACGCTTTGATTGTTTTTTGGGATGACGCGTTCGTAATCCGGGAACGTGCCGTCGATCAGCTTCGAGGTCAGGCGCCCAGCCCCGAAACCAAAGCGGATCTTCGTTTCCGACACCGCAATTTCAACGGTTTCCTCAGCGTCGGCCAAAAGCCTGCCCAGTTCGGCGACCGCTTTTCTCGGGACGATGATCCCTG
>JAAUOP010000292.1 GCA_012034805.1 Synechococcales cyanobacterium CRU_2_2 | reverse complement strand
ACGGGTTGCAGCGATCGCAGAAACTGCCGACAAAATTGCCGACATCCGCCAACAGTCAGCCGACATTGACCTGCAAATCTCGAATCAGCGAGAGCAAGCATTGCTCAACCAAGTTCAAAAAAAGGCCGACGAAGGGTTAAGGGTGATCACGAAGGGAGCCAGTCAGCGCGAGTTGGTCACAGCTCAATCCTTGGAGAGCGGGCTGATTACCCAAGAGCAAGCCGATGCCCAGTCCCTGCAGTCAGCCAAGAACAGAATCCAAGCCGAAATTCAAGTTGAGCAGGATCGGATCAAACAACTCAAGGCAAAAGGGCCATTGACTGGAGAAGAAGAGGCTAGCCGTGTTGAGGCCATCCAAGCGGCTGAGCTGCAAATTAGCCAACTAGAAAAAGAGGCATCAGCAGACCGATTGGCGGCGCGGAACGAAGCTCAGCAAAAACAACTCACCGCGATCGCAGACAATGCCGATCAAGCGCTTGGAGCCATCACGGCGATCGAAGAGCAAAAACAATTGGCGATCGCAAAGCTGGAGGCGTCAGGGTTGATATCAAAGGAGGCCGCTGAGCGTCAGAAGGTCGCCCTTTCGATCGCCAGCTCCAACGATCAACTCAATGCTGAGCGCGATCGCCTCAGAAAGCTATCCTCAGTATCGCTGTCAGGCGATCAAGAAAAAACACGGCTCGCCCAGGTAAAAGAGACCCAGTCAAAAATCATTCAACTTGAGCTCCAGGCTATCCAATCAAAAGACGAAGCCGAGCAGCAGTTGCTTGGACGCATTGAGCAAGCCAAGGAATCGTCACTCAAGTCTACCGCGACCTCCGAGCTCAAGGCCCAGCTCGCCATTGCGCAATTGATCGAAGATGGCGCTATTAGCTTCGAACAAGCGGAAGACAGAAAAGCAGACGCATCGCTGGCCAGAATCGAATCCGAGATCGCAGCGGAGCGATCGCGCCTTGCTCAGTTGTCGGGACTAAGCCTCACGGGCGACGAGGAAACGCAGCGGCTGGAGCAAGTCCGCGAAACTCAAGACGCGATCACCAAGCTCGAACTTGACGCGCTAGAGGCCAAGGAGCAAACTCGCAGCAAGTTGGAGCAACGGCTCCTTGACAAGATCCAGTCTGACCAACAAAAAGGGCAGGCCGCGATCGCATCGGGCGAACGGGCAAAGCAACTCAAAATCGCACAGCTCCAAGAGTCAGGATTAATCACCGCAGAAGCGGTTGAGCGCCAAAAAGAAGAGGCAGCATCGGCTCGAATAGCCGCTGAACTAGCTCTAGAAGAAAGACGGCTCACCCAACTGCAAGGCACAAGAGGACTGACCGGCGACCAAGAAAAAGCACGGCTAGAGGCAATCACCGAATCTGAAGGTGCAATCACGCAACTGCAGTTGCAACAAATCGAAGCACGTCGCTCTCTCCGTTTGGCAGAAGAGAACGAAAGGCTGACCAGTCTGAAAAAATCCCAAGACGAAGCGCTGCGCACCTTGGATGAGGCTGAACAACATCGACTTATACTGCAACAAAGCTACATAAATGAAGCACGCAAGGGAGGTGTAGGTGAGTCCGAGATCGCGGCCAAGGTTGCGGGCGAGGATATCGCAGCTCGCAAATTTAGTGCAGAGAGGCGGCTCGAGGCCGAACGGCAGTACTTGTCGGCACTGGAGGCGCTGCCCCAGCCCAATGACCCAGCCGTAGCGCGGCAGCGAGAAGAGGAGATCCAAGCTGCGCGCAAAGAGACTTCTGCGGTAGTGCTGGATTTGCTCAAGCTGGAGGAAGAGGCCCAAAAACGCATCCAAGCCGTTGCGTTAGAGCAAATCAACATTCGTCGTGACAACCTTGAGGGTCTAAAGGCGATCGCGTCAGCTGCCACGTCTAATGAGCAATCCTTGATTTCGGCTCGTCAACGATTGGCCCAGTCTCAGGCAGCCCTCGACGAGTACAACCTGCAGAAAAGGATAGACGGGGCAACAACCGAAGCAGAGCGTCAGCAGCTGCAAATCCAACTAGAGCAACAGCGCGCCGAGGCGGTGCGAGTGCGATTAGAGCTAGAGCGTCAAGCGTTTGAGCTGAGCCAACAAAAGGCGCTGCTTGATGCTGAAGTTGAAGCCACTGAGCGACAGATAGCCTTGGAAGAGGCGATCGCCAATGGGGAGACCGAACGGCAGATCCAGTTGAAGCAGAAACTGTTAGACCTTGCCCAGCAGAACTTAGACGTACTCCAGGAATCTCAAGGTGTCGAGTCAAAGGCTTTTGACAGTGAACAGAGGTTGGAGCAACAAAAAGCGCAAGACGCAATCGCATCCGCTCGCAAGCCAGGGACAGACAAGGGGGGCAGTGAGAAAAATACACCAGACCCGCTTCGCCGAAGAACGGTGTCCGGACGGGGCGGTGATGGTTTACTGGGTGTCCCTCGCCAGCCTTTCCTCACTGGGCCAATTGGATCTCCTCCAGGAGTCTTGGTATCGCCTCCTCAGCAGAGATTTGGCGACTTATCCAGTCAAGTGGGCAAGATTAAGAGTGACTCTGCCGGGATTCCAAGCGAGATCGCTGTTAACAAAAAGAGGGAAGAGGAGCGAGCTGCCGCTGCTGCCGCTGAGCGAGCTCAGGCCGATGAGGCTGCGGCGATCGCCACAAAAGACTTGGTCACGGGATTAACGAGCTTGCGCGAATTTGTTGGATCGGTCGTGCGAACGCCGACGATCCTGGGTGGCCCAAAAGTCAAAAACTTGTTCACCGGCGGCTCGTGGGGCACAGGTGAGCTGGCAACGATCGCCGAACTTGGCCCAGAGCTGGTCGCATTCAACTCTGGCGGCGCTGCCCTTGTCCCAGAGCCAGGACTGTACCGCGCTCGCCGTGGGGCTCATGTCTACGACGCGGGCGAAACGGCTGCAATCATGCAGACAACTGCGCGGCACTACCAAGCTCAATCTAGCTACTCAAGTCCGCGACTTGAGCAAAGCCAGGAAACTGCGACCCTGGTAAAAGAGATCAAGTCTATGCACAAAACTCTTGCAGGCTGGCTGGCTCAGATTGCAAAACAAGGGAAGCCAAGCCCATTTAGTCGTCCTCAAAATGCGCCAAAATCAGGAGGCGACACCATCATCCTCTATTAAGCCTCAGGCGCTCTCGTTCTTTCTCGAACCTTTCGATCTCTTGCCGGACACTTCTTAGCTCCTGCTTCGTTGCCGAATCTCCTGCTCCCGAAACAGTCCAGATCAAAAAACCAAGACCCGCGACAACTCCCACGATCGCCAATACACCAGCAGAACCCCACTTCTTCGTCATCAAAAATTTGGGTAAAAACCCCGTCCTTCTAGGACGGCTTTTCTTGTTCCCTAATGTAGCGCTTAAGCACCTCTAGCGGAGCGCCGCCAACCGATGAGACAAGATAGCTAGGACTCCATAGCGCG
>JAAUOP010000291.1 GCA_012034805.1 Synechococcales cyanobacterium CRU_2_2 | reverse complement strand
AGCGGCGCGGGCGCGGGGGGTGTTGGAGCGGCGAGTTGTCTTCTCCCATGCCCTGAAGAATGCCCTGATTCCGGTGATTACAATTTTGGGGTTGATGTTGGCGGCGCTGTTGGGCGGGGCGTTGCTGACGGAGGTGACGTTTTCCTGGCCGGGGCTGGCCAATCGGCTGTATCAGGCGATTTCAGCAAGGGACTATCCGACGGTCCAGGGGATTATTGTGTTTTTCTCGGCGATCGTCGTTGTGGCCAGCATTTTGATTGATATCGCCAGTGCCTACATTGATCCCAGGGTTCGGTATTGACTTGGGTTTGACAGCCCCAAAACGCCCTCGCCCCCAGCCCCTCTCTCAAAAGTTGGAGAGGGGAGAAATAGCCGTTCCTAAGCTCTGCTTAGCCGCCGTTGAGGATAGAGACGCTGGGAAATCGCATCTCTCAGTTGAGCTGACTTTTCTGACTAAATCGAACAGCTTTTTGGGGGCGCGAATACCCCAGCATTAATCCGATTCAGCCCCCCCAGATCCAGTATGGCGCTGCGGTAGCGGATGGTCTGGCGGGCGATCGCCTGGCCCCTGCGGAGCTTGAGCCGGGCTGCGGGGCCAAAATTCACAAACGTATCGTCGGCGCTGAGGTTGGTGACCGGGTTGAAGTCGGCATCGCCCCGATCAACGGCAATGCCTGTGACCGTATTGCCATTCACCTGGCCCTGAAGGCAGATGGATTCGCCATCCACATAGCTCCAATCGCCGGTAATGTTATTGCCCTGCTTGCGAAAGCGGAACAAAACCCCACCCCTTTGGAGCAGTTCTCCATCGGAAACAATCGCTTGGTTTGGAACGCCATTCCAATAGCGGTAGTTGCCATCGGGGAGGCGATCTACTCGGCTGGCAGCGGCTGGAGCGACGCTTTGGGGAAGCGCATTTTGGCTAATGGTAATCACTTTTACCGCAACATCTTCTTGACAGGAACCTGGGGCACAGATGCCGCTGAACCAGACTTCTCCCCGCCCAATCATCACGCCCTGATCGCGGGCAAAGAGGTCTTCATATTTCTGATTGGCGATCGATGACCGCAGCGGCCCCGTCATGATGCGATCGTAGTTCGCCAAAAACTGCTCTGAATTCTCAATCTGCTCTGTCGCACCCTCCAGGCTGGAGAATCTGAGGGGATAGTTGATTAGGCTGGCCACTTCAGCGCGATCGCCCTGGCTGACCGCTGCTTGCAGTTGGAAAAAGAAGTCGCGATAGGGTTCATATTTGCCGAATAGGGATGTGAGGCGATCGTTGACGGCCTGCTCTGCATCGGAGCGCTGGGCTAGGTGAGCGGGAGGGACTGGGCTAGCGATCGCTGGGGTTTGAAGCAAGATCATTGCTGTGGCAGCCAGGGGCGCTGATAGGGAAATCGCAGTGAAAACCTGGAGATTTCGCTGAAAATCTTTGAATATTGGCATAGTTAGTTTCTGATATTCCCAAATCGTGTCGCTATAATCCGAGGCTCGGTTGCTGCGAGTAAATTGTACTTGAGAGGGTATCAGCCTACAGGAAAGTTGGGTGTCGCATCGAGGGAATCCAGGCTGTGGAGCGGGATGTTTAGGGATTGGAACAGTGGCCTTTTGTACAGTCCACACATCGGAAAGGTTAGACTAGAGTCAGTTTTACGCCCCACATTAACGGCAAGCGGTTAGAACACAAGCGGCTAGAACCATGGAAACCAGCGCCCTCATCTTAGATTTCAATAATATTTTGGTGCTGTCCGACGAGCAGTTCTACCAGCTCTGTCGCAGGCATCCAGATATCCAGTTTGAGCGTAGTGCCAGGGGAGAGTTGATTATTATGCCGCCGTACGGGGGAGTTTCGGGTAACCGCAATTTTGGCCTGACCGGTCAGCTCAGCCGCTGGGTGGATGATCATCCTGAGCTGGGCCTCGGTTTCGACTCCTCCACTTGCTTTAAGTTGCCCAACGGAGCCAATCGTGCGCCAGATGCAGCTTGGGTCAGGCGCGATCGCTGGAATGCCTGCTGAAGCTGCGATCGCTGCTAAATTGATCAGCCTTGGCGATCGTATCGCCTGGGGCAATCGCAATCGCCCATCGTGTAGGGTGCGTTGTAATTGCCAGGAGAGCTGCGGCTCAAAACGTCGGCGATCGCGTCAAGACAGTTGCTTTTGCCGAAATGGCCCGTGAATTCACTGTGGTCTTAAGATATCGGCTAACTCTTGCGATTTTATGTTCTCCAAACAATCCCAATTTTTACGGGCGCTGCTGATCGTCTTCCTCGTGCTGATTTTGCAGATTCCCACCGCCATGCTCAGCGGCGTGGCCAACGAGCGCCAGAGCCTGCGGGCTGAGGCTGTCAGTGAGATCACGACCAAGTGGGGCACCAGCCAAAACATTGTCGGTCCTCGACTGTATGTGCCCTACGTCAAGCGCATCACCACGGGCGAAGGTGATAAGCAGGTGACGAAGACCGAGGGCAAGTTTGCCGTTTTCCTGCCCGAGCAGCTCGATGTTACGGGCGCGCTGGAAACTGAAATTCGTAAGCGCAGTATTTTTGAAGTGCCGGTTTACAGCAGCGACCTGGCGCTTCAGGGCAGCTTTGCGCGGCCCAACCCTGCCCAGTGGGGGGCTGCCAATGAGCAGGATATTCAGTGGGATCAGTCGGAGCTGGTGATTGAAGTCTCCGATGCCCATGCCCTCAACCTTAAGGATGGGGCGGTCTGGGGCGGAAAGCCGCTGGCGTTTGAGGCCGGGCGGGGTAAATATGCCAGCCAAAACGTTGATTCGAATCAATACGATGTTGCAGGGTTGCCCATTGCTAGCGCTGGTATTGTCGCCAAGTTGGGCGGCAAGATGGTGGGCGATCGCTTCGACTTTGCCATTCCCCTACGACTCCAGGGCAGTGAACGCCTGACCTTTGCTCCCCTGGGCAAGGAAACCAATGTCAAACTCAGTGCCAACTGGGGCGACCCCAGCTTCCAGGGCAAGTGGCTCCCGGCGACGTCCACGATTGAAAAAAATCGCTTTGAAGCCAACTGGACCGTCCAGGCGATCGGCCGCAACTATGGCCAAAGCTGGAGCGGCGATAGCCCGGTCCCCGATGCCACGATCCGCGAATCCTTGTTTGGGGTGGACTTGATTTCGCCGGTGGATAACTACCGCATGTCCCAGCGCAGTTTGAAATACAACTTTCTCTTCCTGTTGCTGACCTTTGTCACCTTTTGGCTGTTTGAAATCACCTCCAATCTGCGGGTCCATCCTCTGCAATACCTGCTGGTGGGGGCGGCCATGACGCTGTTCTACCTGCTGCAACTGTCCCTCTCGGAGCATCTCGGCTTCGACCATGCCTACGTGATTTCCAGCGCGGCGGTCGTGCTGATGATTGCGAGCTATTCCGTGGCGGTGCTGCGGGCCAAGGGCCGT
>JAAUOP010000290.1 GCA_012034805.1 Synechococcales cyanobacterium CRU_2_2 | reverse complement strand
GAGCAGATTATCGAATCCTACCCGCTGACCGAACGTGAGCTAGAGATCTTGGAAAACATCGTCAATGGCTGTAGCAATGCCCAGGTTGCAGAGCGGCTGTACATCACCGTAGGCACTGTCAAAACCCATGTCCGCAATATTCTCAACAAGCTGGGAGCTAGCGATCGCACCCAAGCCGCCGTGCGAGCCCTGAGGGCGGGCCTAATCAGCTAGGTTTCGCCACGCCCCATCGAGCCGGGACATAGCCAAACGATATCCCGGGTTTCCGCCCCTCAAATCCTCAACCCTCATCAATCCCCACCTTTAAGCTGCGCTGGAACTTGGGACTGGGGCACAATCACCGTCAGCGCATCGGGCAAACAGGTCAACTCCACAGGTGTTGTGCCAACAATTTCGCCATCGACCACAACCTTTTGCGGTGGATTGGCCGTGATGCTGATACGACTGGCCCGCAGCTGGCTGATATTGGGGTGATTCGTCTCGGAACGCAACAGCGATGCACCCAGCGCACTCAACACCGTCGTGACCGCCTGGAGCTTGGTCTCCGCCGTAACAATGGTCACATCCAAAAGGCCATCATCAAATAACACGGCTCCCATGCCCTGGGCCAGAACCGATGTCGGCGGTGCTGCATTGGCAACTGTGATCGCGCCCGCATCTACCTGATAGCGATCGCCATCGATCAGCAGCTCTGCTGAAAACAGCTCATGTTCATCGAGCTGGGACCAGCCCGCCATGACGTAGGCCAACATGCCCCATTGATCCTTAAATTCTCGGCTTGCTTTTTCGACCGTTTCCGCCTCGAAACCAATGCCCGCCAGCAAAACCATGGGATGGTCATTGCACTTGGCGGCATCCACTTTGCGGGTGTGGCCTTCTAAAATCAAATGACAGGCCGTGCGAATGGGCGCAACGACGCTAGAGATCCCCAGGGCTACACAAAACGCATTGGCGGTCCCTCGGGGAATCACGCCCAGGGGAATCTCGGTTCCGATCAGGGCGCTGGCCACCGCAGAAACCGTTCCATCTCCGCCCGAAGCGATCATCAGATCGGTTCCGGCTGCGATCGCTGCTTGTGCCAAGGATTGTGCATCTTGCTCGGGCGTCGTCAAATGGACCTTGAGGTTGAAATGAGGCCCCAACTGTTCTTGCACGACGGCGAGATCAATTTTGTAATCCCCTTGACCGGAGACGGGATTGAAAATCAGGTGGGCCTGCTGTAGCTGGGCCAAGCCAGCCAAAATAAAGCCCGCCGTGCTGAGATTGGTCGCGCATGGGATGCCATGGAGATCGCACAGATGTAACAGCATCGCCAAACTCGGGCCGATCTGTCTCGCGGGCTCTTGCAAAACGATGACGGCCTTCGCCATCCCCGCCAACAGCGCCGCCCCGATCTGAATATCTCCCCCCCGTTCTGCGGGAGCATAGGCCTGGACGTTGAGATTGAGGTTGTCCTGTAGTAGCTTGCTGGTGCCCTCCGTCGCAATCAAGCGATAGCGGGCCAGAGTGGGCTGGTGCTGGCGTGCGAAGCTCAGCAGAGCTTCCTTTTGGCTATCGTGGGCAATCAGAGCGATCGTTGCAGACATGGCAAGTAGCCTATGGGCGAAGCCCTCAGCTTAGTTCAAGTTGAAAGTTTGAAGATGTGCCTGAAGGTAGATCCCAATCTCCATCGGTGGCTGTATGGTCGGTTGACTCAGGGGTTGCCCGTAGGGTTGGCTGAACAACACAGTTTGGTGCAATGGCAGCCTCACGAGTTATAACTCGGTCAGAAACCAGCACGGTGTCGTTCAAGCCGGGGCTATCGAAATCTCACGCCCTTCTCCAGCAGGGGTAAGGGTATTCCACCACGGCATGGCTCACGTCGGGGAAAGCCTGCTCGCGCCGTTGCCCAAAGACTTTGGCTTCCTCGCCCTGCTCCAGGGGGTTCTATCGGTTCAGGAGCGAGCTTGAAAACCCACTCCTGGGAATCGATGCGGCAGTTCTACAGACGACTGGATGGCCGAGATGCAGATGAACTGACATCGGCCTGCATCATATCCCATTCTACTTCTGCCAAAGACCAGCCTTGTTTGAGGCGATCGCGATAGTGCCGCAATTCTGTCGTAGAAATTTCAACACCAACCAGTTGCTCATAGGCAATACTCACAGCAATGCTCGCAGGCTCACTATTTGCTATCTCTGTACGCAAAACCTCAATCGAAGTTCCACTACTGAGAAGCCTTGCATACAGTCTGGCTCTATCATTTTCAATTTCCTCGCCCACCATTTCGCGATATAAAGCTGATACCTGACGCAGATAAACTGGGGAAATCTCATCAGCTTGACCCGGAGAAAATGGCGAACGAGATTCGACAACAACAGGCCTGGGTGCAGAGATGTTTGAGCCTGAATTGTTCATTCGCTCCGTTGCTTGTAGGGATGATTGAACAGAAGAGTCATAGGTTAAATATAGATGGCCTAGGGCCTGTCCTTGGTAGCTACGCTTTGTCAATCGCCACCCCGGCTGGAGCATCAGCTTAGAGAATGACAGGGGCGTTCCATAGCTTCGCGCAATCACAAGCTCCGGCAAACCCGAACGAGTTGGCCTAGCAATTAGTTGTAGCTCCCCTCCCGCATTAATAATTTTCGGCGTATAGGTTAGATATTGATCTTGGCCATCGATTCGAATCGAGTAGCCATTCCCATCCACGCTACGTGTACAAATCCCACTGAAATCAAAATTGAGTAAAAGTGGCGTAACGATCGCAGGCTGGTTTCCCTGCTCGCTCCAACAACCACGCTCACGACTAGCTTGACCAATAATTGATAGTTGATGCTTTGAACCACCTTGGTAGGGCGTCGCCATGAGGACAAAGTCATCTTGATTGACTTCTTGTTGCCCAAAAGTCGAGCTTGCTTGAACAGCACGGCCAGAAACACCAGCAGAAAGACTGAGCAAGGCGGCTAAGGCAGTCAAAATCGTGACAGGAGACATCTTCAACATAGGAACTATCCTTCCAGTTCTAGGAAGGCACTCGGATTGCGTATATTTGCTTAATTTGCACGCTTAGATAAACTCTCTTTATACATAATACGCTGAGTATTCTAGGTGTTATTGATTTCTCTATCTACATAAAAAATATATTCATATCTGAAGGATGGGTGAAGCTTGGGCTGTCTTGTCAATGTCTCCTGACGCTTTCTGTTGTCAGGAACGCTGACGATCGCCCCCAAAGTTGCTAGCGTGAAACTATATAGATACCCTCTGCTCACCCAGTTATTAATGTCCCTAGGCAATACCCTCAGCAATGCCCCTAGGCAACACAAGCGCTCCTCTGTAAGGAAAACTCTCCATGGTCATGGTCAATCTCAGTCTGGGTTGGCGACAGCGCCTCGCGGTGTTGCAATACCAGCGCGGGGCTGCTGTTCATTCAGCACATGGCCTATGCACCGCGAGTC
>JAAUOP010000289.1 GCA_012034805.1 Synechococcales cyanobacterium CRU_2_2 | reverse complement strand
ATTCGGCTGGTCGCCGAACCCTGCAAACCCGACTAGAGCCACCAACACGAGACTGGGTTGATCGTCTGATCGAGGAAACTATTCGTCTGAGTGGGTTGGTTCAAGATTTATTAGACCTTAACCAGCTCCAGGCACACTCAGCCGCTCACCTAACCCTGAAAACCATTGATTTGACTCGTTTGATCCAGTCTGCCTGGATAGGACTGGAACCGCTAGCACGTGAGCAGCAGATTCAGCTTGATTATGTCGGCCCGGAGTGTCTACTGGTGCAAGCAGACGAAGCCAGGCTGCATCGAGTTTTGCTAAATCTGCTGGACAATAGTATTAAGTACAGTCCTGCTCAACAATGCATTCGGATTCAGGTTAGTCTTGCTCCGGCAGAGGATGGTTATCTAACCAACAAGTGCATCTGGAGGTGATTGATGCTGGACCGGGTTTTCCAGAAAGTGCTTTACCATACGTATTTGAGCGTTTCTACCGAGCAGATCCCTCTCGCACCCGCTACGGTTCTGGAGTGAAGTCGTCTCCGGTTGGCTTTGCTAATTCAACCCCTGATCTCGCCATCCAAAGTCCGACTAAACTCAAACGTCCCGGTGAATTACTCCAACTCAGTAGTGGCAGCGGTCTGGGATTGGCGATCGTGCGGCAAATTGTGGAAGCGCATCAGGGCAAAGTCGCCGCAGCAAATCATCCAGATACTGGCGGCGCATGGATGACAATTTTCCTGCCCATCAAGCAACCTGATTTTCTATAACATTTTCCTAAAAATGCTTGACAAAATTCAGATTCTTGACTTGCAAAATACCGGGGTTTGTGGCATAGTCTGATTGCTTCCGTATTTGTACAGAGATCTTGATATAAAAGTTACTCCCTTGTAGCCTTCAAAACACTTAGCGACGATCCATGGGAATTATGCTATGCACAACCTGATATATTAATTCCAGCGTCGTCGTCGGCAATCGTGGCTGATCTATTCAGCCAATTGTTAGCAGATGGTTGAACGCTTGAAAGGATCCACTCCTGGAAAAATTGCTCACTTTTATTGAGTTGCCTCCCCAGTTTCTGTCTAGAAAATGCTTGATTCTGAAATCACGGGTTAAATTTTTGACGGATTTCTTCTGGGTATTTTCTAGCTCGAATTTGTCAAAAAAATGCTGAGTAGTTGAATGCTTCAATAGAACATCTGTATCGGATGAGTTAAGGCATGTAGCTTGCTTCCCATCCAAGCCGTTACTTTTTTAAAATAGCGTGGTAAATCAGGCAGATAGAAGTTTCTATCTTCTTTGCAAAAAAGCATCTTCCTGAAAAAGAAAGCACGAGTTTTTTTGTTAATAAAATTTTGCAAAGTGAATAAAAGCGTTGAAGATGAAAGCATCTTTGCAAAACCAACAAGCATCCCTTGAAGTATGGTTTGTGAAACTGGAGAAATCGCAGAGCCAATGGTAGAAAGACTCCAAAAATCTTTCTTCATGGGGGAGTTGCTTCGCGTCGTCAGGCTGAGCAAATGATTCTGGATGGACGGGTGGCTCTGAATGGCGAAATTGCGCATTTGGGGCAAAAAGCAGATCCAGCGATCGATCGCATTGAAATTGATGGTGTGATGGTTGGTGCCGACGATCGTCCGAAAGCCATTTATCTGTTGCTAAATAAACCGGTGGGCGTTGTTTCAACCAATTTTGATCCCCAAAATCGTCCGACGATTCTCAATCTGTTGCCACCTGAACTGCGCTATGGACAAGGGATTCACTCCGTGGGGCGACTTGATGCAGATTCAACGGGGCACTTTTGCTCACCAACGATGGTGAGTTGACCTGTTATCTCACCCATCCTCGCTATCATGTTTCTAAGACTTATGAAGTGATGGTCAAGGGGCATCCTTCAGATTCGGTTTTACAAGCGTGGCAAGATGGAGTTTGGTTGTCGGGAAAAAGAACTTTACCTGCCGATGTTCGTCTTCTCAAAAGGGGTGTTTCGCAAACCTGGTTGAGGATCGTGCTCAATGAGGGGCGAAATCGGCAGATTCGACGAGTTGCGGAACTGCTGGGACATCCGGTTTTGCAGCTTCACCGGACTGCGATCGGAGCAGTGCGTTTGCAGTCGGGCAGAGAGCCAGAAATCCCGATCGGAGGCTACCGTTTTCTCAAAGATTCCGAAATCTGTTCTTTACGATCGCAAATTGACTTAACATTTGTAAATGTGCCAGCAGATATGAAGGAGCACAGCCAATGAAAAAGCCAAATCTCCAAACTGAACCCACTCAAGCAACCAAGCTGGCAGAGTTAGGGGACTACTTGCGTCAGGCTCGCCGCCAACAATCGATGACCCTGGAGGATGTTTCAGCCAAAACCAAGGTGCAGGTGCGGCTCTTACGCGCGATCGAAGACGGTCACTTTGAGCGATTGCCCGAATCTGTCTATGTTAAAGGGTTTATCCGGAAGTATGCGGATGTGCTGGGTTTGAATGGGCAAGCGTTTGCCGATGCCTACCCTACAGAGCCAATTACCCGACCCATTCAATCTCCCTGGCGAGATTTGCCCGCTGCCCAATTGCGTCCGATTCACCTTTACCTGCTTTACCTGGTGTTGGTGCTGGGTGCAGTCAGTGGGCTATCTCAAATGATGAATCGACCGGGTTCGGCAGTTAGCGGATCAGTCTGCGACTTCTCAGTCACGATCGAACCCATCTCTGCGTGCTGCAACCCAGCAAATCCACTGCCAGATCAGCCCGATGCTTCTGAGAAGACGGACACAGTTCCTGTTCAAATGTCCAATTCTAAGCCTGTGCGGGTGGGGGTCAAACTCACTGATTCCTCTTGGTTGCGGGTCGTCGTAGATGGCAAGACCACGTTTGAAGGGGTGTTGCCTCAAGGCGATCAGCGCACTTGGGCAGCCAACAAACAATTGACCTTACGGGCGGGCAATGCGGGCGGCGATTTCGGCGCCGAACCCGCAGGTCAGCTGATCCTCGTGCGCGACGATCACCCGGTTGGTCTTGCGCACCAACGCGGCGATGCCGGCCCAGTCGTAGGGGACGATCGTCCGCATATCGAAGACGGCGGCGCGGATGCCGTCCTTCTCGGCCTGCTGGGCGGCGAGGTCGTGCGGCGCGATGCCGAATTCCCGCACGATCGTCGTTCCCGGCGCGGCCACATGATCATGGCCGAAGCACCGGACGAATTGCTGGCGGCGTTGCGGCAGTAGTGTTTCTTACCGCGGTCGCCTGAGCGTACCCGACCGTGCCTTGACCGGATCGAGCAGCGCCCAATCGCCCTGCTCCAGCGTGTAGCCCTTGGGAATGGCGCGCGCAGTTCGAGCCCGAGCGAACGCAGTACGCGGTCGTCGCGGTAGTAGCATTGCAGGACGACGCGGACGAGCGTTGCCGCCGCAGCCCCACCCGTGGCGCGGAACTCGGTCGCGACGGCTTCGCGCCTGGCCGGATCGAGTTCGGCCAGCGGCTG
>JAAUOP010000129.1 GCA_012034805.1 Synechococcales cyanobacterium CRU_2_2 | reverse complement strand
GAGCCGCCAAATCCTCAGCACCCAGTCCATGAGCTATAACAAACCTTTGGGCAATCGGGCTTCCGGCAAGGGCCCAGTCAGATTTCGGGTCATGCGGAGAAAAGAGCGCTCATGGTGCAAGTCAAACTGCCCAAAAAGCTGGAGACGAGACTGTTCATAATCTCGGCAAGTGGCTCTCAACCTTGCGGGCAAGGCTCGCCCCTGGGCCATCTCCGTCACCCGAGTTTCTGCCCAACCCAAGACCTCAGCTTCGAGGCCCTGATCACGAAACTGGGGGTGAACCCGGAATCCGAGGTAACCTTCGGCTTCGAGGCTGATTTCGGTTTGTTGCGGAATCCACAGTCGGGCAAAGGCGATGATTTGGCCGGTGTCACCCAGCCAAAGACGCACATTTTGAGTGGGCTCAAAACCCGGTTCGGTGAACTCGGCCTGGAGCTCAGAAACAGTGCAGAACTGTCCGTATTGATCAATGGTTTCGCAGGTGTTGAGGAAATTGGCGATCGCCTGCAAATCTTCTTCTTCATAGGCGCGCATTCGAAAATGCTTCTGGGAAGACAGAATCACTGTGCTCATCTGGATGACCTGTGAACAACAAAAGAGATCTCGTCACAAACGAATCGAATCAGACATTTCAATATTCTAAATGTGGGGTCGAGGGCTGGGTATCACCCGCGTGGGTGAGAAACTGTATCCGCACAACCTGGCCTTGAAGCGTGCCCTTGCGATTGGCTTTGCCCAGCTCCGAAGGATCGTGCAACCTCTTCTCATCTGAAAAGGGGTCTCGTCTTGGCCTTCTGGCAGTCATGTCTCACTGCCCCCCGTCAGCCTGGAAATCGCTGTATCTCCAGCAAAGCTTTCCAAAGAACCAAAAATCCGGAAACTTCAAGAATATTTGATGCTAGATAGGCGAGAGCTTTTTTGTTAGTTTCATTATCAAAACATCACGATTAAGCACATAATCTTTGCCTATTTTTACTTACGTATAACTACGATAAATGCAGTGAAGACACCCCTGTCAAGCTGCGTGATCTTAGGCTTTCACCCAAGGCTCGATCTCAAGGCTTAAACTCAGGTATTTCACTCGAATATTGAAGCTCAAATTTCATTCAAAGGCTCAACTCATGCGCATCAATCTTATCGCTGGTCTGCTCATTGCCGCTCCTGTCGTGGCCTTGAGTAACCCTGCCGCTGCCTCCCAATTTATCTTTGACTCTGCCGTCGATGGCAACAGCAATGTCGGTCTGCATAAGCAGATCAAGACCAGCTTCGACGACAAAAGTGAAATGCTAACTTGGTCTTCCACCTTCTCCAAAAATCCTAATAACGGCAAACTTGCTGATGGTGCTTGGCTCGTTTTGAGTGAAGGCCCAAATCCCAAGTCCCACGTTCAAGCCTATACGATGTTCTACATGGATGGCGTCAATAAAAAGCTGACAGGCTATACCTATAACGGCGTCAATGGCAGCGACAGCTGGCAAGATCAAAACAGCGTTTTCCTCGGTTCTTGGGACTTAGGCGTCACGGAATCCAACGACGAACGCACCTTCAACTTTGGTCTTGATATGGGTGAGATCAACAGCCGCATCGACCTCGGCAGCGATTGGAAAGGAACCGCCTTTGCTGAGACCGTCGGTGTCTGGTTCCACGGCGTTGCCGATGTTCAGGCTTCCTACAACAGTGATGGTAGTCTCAGCAATTTCAGTTATGCCAGCCAAGGTTGGTTTGACTCCGATGCCCTGGCCACCACGAAGGTGCCTGAGCCTAGCGCGATCGCAGGCCTAGCCCTGGCCGGTCTACTGGGTGCAAAGAAACTGCGTCGCAAGTCCGCCGCTTAAGTCGCGGACAAACGCGGTTCGTCCCTACAAGATTTCCTAGGTGTAGGGATGAACCACCGTTCATCTGGCTGTTCTGTGGGGAACATAAAACACTCCTAGGGATTGGAGTCAAGGAGTTCGGGAGTGTCTATCGCAAGAGGGTTAAGTCGTCAGGACATCTACCTTTTTGAAGATCCACCACTCATCAAATTCAATCAAATTCAATTAAATTCAATTAAATTCAATGACTTTCCCTTCGCTGGCCTCTTGAGCCACGTAGGTGACTTGGCTTTTGAGGGTACCGCTGCGATCGCGCAAACTTACGTCATCACCGGCATTGTTCAGTGTCATTTGTCCCGCTTTTAGCATAATGACTAAGCTTTCCCCCGCTGGAATTTCCCCCTTCAGTTCAACCGTTTTGCCAGCGCGATTTTTCAAACTCCACCCTTGCAAGTTCACCGGGGCAAGACCCTGGTTTTTGAGTGTTATTTGCTCTTGCCCCGCATCACGCCCCCGAGGGTTGGGCAGCAGCGAGACGATCGCAAGGGTTGCTTCAGCACCGGCCTCTTCATGGGTTTCTGGGCTTGTTTCTCGGTTGGATTCGATCCAATGATCTGAAATTTGTTCGGTAGAGGTCAAAACCATTTGAGGGCGATCGCCAAACAAACTCAGCCGACCCGTCACATAGGCGTAGCCTCGACGCAGCTCGGTTTCGTCATCGCTGGCGTAGCGCAAAGCGACCAGATTGACGATCGCTTGCCCTTCCACAGAATCCATATCCGGCAAAAACAAACTGAAAGGCTGCTCGACGGAGCCAATGCTGACGAGACCACTGCGGCCACCGACGCGGGAGATCGAGCGGAGCTCTGTGAAGACGGTGACGATTTTCTGAGTTTGGGCTTGGGTTTGGAGTGTGGCGTAGTCGAGTCGGCTGTCGAGGATAGGGCGGTTTGGGGAGTTATTGGGGAGATTGTTGGAGAGGTTGGTTTGCGATCGCAGCTGCCGATAGCTTTCAATAATGCTGGCCCGCAATTGCCACCACACCCCGAGTGTGGCGTAGTCCCGCAAGACGCTGCCGTTGACTGCAATTTGATCCCAAATCCCGCGTCGCTGCTGTTGGGCGGTGCGCTCGGCTTGAATATAGCGCTGATGGTGTCCTGCAAACTCGGCATTCCCATATTTGACAAAATAGGGACTGTAACCTTCGCGAATCATGGTCTCCTGAAAATCGATCCCATCGCCGTAGACGTAGACCAGCAGTCGCCCGTAGTTATCGCGATATTTTTGCAAGCAAGTTTCTAAATCTTCATTGCCAGGAAACTCGATCGTAACCGTTTTGGCTGCTTGAAAAAAAGCTTTAGCACGCTCGGCAGCCGCCTTGCCCCAGGGGGTTACGGGCTTATGACTGCCTGCGATCGATTCTTCGGTATCCAGCGCCAGGATGCGAGTTGAGACGTCTTTCTCGGTATCGGGCAAAAAAATCCGAATCGTGTCGCCATCCACCGCACGACTGAAGCGAATCTCGAGCTGGGTTCCTTGAAGCATGGTTTTTCCAGGCTGAGCCTGGGAAGGTGGGGCTATAGTTCAATTCACAGTCGATCCGCCGGTGATCGACACTTTGTGGCCTGTGTTTATGCGACCTGTATGTATTGTCATGACCGTATTCACCTAATCGAGGTTGCCTAGAACACGAAAATTCGATTGAGTGCGATCGCATCGGACAAGAATGGCCCGGATGAAAATGGCCCGAACGAGGAGAATGGCTCGGAGGAGACCTGCCAGTCCGACCTGCCAGATTGGCTGCTGCAATCTTCGGGTGATGCTGGATAATGGAAAACTGCGTATTGAGCCACAGCTTGATCCAAAGCTTGATCCACGCCAAATCTCCTCGTCCCTCCTAAGCGTCCCCTCTAATCCCATGCGAACCCACTACTGCGGCGAACTCCGAGCCGAGCACATTGGCCAAACCGTCACCCTTTGCGGGTGGGTCGATCGCCGTCGAGATCATGGGGGCGTGGTGTTTGTGGACTTGCGCGATCGCCATGGCATTGCCCAAATCGTCAGCGATCCCGAGCGCACCCCCGAGTCCTATCCCCAGGCGGACAAAGTGCGCAGCGAGTATGTCGTCCGCGTCACCGGGCGGGTCAGCGGTCGCGAAGGGGGCGCTGTGAACCCACGCTTGGCCACGGGCGAGATCGAAATCTATGCCGAAAGTATCGAAATTCTCAACACCGTCAACAAACAACTGCCCTTCCAGGTGTCTGCTGCCGATGGCGGCGAATCGGTCAAGGAAGAGCTACGACTCAAGTATCGCTACCTGGATTTGCGCCGGGAGCGCATGGCGAATAATTTGAAACTGCGTCATGACGTGGTCAAAGCAATCCGACGTTTCCTCGAAGACCAGGAAAACTTTATCGAAGTCGAAACGCCGATTTTGAACAAGTCTACGCCGGAGGGGGCGCGAGACTTTTTGGTACCGTCGCGGGTGAACCTGGGTGAGTGGTTTGCCTTGCCTCAGTCGCCGCAGTTGTTCAAGCAAATCTTGATGGTGGCCGGGTGCGATCGCTACTACCAAATTGCCCGCTGTTTCCGCGACGAAGATTTGCGCGCCGATCGTCAGCCGGAGTTCACCCAGCTCGATATGGAAATGAGTTTCATGTCGGAGGCAGAGATTCTGGAGCTGAATGAATCCTTGATTTGTCATATCTTTAAAGCGGTTAAAGGTGTTGACTTGCCTCGGCCTTTTCCGCGCTTGACCTATCGCGAATCGATGGATCGGTATGGCTGCGATCGCCCCGATACCCGCTATGGTCTGGAGCTGGTAGAGGTGAGCGACCTGCTGGCAGACTGTGGTTTCAAAGTATTTTCGGGGGCGATCGCCAGCGGTGGCAGCGTCAAAATTTTACCGATTCCCAACGGCAACGATGCCATTTCCAACGTCCGGATCAAGCCCGGTGGCGATGTGTTCCGGGAAGCCGCCGAAGCCGGTGCGAAGGGATTGGCTTATATCCGTGTGCGTGAAGATAGCGAGATGGACACCATCGGCGCAATCAAAACGGGTCTAAGTGATTCACAAAAGGCAGAAATTCTCAAGCGCACGGGGGCCGAGGCCGGAACGCTGTTGCTGTTTGGTGCAGCGGATGTGAATACGGTGAACAAATCTCTTGATCGGGTGCGGCAGTTTGTCGCGAAGGACATGAATTTGGTACCCGAAAACCAGCTCAATTTCCTCTGGGTGACCGAGTTTCCCATGTTCGAGTACAACGCCGACGACAAGCGCCTAGAGGCTGTCCACCATCCCTTTACCTCCCCCAACCCCGAGGACATCGGCGACCTCAGCACCGCGCGGGCCCAGGCCTACGACATCGTGCTCAACGGCACAGAAATTGGCGGTGGCAGTTTGCGAATTTACCAGCGAGATGTCCAGGAAAAGGTGTTTGCCGCGATCGGCCTCGGTGACGAGGAAGCCCAGGAAAAATTTGGCTTTTTGCTCAATGCCTTTGAATACGGCACACCTCCCCACGGCGGTATTGCCTACGGTCTCGATCGCCTCGTGATGCTGATGTCTGGTGAAGAATCAATTCGCGACACGATCGCCTTTCCCAAAACCCAGCAGGCCCGCTGTCTGCTCACGGATGCGCCTGCTTCGGTGGATGAGCAGCAACTCAAGGAATTGGAGGTGAGATCCACCTATGTCCCACCCAAAGTTGAGAATTCGTGATCATCAATCCTGCGATCCTGGCAGCTCGAACCCGACGAAGGTTACTGCCTGGGAACGGCTCAGGATTTGCCGGATATTGCGATCGAAGTCAATTTCAGCAGCAGCAGCGCTGACCCATTGGAGGTCTTTCGAGACTTGCTGAAAGCGCTGCGTGCCTGAGTGGTGATGCCTGGATGATCTATCCTGCATGATCTATCTTGATGCCTTTCGACCGATCTGGAAGCCGCAGCGATTGAAGAGATGAAGGATGTGCCTATCCTTTACAGGCTCACCGTTCAAATAATCGCTGTTCACAGGATTCGGTGTGGAGCAAGTCGCTAGCGAAATCATGTCTTGCAGCGACGCGAACAAACGCGATCGCACCTCTTCCGGCAGCTCAATATAATGCGAATAAGTACTCAACAGCGCCAGGTAATCCGCCAGACCATAATGGTGCTCACAGATCATCGATTCCACCCTGGGTCGCTCAAAGCGTCCTGAATCTACCATCATCTGCCCCAGTTCGATCAGAATTTCTGCTTGCCGCCCCGGCCCTTCGTAGCGCGAGAAGATAGGTGCTTGATCGACGAATAGAGGTTTGAGTTGTTGATGCACTTCTAGGCTCGGCTCCAGTGTCATGTTCCAAAGCAGTGCCAGGGATCCGCCCGGCTTTAGCGCTGCTGCAACCTTGGGATAGCCCACCTCCGGCGGGATCCAATGAAAGGCATTGGCGGCGTAGACCAAATCGAATTGTTCTGGGTCTATGGGCCATTCTTCTAGGGCTAGGTTGCGAATTTCGACGTTGGTATAGGGAGCACAATTGCGCTGGGCAAGGTCGTAGAAGGCGGGATTCGGCTCCAGGCAGAGGATCTCCAAACCATGCCGGGCGAAGTTGGCCGTGGTGGTGCCAGGGCCACAGCCAATTTCGAGCAGCTTGGGCTTGGGCGGTAGGTTGCTGAGGGCAAGGATGCGATCGCAAATTTCTTGAGGATACTGGGGTCGGGTTTGGTCGTAGGCATCGGCTATGGAGACATACCAGTGTTTGCGATCGCCCAAGTCGCGACGGGAATAGCCTTGCAACTGGGCCTGCATTGAGTCTTCTGTCATGGGGATACTTTCATTTAAATTCTTTCAATAAGATTCTTTCATTGAAGCAAACGCCGCTCCAGCCACTCTATTACCTGATCGCCCAATCGCACATCGCTGAGGCGATCGATCTCCCGAATCCCCGTCGGACTCGTCACATTCACCTCGGTCAAAAAGCCACCAATCACATCAATCCCGACAAAATAGAGTCCATCTCGCTGAACCACTGGGCCAACTTGAGCACAAATCTCTTGTTCCCGTGGCGTAATCACAGTTGCATCTGCACGACCCCCAACGGCCATATTTCCCCGAAACTCATCGGCTGCAGGCACGCGATTGACCGCTCCGATCGGCTCGCCCTCCAGCAAAATAATTCGCTTGTCGCCCTCACGGGCAGCGGGCAAGTACTCCTGTAGCATCACGGGGCGTTGGCCGCGCTGGGTGCTGATTTCAATCATGGACTTGAGGTTGCGATCGCCCCACTCCAAAAACAAAATCCCCTCCCCTGCCTTCCCGTCCAACGGCTTTAACACCGCCTTGCCATTTTGCTCAACAAACTTGAGAATCTGACTCATGCCCGTACTCACCTGGGTCTTGGGCATTGCTGATGGGAATTGCAACGCATACATTTTTTCATTCGCCTTGCGCAATCCATCGGGCGAATTAATCACCAAAGTCTTGGCCGGATCGACATAATCCAACATAAACGTGGCATAAAAGTAGGCCGCATCCGCTGGTGGATCCTTGCGCATGAACACCGCCTGCATGACTTCCAGGGGCAAAAAGGCCTCGGCCTCAACGCGGTACCAGTCTGAAGGGGCCTCCCAGCGACCGTCCACCAGTCTGACCGGCTTGAACCTGAGGGATTGGAGTTTGGCCCAGGCTTTACCCTCGACAACATGGAGTTGGTCGATCGCCGTAATCCAGACCTCATGCCCCTTCAAATAGGCAGCCTCCATCATCGCCACAGTCGAGTCATGACCGGGATCAAGGCGATCGATGGGGTCAATAATAAATGCAAGTTTCACAGAGGCCGCGTCCAATAAAGATCAAATTCAAGTCAAAACGATCGACCCCAACCCCGTCGGGACGAGCCACGCCTGTCCGGGTGTTTGGCCCAGTCAGAATGCTTCATCGGAGGAGAAACAGCGGTTCATCCCGACAAGGCTGGTTATTTTCTGAATTAGGCCAATTTCAACAGCGGGTCTAGTTCCCCTTTGCGATCGAGCGCATGAATATCGTCACAGCCGCCAATGTGCTGACCATCAATAAAAATCTGTGGCACACTCTTCTGGCCCCCGGTCAACTTCGCCATTTGATTGCGAGCGGCTTCGTCGCCATCAATTACATACTCGGTATACTCAACGCCCTTGCCATCGAGCAACCCCTTGGCGCGGATGCAGAAGGGACACCGAGTCCAGGTGTAAATTTCAATTTTAGCCATCAGATACCTCTGCCCTTGATAGGAATACGTTAAGGAATGTTTCCAAGCTCCATTCTAGGCAAAAGTTTAGGCAAAAGTGCTAGGACTGGCGATGTCTTTGCAGCAGCAACCCGGCCAGAATTGCCATGGGGGCTAGACTCCTGGCCCCAGACCCATCCGGGACGGCTTGGGGATCCGTGATCTGGGCGGCAAAGGCAATGCCGTCATTGGCACATTCGGTGAGCAAATGGGCAATAAAATCTCCAGCAGGCAGCAGGCTGGCATCCACACTGAAGCCAAAGGTGTATTGGCCGATCGCCCCCTGCTCCGCAAACTTGAGCTCGGCTAGCTCTGCGTCATCTAAAAACCGCAGTTCGCCCAGAAACTGACCCGACTGCAGATGAGTCGGTGGAGCTGCAGCAGGATCAAAATAGGGTTCGAGTTCCAATCCACCCCAAGAAGGCGTGCCACCCAGGGAGCGGACGCGATCGCCATACTGCGCAAAACTTCCATAGCCATCGTTCACCTGCGCAAGACTCTGAACCGTCACCTGTCGATAAAGCCCCGGGCCCAAGGTCGTGTCATTAGCCCCGTCAAAGCGAATACCATAGAGCGCATCGGATGCCCCAAAGCGATCCGCATCCGAAAAATTGAGCAGCAAATCGCCATAGTTAATGCTGCCATTCAAGGCGGTATTGGGTCTGGGGTAGGGCCGATTCACGGACAGGTTGCTATTGATCGCAACATTAAACGCATTCCCCTGCTGTCGATAGGCAATGCTATACAGCTCGAAGGCGCTGGCATTACCGACGCCTTGAGCTTCAGTGCCATCGTTAAAGCTATCGAGAACGTAAGTCCAAGGGGTCACTGGGGCTAGGGCCGGGGTTGCTACGGCAGCGGGAGCCCCCGTAGAAGCGGCTAACGCCAAGACGGCTAACGCAGAAGTTGTCCAAGCGAAGGTATTCACAGGTATTCGGCGGGTGGAGCATGGAGAAAGCCCATCAAGGGCTCAAAGCGATTAATCCCTAAGATGTCTTTTATACATCATGAGATTCCACCTCTTCTTGATCTGTTGCAAAGCCACACCGGAAAAGAAAACAGGTAAAGAAAGACATCATTTCCCCATCAATCTATCGGGGTGGGCTTGGCCCAAGCATCAAGCCTGGGCCAAGGCATTGCTGATTGAACGGGAGTTCGACATCGGTCAGATAGCATCAAGATTGACGAATTGCGCCTCACGACCGCCCGAGGTTAAAAACCCCAGGCTAATCGAAACCGTTCATTAACCTATGCGATCAGCTTCGCTTGCTGACACTTGCGCAGGGCCAAAGCACCACCCACTAGGCCAATTACAGCTAAGCCAGCCAGGGGAGAAGACTCAGGCACCGACTTGATTCCCGAATCGCCAAGGATTTTGCCATTAATCACAACGCCGTCGTTGCCGCACTCGGCAAACAAGCTGGCAACAAAGTTGCCCGTTTGCAGTTTCGATTTGTCGATGCTAAAGCCAAAGGTGTACTTACCGGTTGC
Organism: Synechococcales cyanobacterium CRU_2_2; assembly: GCA_012034805.1. Classification (GTDB taxonomy): domain Bacteria; phylum Cyanobacteriota; class Cyanobacteriia; order PCC-9006; family JAAUQQ01; genus JAAUOP01. The sequence continues at coordinate 3,525 of JAAUOP010000129.1, read as the reverse complement.
ACCAAACTTGCCGAAGTCTAGTTTCGATTTATCACTAAAGCTATCAATCATCGTCACACCACCAGCATAGTTGCCTGAAGCAATATGGGTGCGAGCCGCAGCACTTTTGTTGAAGTAGGTTGTATCTGCAGCCATGTCGCCGAACGAGGCTTTACCTTTTAGGTTGCTAACCGTGTTGGTATGCTGCTGAATCGAGCTATAGCCTTGGTTTTGGGTTGTGAGGCTCTTCGTTGTCACATGCTTGTATAGACCTGAGCCCGTGGTCAGGTTCGTGTCATTCTTGGTGAAATCCACGCCGTAGAGGTTACTGGTGCCTTCCGCTTTAGCCAGGGTGCTATCTCCGAAATTAATCATCAAATCACCATAGCCAATCGCCCCTCCCAAAGCTCCGCTGGACGCGTAGCCAGCGGGAGCTAGGTTGCTGTTAATCGCAAAGACAACTTTGTTTTTATACTCGCGGAAGGCGAGACCATAGAATTCAAAAGCACTTTTCTGACCAATGGTGCTGTATTCAGTGCCGTCCTTGAATGAGTCAATCGAGTAGTTCCAGCCCTGGGACATTTGACCTGCTTGGGCTGCGCCTGGGGCAAGGGTGGCGCAGGTCACGATCGTGGCCGCCATCACCAGGGACTTAACGGACCAGTTCGACTGAGTGTTGCGTAGGTTCATTAGCTTAACCGCCATGAGAAGGTCTAAATGAGTTGAAGCGGTAGTACACACCTGAGTTGAAGTTGCTGCGATCGCCGACGGCACAGGCCGGTAGCCTCTCAAACAAGATTGCCCGAAATGACTGGGGCTTGAAGCAGTCCTGTTCAGTAGGCCTGTTCAGTGGGCTCGTTTGAGCTGGATGCGTGTCGCTTACGTCACTATGTTGGCACTGAGACTGGAGAAGCGCTGCAGATTCAAGCCGAATTGATGAGAACAGCATCAATCAGACTCAAATTGCTAAAGCCAAGACCAATAGTTTTTTCTCAATCCCTTTTCAGGCAAGGCTTACGCGGTTTCACGTAGGACGATTGGCTGAATCTTAAGGCCTTACGAAATCCCGACAAAGGGGGTTGCGGTGAGCCTCGCGGTTGTACCGGCAAGCGGGTTTGTTTACAGGTGAGATTGCAATTTGGTTCAGTGTTTTCTTAGGCACCTTCGACGGCGTAATGCACGAGCTGGCTGAGGCGTTGCCGTAGGGTTTCGAGGCCGAGGCGATCGCGCGCTGAGACAAACAGCGCCTGGGGATATTCTTCCTTGGCCTCCTCCAGCCGATCTTGATCCACCGCATCCACCTTATTGAGCACAAGCAAAATCGGCCCCGGCGTCACCGGCATTTCTGAGAGAATGGTCATCACCGCCCGGATTTGACTCTGCCAAGCGGAATGAGACAGGTCAACTAAGTGCAGTAGCGCATCCGCTTCGCTCACTTCCTCCAGGGTTGCACGGAAGGCATCCACCAGGGAGGGGGGAAGGTCGTGGATAAATCCCACAGTGTCCGTCAGTAGAATTGTCTTTAATTCGTCGGAAAAGGTATCCGGAATCACTAGCTTGCGCGTTGTCGGGTCGAGGGTGGCAAAGAGTTGGTCTGCCGCGTAGACTTCCGCATGGGTGAGCGTATTTAATAGCGTCGATTTACCCGCGTTGGTGTAGCCGACCAAGGCCACCGAGGGTACCGATTGGCGCTGGCGCTGTTGACGCAGCCGGGCGCGGTGGGCTTGGAGCTCATTGACCTGGCTTTGCAGCCGAGAAATCCGCTTTTGGATGGCACGGCGTTCGGTTTCGAGTTTAGTTTCACCGGGGCCACGGGTGCCGATGCCGCCGCCGAGGCGAGACATGGCCAGCCCTCGACCGGCCAGGCGGGGGAGTTGGTAGGCCAGTTGGGCCAGCTCGACCTGGAGTTTTCCGGCTCCGGTTTTGGCGCGCTGGGCAAAAATATCCAAAATCACTTCGGTGCGATCGACTACTCGCAAGCCCACTTGTCGCTCGATGTTGCGCACCTGCATGGGCGAGAGGTCGCGGTTAAACACCACTAAGTTTGCGCCGATGGTTTGGGCGCTGAGGGCGACTTCTTCGAGTTTGCCTTCGCCGATCACGGTTTGGGGGTGGGGACGCGATCGCTTTTGCTTTGTCACATGCAAAATATCGCCCCCGGCAGACTCCACTAGGCGCTGAATTTCGGTGAGGGTATCGCGGAAGAGCACGGGGTCTTCGCGATCGGTCAGCAGGCCGACGACGAGGACGCGATCGTGGCCGGGTTGGACGGCTTGGGCCTGGGCCTGCCGCCGAAATTCTTCTTCTAGGCCTTCGACCAAATCCAGAAAATCTTGTTCTGTGACATCTTCTAGGCGTAGCGGCGGCGAAACACTCCAGCGCGCTTCGGGATGAGGAATTAAATTTGCCAAATAGGTTTGGCGGATATAGCCGGTTTGGCCGCCGCCTCGTTTCGTAAAACCTTGGCCACTCAGACATAGGGTGACGACCGCATCTAGACGTTGCAGGGCCATTGCGGTGAGCTGGGCTTCGTTCGGGGGGTCAGATTTGAGTTCGGTGGTGATGCAGCGAATGCCACAAAGCCGTTCGGCACCATAGCGGGGCAGCTCCAGCAGCGGAATTTGGGTTTGACGCACGCTGCCGACACCGACGCGGATGACCTGGCCGCGACGGTTGAGATAGACCGATACCGGTTGATTGAGGTCAGTGCTGACCGCTGCGACACTCTGGGCGAATTCGGACGTGGTGAGGCGATCGCCCGGAATTCGCTCTTGATACAGTCGTCTAAGTTGCTTGAGCTGGTTGGGCTTGAGGCCTTTGAGATTGCCGTAGATAGTCTCGATAGGGAATTCTCCTGAAGGAACAAAAGACCTATATCTAGAATAGCGGTTCTGCCGCCGGACAAACGCAGGACGAACGCGGAACGCAAGGCAGGACGAACGCGGTTCGTCCCTACGGGATCGGGTTATGTGCGATCGATTTGTGATAGATGCGATCGCACCGCGCCGTCTCGACTTGCGAGGGGTCGAGCTGTGCGTAGCCGAGGGATTCGTAGAGCAGCACCGCTTCCTTCAGAGCCGTTGCCGTTTCCAAATAAATATTTGTGAAGCCCCGTTGGGCGATTTCCTGCTCCAGCTCGACGATCAGAAAACGTCCTAGACCCTGGCGACGAGCTGCCGGCAACAGATACATCTTGCGAATTCAACGGCAGTCGGGTTTGAACCCATCTGAGCGCGACTGATCGGATAAAACCCAGCGGTACCGACGAGCTGACCGGCTTTCTCGACCACCCAAAAAATACCATTCACTTGCTGGTAATAGGTTTCGACCTCCCAAACATCGCGATCGGCCCCTTCGGGCTCTCCGCAGACGCCATATTCTGCCAACACCTGGGCAATCAGCTGAGCGGCAAGAATGCGATCGCGTGCTTCCCAATCCCGAATCCAAAAATCTTTGTATTGCATTGCACCACACCCCCCGCGCAAAACGAAAACAGAATCAAAAACGGGGGCAGGCTTTTTCAAAAGCCTGCCCCGCCTTCCGAGA
>JAAUOP010000288.1 GCA_012034805.1 Synechococcales cyanobacterium CRU_2_2 | reverse complement strand
GATGAACCGGCATGGCCGTTTACCACCTTCTTCACCGGACAGCCGAAATTGATGTCGATCATCGCCGCCCCGCGATCTTCGTTCAGCCTCGCCGTCGACGTGGCGCGAACCATGCCAGTGGACGACATCTCGCGCCTGAGGTCAGAACTTCCGGCGAAGATTCGCGGCCGGTTTCCCAATGCCGATGTCGTTCTCGATGCCGATCTCGTGGCGCTCGACGACGAGACGGTGTTTCAAAGGATCATGCTGATTGCCGCGCGCCATCGAACTGCAATCCATCATCCCATGGTTCAGCGGATCGGCGGACGCCTGGCCGTGAGCTTTGACATTGAAGTCGACGGAGATATGCCGCTGGAGACGGCACATGAAACCGCAACCCGGCTCGAATGCGACATCCGCCGGGAGCTAGGCCCCGAAATTGAAGTCGAAAGTCACATCGAACCTCTTCCCGAGCGCATGCTCGAAGGCCAGGAAGCCTCCGAGTCCGAACGAAAGCGGGTTGCCACCGAAGTCGGCATCCTGGCGGCGCGGGAGAAACGATTGACCGACCTGCACAACATCCGTATCCGCCAGAATGGCGAAGGCCTGTTCGTGCACTATCACTGCCGCTTTGCCGGTTCCGATACGGTCGACGACGTTCACGCAGCCGTCGATCGCATCGAAGCCGCTTTGCAGCGCCGCATTCCGGGCATCAAGCGCGTCGTTGCCCATGCGGACCGTGCCCAGCTCGTGGATGATCGCGCCCCCGTTTGCGATACCGTAACCACGGGCTTGGCTCGGCATCTCGCCTAACGGCTCTCCGCCCATCTCGCGGATCAGTTCGCGAAAGGTCTCTTGCATGTGGCGCACTTGATTGTACTCGTGATCCGCCCACTTCCAGTGAAAGCGGAGCACGGGGATCCCCCAGCGGTCTTTCACAGTTGGGTCGAGCTCGCAATAGGAGCTCGGGTTGGGGATCTGCTCGCCGCGCCCGGAGAACCCGATGGTGGATCCATAGTAGCGGCGGTACTCGTCCTTGAGTCCGGCGCCGTACCCACCCCCTTGGGAACGAGGCATGTCCTGGATCCCGCCGCCGTCCGGATAGCCGCCCTTGCACGACGCGACTGGGAAGGCATCTCCTGCTCACTCCACGGCCTAGAAGAGCTATGGGATCCTGTACAGCCCGAAGATGAGGCTTTTTTGGTGGTCGCCTCCACTGCTGTTGAAATTCAGCAGGTCGAAAAGATCTGTGAGCAAGCAGGAGATCGCCCCTTCATTTTGCTCAACCCTCAGCTTCAAGATGTTGCGGTGATCGGGATTGGCATGGCTGGACGGCAATTGCGGGAGCGTTTTATTAACACCATCGAGATTTGCTATTACCTGCAGCCCCTTGAGCAGGGCGTGCTGCTGCGATCGTTTCCTGGGGCTTGGCAACTTTGGTGGGAGCAAGCCTCTGGTGGCTATGAGCTACTGGGGGAAAACGAGACGCGCCCCAGTAGCGATCGCATCGCAGAAATGATGGAACCTCTCAGTCAATCCTCTCAAGCCCCTAAGCAAGGAATACTACAGTCTTTACAGCAGTTTATTAATGTTCTGAGCCGATGAGACATCAACGATGACATCTGCAATAGAAACCATCCTAGAGAACGGCATCGTATTTGATATGAAGAACTGGAGTTCAGAGTTATTCGATTCTGAAGCTCTACCTGCCCTAATAGACCGACTCTTCAGCCTGCTTGCAAACCGTGAGATTGAGTATGTCTTGGTGGGCGGTATTGCACTCCTGAGCTATATCGACGGTCGCAACACCCAAGATATTGACTTCATTTTTCTAGAGCTGACCTTGCGGCCCTACCAGAGCTTCAGATTGTTGAAGAAAATTCAAACTTTATACGCGCCTTCTTTGAAGACTTGCAGATTGATCTTTTGCTCACGAATAATCAGCTCTTCGATCTCGTGCGACAACAGTACTCCACCGACCAGGTATTCGGTGAACGTTCGATTCGTAGTGCCACCATTGAGGGCCTGCTCCTGCTCAAGCTTTATGCCCTTCCTTCGCTCTATCGCCAAGGGCAATTCAACCGAGTGAGCCTGTATGAAACAGATATCTTGCAACTGTTATTGAAGTATCCCGTAGATCTAGAGCCATTGTTGCAAATCCTCAATGACCATCTGTTGGTCAGTGATCATGAAGCGCTACGAGACATTACCGCCGATATTCAAGGTCGAATTCAACGTTTCAAATCGACACAAAATCGCTTCACTGATGAACCTTAACCTTCTCAGGCCAAGGGGGCAGGGATATCAAACAGAACAAACTGTCTTCACGCATCAGCAAATTGATGAATGTAGAGCGCTGTGGACTCAGGTAAAACTCATCAACGATTCCTATGCTGAATATGCGTTTATCCTGACAAGCTTGGCTTGCACGCTCAGGCTGTCATAGCGGAGAATGCGGCAAATGGCTATTTTGCAAGCAGTGAAGGACTGAGTAACCATGGCACTTGACGATATCATTTGCTTCTGCATCCAGCCCTAGCGGTGGTGGTGGTCTTCCCGTTGATTGGGATGGTCTTGAACCGGGCTTGGTTGACGAGAACCCGTCGTCTCGAAACGACAGCAGGGAACAAAAGTAAAATTCCTCCGGCAGTTGGCCCTGAGCACCTGCAGCTAGGGCGCTGGCTTACCGGCATGGTCACGGGGCTAACTCTTGTGGGACTCGCCCACCCCATCGGCAGCAATATCATTAACCAAAAGCTGTGGACGACGAATCTATTTCAAGTGGTTTTCATTATCTTGATGTTTGTTGCCACCATTGCCACCTTAGTCCTGCTATATCGAGCGAGAGCTTGGTATTGGCGGGCCATCTTTGCCACCTTGAGCAGTCTGGGCGTCATTATTCTGGGCTTTCAAGACGGGGTCTTTCGTCGCGATAACGAGTGGCTGGTGTCTCATTTTTATTACGGTATTACCGCCACCGTGCTGATGATTTTCTCGCTGGCGATTGTGCAAGAGATTTATCGCGATCGCAGCCAAACGTGGCGGCGGGTTCACATTGCCGTAAATTGCTTCGCGACGCTCCTGTTCATTGGTCAAGGCATCACCGGCACCCGCGACCTGCTAGAGATTCCCTTAAGTTGGCAAAAGCCCCACCTCTATCGCTGTGATTTTGAGAAGCAAACCTGCCCGGAGGCCAATAGTCAGCTTCCCCTCATCAGTCCTCCGCTAGCATGAGTGACTTAACCGCCCTTGTGATCGGGGCCAGTCAAGGCATTGGCCTAGGGTTGTCCGCCATCTGCTCAAAAATCCGCAGATTGCAAAAGTCTACGCCACCTATCGTTCACCAGAATCGGCCTCTGGCCTGCTTTCTTTAGCACAAGAATCAGAGCGATTGCGCTGCTTAGCGGTTGATATCACCGAAGAAGCGCAGATTACCGACTGCTGTGAGCAGATTAAAGCCTCGGGTGACCGGCTTCATTGGGT
>JAAUOP010000287.1 GCA_012034805.1 Synechococcales cyanobacterium CRU_2_2 | reverse complement strand
GGCCAAAGCACCAACGCCACCCGCGATCGTCATTGGTGATGGTCGATTGCAGATGCAAGCCTCCAGTGACAGCTACGATTTAATCGTGATCGATGCCTTTAATTCCGATGCAATTCCCGTTCATCTCCTTACCCAAGAGAGCCTTTCCGAGGTTTTCTTACCCCACTTAGCCAACGATGGTGTCATTGCCTATCACATCACCAATACCTTCCTCGACCTCGAACCGATTCTCGATCGACTAGCCAAGCAATTCAACTTATCAGCCTTAACCCGTTCCGTCCCCAGCGATACTACCGAGCAGCACGCGCAATCCGCCAATCAATGGGTGGTCATATCTCACAACCATCAACTTTTAGCGCAACTCCAGACACAGGGTTGGCAGCCGCTCAAACCCGGCAACATGCTCTGGACAGACGATTTCTCCAGCGTGCGGGCCGCGATGCGCCAAGCCAAGCCAACGTAATCCCCCGCATCGGAAAACTTGTTTATCTACTTTTTGGAAAAAGTAGATAAATATACTTGACTTTAATGGTGGATAGTTGATAGATTGGTTGCACAAGGAAAGCGTCCCCCTTTTCTTTGGCCATTGTCAACGCATCCGCCCGCGATCGAGCATATCTCCCGGTCGATCGCGAGTGCCCCCAAGTTTTTGTCCAACCTTTGAGATTTTTCCAGTTCCACTGAGTGATCCCGATTGATCAGGTGTGATCGACTCCAGCTCTCACTTTCACTGTATTTCAGCGATTTATTTCCCCTTTTCTCTTTGTCAACCAATTAGTATTCCAGGATTTTCATCATGTCTAATGCACCACAAGGGTTTCAGGCAGGCGGCTTGAACGCTTACTACTTCAAAGACTTGTCGCCGAACCAAAGCTGGGGAAATGCCGCAGTGCAAACCCTGGATCGTCAAATCAACTTTGATTGGGGCTATGGCGGTGCCGCCTCCGGTGCCGTTGGTAACGATAATTTTGGCGCATCCTGGAAGGGTAAGATCAAGGCAATCGCCACTGGTTGGACGAATTTCTTCACAACAGTCGATGATGGCGTCCATCTAAAAGTCGGCGGCCAGAGTGTGATTAATCAATGGTATGACCAAGCCGCGACAGAACATCAAGGTGGCATTTGGATGCAGGCGGATCAATTCTACGATATTGAAATGGCCTACTACGAGCATGGTGGCAGTGCCAGTATGAAGCTGGCGTGGCAAGCCCCCGGCAGTACCAAACAAATTGTTTCCGCCAATGATTTATTTTATGACATTGGTGCAGCCAATGCCGCTGGGGTAAAGCTTCCCAATTCAACCATCACTTCTGCGCCCGTAAAGCCACTGGCCTTAAGCTCATTTGATGCCAGATTTGGGTTTGTGACGAGCGTCCAAGATGCCAATTCCAATAGTTTGGCGGTGGGCGTCGCCAAAACCATTGACTTTGACTTTGGTTCTGCCGCCCCATCGCCAATGCCCCTACTGATAACTTTCGTCTGAATAGTGCTGGTCGGATGTCGGTGCAGCGATCGGGGTTGGTATACTTTTGCCACCGCTGATGATTTAATCAAGCTACCATCGGGGGGACGACCTTAGCCAGCAATACGAGCGCCCGCGCCACGACTACCTATCAATCGGGAATGTGGATGGACGCTGGTCAAATCCTATTTTTTGAATTTGCAGTACCAAGATCTGGGTGGGACAGCCAACGTCAAAATTGAGTGGCAGGGTGAAGACACAGGCTGGCAGCGGCGCAGCTTGACTGAGCGCAATAGCCTCACACTTAGCGATCGATCGCCCGTGAATGTCCATGCTGGCAATATGTTTACGGCCTATGACCAAACGGGCGGCGATATGACCAAGCTCCGCCAGCTCTATCCCAATCCGCTTTGGTCTTAACGACTATCAGCACCCTCATTCAACTGTTTGTCCGATCGATCCGAAGTAAATTGACTCAAGAGTTTTACGGCCCAGGTTTTGCCTGGGCTTTTGCTTTTAAAGAACTGGCTAGAGCGTTGGTTGCCACGATCGGTTATTCAATCTGCACCTCTGGCCGGGTAACGCTTTGACGTGGCTGGAATGCGTGAATCTGTAGCTTAATATTTGCGGTGCTGGTGGCTTGGATGAGCAACTGGTCAGTAGCACTAACATGATCAGCGTCGCCCAGTATCAGGCTATGCGCCGTCAAGTAATCGATTTTATCGGCAGTATGGTCGAGCCGATCGGCCGCTTTGAGGAACCGATCGTATTGCGCTTTTTGTGATTTGCTCCATTGCTCAACCCGATTGGGCTGCGTTAGGACAATCACTTCAATCGCTGGGACAGGGGCAATTTCTCCCTGACTTTGGGACTCGCGTAATTTCAATGCCGCTACCGTGCCCCATTGCTCAACCCCTGGCGCAGCAGTAGTAATGCATTGGAACTGCGCGTAACCCTCGGTATGTGCTTGCTGGAATGCGGCCATAATTTCATCACTCAACCAACCGATCGTCCGATCGCGGCGGCGGCTCAATTGCGTTTGAGCGGGACTACTGGCGAAGATCACCCGACGGGTCTGCCGTTCTTGCTTGAGGCGTTCCTGGGCCTGCTGCTGCTCACACCATTGTCGAAACCAGGCGTTATCCCGCTGGGCCTCGTAATCGATGCTCAAATGCGTCTGAAGCCCCGCAAAATGATATGGCTCACCCAAGGTCTGGCCCAGAAATGCGATATCTCCCTGACTGTAGCGGATGGCTTTGACCTGCTGTCGCTCATTGCGGAGACGACCAAAGCGCAAATGCACTTCAATCCCTTCCAGCGCAAGCTGTTCGATGAAGTGGGATAGGGTGGGTTGATTCTGGCCCAGCCGATCGATCGCCGCCACCATCTGTGCCCGCACCATCTGAACTTGACTGCGGGGTCGGACTTCTAGCGGCAATTGATGGTTCGGTGTCAGTGCCTGGAAATGTCGATTGAGCGCTTCGAGGGTATACCGCTTACCCAGATTACTGCCACTCATTGTCACCCCTGCCTTGGCGTAGCTGATGCCGATCGGCTGATTCTGATAGCCATAGGTGACTTTGGTTTGAATACCCTTGCGGTTAGCCCTTCAGCTAATTCCTGGAAGTGATGGCAACCTGGGAGTACTGCATCAATCCCGGATTGGAGCTGCCGTTGCACGCAAGGTTGACCCGTCTGCTGCTCTTGAGCCAGTTGGCGATGGCTCAGAGCTTTACGGTCAGTGGCTCCACTTGAACGTAAAGGCTGTAAGCCATAGGCCGTTTCTAACTGTCGGGCCACCGCTTCGGCCCGCTGGTAGTCCCAAGCATCCGGCACCACCGCCCCATCCAGGCCCACACGATTGGCGATGATATGGACATGTTCATGGTCGCGATCGGTATGTTGTACCAGTACATACTGATGATCCGCAAAGCCCATCCGCGCCAAAAAGTCTTTACTCAGTTCACGCCAATCATGATCGCTGAGTGCCTCCCCGATCGGCA
>JAAUOP010000021.1 GCA_012034805.1 Synechococcales cyanobacterium CRU_2_2 | reverse complement strand
CTCGCCCCCTTGGCGGGGTCGAAGGCTTCGGGCGCTGAACGACTTTGGGCGCTGTCTTTCATGGCTTCTACATTACCGCGCTCAACCCTGGTGTCAATAGCGCCGCACTATTGCTGTGACTAATTACAAACAACATAGGCTCCTCGCGCTACAGCAATTTTCTTAATTCCTGGATTAATGCAGTAGCAATCCCTTCGCAGCGATGCGCTGTTGCTACAGCTAAGTCATCAATGTTGATGAATGCAAATTGACTCAGAAGATGACATTTTTTACTTAAACCTACGAGCAGCACATTGCGCATTAGTTCGTTTACTTCACCTCAAGATTACGAATCACTTTGGTGTTTTATAAGAGGTACAAAATGCATCATGAAATCGCGCTTTCCTATTGGCAATCCTGCCATTCGCATGATATCGTAAGCCGTTGTCATGTGGAAATAAAAGTTTGGCATCAAAAAATCATCTACGTATGAGAATCCAGGCAATTCTACGTATAGCCCTTGCCCAAAATCAATTCGCTTGATCTCTAAAAGCCTGGCATCAGTAACGTTGATGGTTGTCAGCAGTTCCTGAGTAGATGAAAGATGGCCGCGAGCTTCCGCTAAAGATGCTACGTCAGGGTTCAGGTTGTTCTCTGACTGCTCTAAGCACCACAAGGCGAAGTTGCGAGGCTGATTACAAGTAAATGCAATCTGTGTGCCAAAAGGCAACATATCGGGTGCGATGCGGGACTGTAATAGAGACTGCACATCGTCTCCGAAGTGACTCTCTGCTACATCTAAGAGATGACCCAATGTATCTAATCTAGAACTGAAGATGTTTTGTAGTCCGATGATCGTCTGACTTTTCATGGGGTTTACAGGAGCAAAATTTTGAGATATGTTCTGGTTGAGCGGCAACAGATCGAGCACAACGATAGACGAAAAGACTCTCAACTGTCCCATCGCTCCCATAATCTCTCATAATGAGTATGAATGAGCATGGCCGAGCGTCCTCAGGCCAGCGCGTTCTAGTTCTGCCTATAATGGGGAACTCGCAGAACCCCCAGATATCACGCCACCATGACGTTCACGCCGATTCAACCGTCTTCGCTCTCCTCCCCAGAAACTGCTGACAAGGTTGCTCCAGCCTCGATTGCTGAGGCGATCGCCCATCTCGGTGCCCGCCCCGATGCCCTAGGCCGGTTTGGCCAGTTTGGCGGCAAATATGTTCCAGAAACGCTCATGCCCGCCCTCAGCGAACTCGAAGTCGCCTTCAATCACTACTACCCAGACGAAGATTTCCAAGCCGAATTTCAGGCACTCCTGCGGGACTACGTCGGACGGCCCAACCCGCTCTACTTCGCCGAACGCCTCACCGAGCACTACGCCCTCCCAGACGGCAGTGGCCCCCAAATCTACCTCAAACGTGAAGACCTCAACCACACCGGAGCCCACAAAATCAACAATGCCCTGGGCCAAGTCCTCCTCGCCAAACGCATGGGCAAAAAACGAGTCATCGCTGAAACCGGGGCAGGTCAGCATGGCGTTGCAACAGCAACAGTCTGTGCTCGATTTGGCCTTGACTGCGTGATTTACATGGGCATCCAAGACATGGAACGCCAAGCACTGAACGTGTTTCGGATGCGCCTGATGGGGGCTGAGGTACGCGGCGTCTCGGCGGGTAGTGGCACGCTCAAGGATGCGACTTCCGAAGCGATTCGCGATTGGGTCACCAACGTCGAAGATACCCATTACATCCTCGGATCCGTTGCAGGGCCGCATCCCTACCCCATGATTGTGCGCGAATTCCACGCGGTAATTGGTCAAGAAACCCGCCGCCAATGTCAGGAGAAATGGGGTGGATTGCCCGATATTTTGATCGCTTGTGTGGGCGGCGGCTCCAATGCCATGGGGTTGTTTAACGAATTTATCCAGGAACCCTCGGTGCGCATCATCGGTGTCGAAGCGGCAGGCGAGGGCGTGACTACCGAAAAGCACGCGGCGACCTTGACCCAGGGCCGAGTGGGCGTGCTGCACGGTGCGATGAGCTATTTGCTCCAGGACAAAGATGGCCAAATCATCGAAGCTCACTCGATTAGTGCGGGCTTGGACTACCCTGGGGTTGGCCCCGAGCACAGCTACTTGATGGAAAAAGGGCGCGCCGAGTATTACAGCGTCACCGACGCGGAAGCCCTAGATGCGTTCCAGGCCGTGTCCCGTTTGGAAGGCATTATTCCCGCGCTCGAAACCTCCCATGCCTTTGCCTATCTCAATACCCTGTGTCCGCAGCTGAGCGGTAGTCCTCGGATTGTGCTCAACTGCTCGGGCCGGGGCGATAAGGATGTGCAAACCGTGGCTAAATGCCTGAATCTGACGTGAGTTCGATATCAGCACTTGAAATCGCACTTGCAGCCGCGCCCGAAGCCAAAATTCAATCCAAACGCGTTGTGCACTCTAGCAATAACACGCGGTTAATCGTCACATGGGGCTGCACTTCGAGGGCGCGGTGGAAGATGCGGATGGCGTCGCGGTATTGTCCAACGGCGGCGTAGCACAATCCCATGCCGTGCAAGGCCCCAAAGTGGTAGGGCACCAGCCGCAGCACGGTTTTGCAGTCCATGATCGCCTGTTTGTAGCGTTTTTGGGTGTAGCGTAAGACCGCGCGACGGTTCCAGGCTTCCGAAAAATCGGGCTGGGCGGCAATCAGCTCGGTCAACACGGCCTCAGCGGCTGGAAAGTCGTCCACATCCATGAGGTACTGGGCTCGCTGAAGCTGCTCTAGGCCCGTCATTCCCTTTTGGTGAAACCATCGGTGCCAGAGAGTTTGGGTGGCGCGATCGCGCCGCTCCTCATCTGGACTTTTTAGATCATCCAAAAGGGACTGCACAGAAGGATCCATGGAGAGGGTGTGACTCCGAGCGTTGAACACCCCTCTATCCTAACGGCCTTGCACTCGGCGCGCTTCATCGCTTTGCCGAACGTCCTGCTCGACATCGATCAGTGACCAATCGCCTGCAAGACGGCGGCGATAGGTTTTGAGACCGCCGGAGTCGATGTCGCGGTTGAGAACGCGGCGGTAGATGTCGTTGAGGCGATCGCGAGCCTCATCGCTGTTGGCCAAATCTTGCCGAACGCGATCGAGTCTCCAGCCGCTTTGAAGTTTACGCCCGTACGTATTGAGGCCATTGCGATCGGCCCTGCGCCCCAGAATATCTTGATAAACCTCGTTGATCTGCTGTCGAAGGGTCTCGCCTGAGTTGCGATCGAAGCCACCGTTATGGTAGTCACCGTTATCGTAGCCGCCGCCATAGCCGCCGTGACCCTGGTTGCGATTGTCGCGATCGCGTTGGCCCGCTTGGACAATTTCACGATCGCTCGCGAGTCTGCCGCAGTAAACAATGCCGCGCTCCTCCTCTACGATACACATGCGTTGTTGGGCCATGCGTTGTTGGGCGGCGGCGGGCTGAAGGCCAAGGAGAAGCGAAGACAACAGAACGGAACCCAAGATGGCAATCCTTTGACGTTTGGCGGAGCCGATCGCCACCGGCGCAGCAGACTTGAGAACTGGCATCGAAATTTGCATCAAAACTTGCATCACACAGCACCAAAATCGTCAGGCTAATGAACCGTTTGCATAGACCCTGATTAGACCTCTTGCACGAATTGAGATCCTCACCCTAAATCCCTCTCCCACCGGGGGAGAGGGATTTTGAATCCGGCTCCCCTTCTCCCCTTTTGGGAGCAAGGGGCTGGGGGATGAGGGGTCTGTTTCGTTTCATGCAAGAATTCCATGGTATGAACCCTGATTGCAAAGGCCCCTGATGTCATCAGGAGACTGCCTCAACGGGGCGAAAGTTCCCAGTCTCGACAAGTCTTGATAGAGGCCTGGGTGCTTGAGACGCTAGCGTCTGGAATGCTAGCGCCTGACAGGTTAGCGAAGTCTCTCTGAAATATAGTCTGCAGTGGCTTCGACAGCTGCGATCGAATTCTCGTAGGCCATGCGCGTTGGCCCCAGCATCCCGACGCTCCCCACAGCCTCATTCCCCTTACGGTAAGAGGCAGAAATCAACGTACAAGCCTGCATCGGTACCAAGGGGTTTTCGGAACCAATTTTGATCATCACCCGAGCCGAGTTGTTTGTCTCCGGATCGGCAAAAATTAGGGGCCAAACCAGCTCTTGCTCATCTTCGAGCAAATGAATGAGTGTTTGAAACTGTTGTAGCTGATTAAACTCCGGCTGACGCAGGATTTCTGAGACGCCGCTGATGAGAATTTGAGTCAGGTGAGGCACCTTGTAGCTCTCGCTAAGGGCCAGCAAAATCGAGCAGATCTTGCTGCTGTAGCGATCGAATTCTTGGCCCAGCTCGCGCCAGTCCAGCTGGCTCAGATCGGTTAAGGTGCGATTACGCAGGTGGTGGTTCAGAAAATTGGACAGCAGTTCCAGCTCCCGCTGAGTTTGCCTCGCTTCCTCGTCACCGATCGAATCCGAACCGATCGAATCCGAAAGCTGAGAATCCGAAAGCTGAGAATTCGAAAGCTGAGAATTCGAAAGCTGGGGAATGCCAAAAACGCCCGAGTGGGTGTGGTAGCTATCGGTCACCACAATCAGCATGGCCCGACCGGGCTCGACTTGCACCAGCTGTACATGGTGCAAACGTGCCGTACTTGGCCTAGGTAGCGTCACCAATGTAATGTAGCCACTAATGCTCGAAAGAACCTGGGCCGCACCCCGCAGTACTGCTTCAATGCTCCAATCTTCGACGGCTCGCAACCGACCAGAAAGCTCCTGCTCGACGCGACGGGACTGGGCCTCGGAGGGGGTAATCAGCTGATCGACGTAGGTGCGATATCCGTAATCAGACGGCACACGGCCTGCGGAAGGGTGAGGTTGGTAAAGCAAGCCGGCACGCTCAAGCGAGCCCATTGCATTACGAACGGTCGCTGGGCTTACCTGGAGATTACAGTCGATGGCCAGAGCCTTGGAACCCACGGGTTCAGCGGTTATGATATAGCGCCGAATGGTGGCTTGGAGGATCTGCTGTTGCCGCTGGGTTAACTCAGCAAAACTAGTCATGAGTGCGGCGGTCACGAGTACGGCGGTCACGGGTACGGCGGTCTCACGGGTGGGGCGGTCAGTACAGCGTGCTTAGCGGCCGCTCCCCTGTGACTCTAAACATAGCAGATGCGACCGGGATCGCGGGCGAAGAGGTGATGTTGAAGGGAGTTGGTCAGAGGATTAGTAACGGGGCACCGACCTATCGACGTCAATCGCATAGGCATCAATGCCGCCTTGAATATTCTTGACGTTGGTAAATCCCTGGGCCATGAGCCATTGACACATTTGGGCCGATCGCATCCCATGGTGGCAGAGCACATAGGTTTCTTGGTGGGCGTTGAGCTGGGCCGGAAGGGTCTCTACCCACTGCTCGGACTGGCTCAAGGGGACTAGGGTAAAGCCGGGGAGAGAGGCGATCGCCGCCTCCTGCGGCTCACGGACGTCAATAAGCTGTAGCGCATCTGCAGAAACCTCCGCAGCACGTTGGGCAAATTCTCGGACGGAAACTTGAACAATGGCTTGGGGAACGTTCATGGGGCGCGATGGGCATTTCACCTGAGGTTACTGGCCAATCGTAAGCTACTGGAGCTACTGGCCAATCGTATTACTAAAATCGCCCTGGGGCGCTGTCCCGTCACCCGCTTCTGGAGGCGTTGCCCTATCTGGCCCACCGGGTGTCAGACCTGGGGTCGCAGCAGTCGGAGCTTCGGTGCTGGTCGGTTTGGCGGCGGGTTTGCTCTCCGTTTTCTTTGCTGTCATAAACGGTGTGAATAATTGCATACCCAAGCCCATCAAAGCCACGATACTGGTGACCACAAGCCAGTTTTGCAAAATTCGGCCACGACGCTCGGCATTGCGAACGGAAGTGCGCAGGGCCCGGACTTGGGTGTCGAGTTTTTCGAGCTTGTCAATGTGAGCCGAGCTCAGGCCAGATTGATCGAGTTGGCTGAGGGCACCCCGCAACTCTGTGCGGAGTCGTGTTTCCATGTTGTCGAGATAAATCTCGACGGCCTCACGCGGATTTTCCCAGTCTTTTTGCAGGTTGCCAAAAGAGGTTTGAATGCTTTTTAGGGCTTTTTCGATGTCATCAATGCGCTGCTCTGCATCGGTCTTAAAGACCTCAAGGCTTTGAGTTTTCTGCTTGAGCTTACCATTGTGAGTTTTAAAAGACTCATAGGTCTGAGCTAAATCTTCGAACTGTAACTGAATTGCGCTAAGGTTATCCAATACGCTACTGGATTGGGCAATTTGCTGACTAAAGCCAACCAGTTTTTGCTCAATTCTTTCAATATCTTCGATCGGTGTTTGTGTTGCCATAGTGCTTCCTTGCGGTGCTCCTATTCTTCAATATTCCCGACCTTGAAGCTGAAATATCAGACGAATTAAAACCAGTTTATTGGATTTTCTGATGTTGCTTTGCCATGCACTTTGTTCCTCTTCTTACAGGCAAAACTATCCATCAAAAGAGTCACTTTTGTTACTTCTGTCGTTGGTTTTGTGGTTTTGTTTGGCGATGGGGCAAGGCTGGATGATTACGGTTTGTTTCTAGCTTTGTTTCTAGCTTTGTTTCTAGCTTTGTCCCTACCGCGATCGAGCAGGCTGGGACAACCCCCGTTCGTCCAATCTGTGGCCTCCGACCTAGATGCCTCGACAGAACTCATTGGATTCTAGGCGGCGCTGGAGCGTCTGACCTCGCTGAAGTAAGGGGGTGATCCGAGACTGAAGCGATTTGCCTCGGCTGTGAATCTCTTGCAAGGTAGCCATGCACTGCAACAACTTACGCAGCCGTTGTTGGCGCTGGGCCTCTGGTGTGTGTTTGGCCGTGGCCGTTAGGGGCGCAACGGCGGGACTCGCCATCATTTTCTCGATTAAGCCGGGACTGACTTGGCTGTAGCCCTTCTTGACGGCACGAATAGCGTAGATCAGATCGTCGGCGGGGGTGGTTTTGAGCAGATACCCTTTGGCTCCGGCCTGGAGGGCTCGCTGGAGGCAGCTCTGGTCATCCTGGCCGGTGAGAATCAAGACTTGAACCTGGGAGCCATAGCGTTGGTGAATGATTTTTGCGGTTTCGATTCCGTCAATGCCGGGCATTTCGATATCGACAAGAACCACGTCGGGGCCGAGTTCTTCGATGGCTTTGAGGCCAGATTCCCCATCCGGAGCCCCCCCACGATTTCAAAGCCGGGTTCGCGCTCGAGCAGCATTTGAAGTGCTTGCCGAATTGTTGTTTGATCGTCAATGAGAAGAATGCGGATGGCTTGTGTCATGAGGGGCTGGCGGCAGCGAAAACGTCAGAATCTAAACTCAGAATCTAAAAAACGGTTCAAGGCCATGAGTCAAGGCGATGCTTCAAGGTCTTGCATCCGTTTGGGAATGAGAGTTTAACCACACCGCGATCGCTCCACCGTAGGTTGGGTTTCATGCTTCAACCCAACCTACGCTGCAAAATGCGGTCTAATTTAATCCTCATTCCTTATTTCTTTTCTCTCACCTCGCGCCTGAAATCCGTTAGCTTCTACAACAAAATAATCAATCTTGCTTATGTTCTGGTTTTTAATTTCACCTGAGCTTGTCTCTTCCCCACGGAGCCGACCGGTCATGCACCTTGCCCAAACGGCTCAATCCCAGGAAGTTGTCAGGCCTCAGTCAGTGCGATCGCTCTCCGGCAGTCTTGACAATATCCCGGTGTTTAACAGCAACAGCCCAGAACTGGTCAAGGCTGAAGGCATCTTGCTTTCAACGCTTTCACCCCAGGGCAAAGCAACCTCTGCTGCTCATCTAGATTTTGTCTTTAACGGTCGGTTTGACCTATTTGCCCACCACATTGCCAAGGCCGATCCGCCGGAGGATTTGCGCACGCTTTACTTGGGTGTCATTGCATACAATCCTAGCAAAGTGCCGGTGACGATTGATCTGCTCCAGGGGGCGAGCTACTTGAGTCAACCCGACGCGCCGTTTATCGATTTGCCGTCTCTGGTCGAAAATCCGGATGGTGATGTATTTGCTGGGCCGGGCAGTCGGGCCACGAGTGATATTTTGCGCGGGCGACGGCAGGAAAACCTGCCAGAGCGATTGACGATTCCAGCGGGGGAAATGGCGATGGTGTTGAATGTGCCGATTCCGGTGCGATCGCTAACCCCGCCGATTAATGGCCGCTCAACCCTGATGCGTTTGCGCAGTGATGGGCCGGTGCAGCTCGCGAGTCTGGGGATGTTTGCAAACCGGTGGCCAGTCTGGTGATGCCCGAAGGCGGTGAGGCGATCGCAGGGGAGCGAGCTCCGACGCTGGAGGAATGGCGATCGCTGCTCGAAACCGGTGCATTGTCGAGCCCTCGCGATCGCGTCCCCACCCCCCTCGACTCCCCCGATGCCGTAATTTATAGCCGGGTGGCCGGTGTGGCCAGAGGTTCCCAATGGAAAACGACGTTGACGGATCCCCAGAGCAATCACTTGGCCATTCCGACCGCCGGGACTGCATTTTCCTACGGCCTCAGTACGCTGCACAAAGGGCGCTTGGGCACGGGCCAAAACCAATCTGCCGAGATGCTGCGCCGCTACCCAGACACGGCCTACCAAGCCCACGGCAACTACGGCATTGCATACGATCTGTCCTTGCCACTGATCAACGATACGGGGGAGCCCCAAACGGTTGCGATCGCCCTAGAAACACCCATCAAGGAAGACGCCTTGTCCAAGGATGGCCTGCGTTTTTTCGATCCGCTGCCGACGCAAAATTTCTTTCGAGGCACCGTGCGAATTCGCTATGTCGATGACCAAAAGTTGCCCCGGACTCGCTATGTCCATCTGGTGCACAAGCGCGGTCAGCAGGGCGATCCGTTGGTGGAGCTGAGATTGGAACCGGGAGAACATCGGCTGGTGCGCGTGGATTTTCTCTATCCACCGGATGCGACGCCGCCCCAGGTGCTGACGGTGCGCAATCAATCCTAGGAAAGCAGCCATGCAAACCGACATTCTTTTGCAGCGACACGCTATTCTGGCCTAGGCTCTTCTCAACCACAGATGGATCCTCAATATGCGTCAGTTTGCTGATACCGGGGCGAAAACTGGCCCAAAGACTGGCCCGAAAACTGGCCCCAGACTTTTTCTCGGGCTGTATCTCGGCTTGTCTGTAGGGGTGTTGTGCGTACCCTTGGAGGCTGCGATCGCCCCCGCAGCCCAAGCCGGAACCTGCGCCTCCCGCTGCGGCCCCAAGCCCGTGCGTTTTGTTCCCGGTTCCTGGGTCAAAGTCGAAGTTATCAACAACACCCCCAGCTTGCTCTTGCTCGAAGAAGTCGCAGGCAGTGACCCGATTCCCGTCGCCCCCTCGCGCAGCTTCCTGCTCACCCGGCGCGGCGGTACCGTTGACAATGCTTCCGTCGTGTTTTGGGATTCCTTTGGCTTCCCGGTCAAAGCCAAGTTGAGCCAGCCCCAGCCCCATCTCTTGCGCATCGAAGTCAGTCCTGGGTATGAGCCACCGGGCGATCGCGCTGTGTACTTACGCGACGATGGCAGCCTCGCGGTGCTTTAGGTTCGGGAATCTGCGGTAACTTGAGAAAGTCCAGTTTTCTTAAAATTTTCTTGCAGTTTTCTTGCAGTTTTCTTGCAGAGCGTTTTTTTGATGGCCCAGCCCCTGCCGGTTCAACGTTGGCAACCCTATCTTGAGCAACCTGAGGTGGTGGCGGCGATTGCCCAAGCAACCGGGCTATCGCCACTGGTGGCCACCATTCTCGCCAACCGCGACATCCTCACCCCAGAGGATGCCAAAATTTTTCTTAACCCAGAGCTTCAACCCCTGCCCAATGCCCTTGAGGAGTTTCCGGCCTTGGCAGAATGTGTTGAGTTGCTCGCACAAGCCCTGATCCAACATCACAAAATTGCTATTTGTGGTGACTACGATGCCGACGGCATGACCAGTACGGCACTGCTGCTACGGGCGCTGCGCTACCTGGGCGGCAACGTGGATTATGACATCCCCAGCCGCATGCACGAGGGCTACGGCATTAATGAACGCATCGTTGAAGATTTCCATGCGGGCGGCGTTCGCCTAATTCTGACGGTGGATAACGGTATCACCGCCGTCCAACCCGTTGCCCGCGCCCGCGAACTCGGCCTCACCGTGATCATTACCGACCACCACGAGTTGCCCGACGAACTGCCCCCGGCCCATGCCATTCTCAACCCCAAGCTCATCCCACCGGACTCGGGCTATGCGGGTATGGCAGGGGTTGGGGTCGCCTACATTCTGGCGGTGTCTTTGGCCCAGCAACTGGGGCGACTGGATGAATTTCTTGCGCCCCTGCTCGAGTTGTATACCCTCGGCACCATCGCCGATATGGCCTCCCTAGTAGGCGTCAACCGCCGCTGGTTGCGCCAGGGCCTCGCGACCTTGCCCCACTCCCGCATCCCCGGCATCCAGGCACTCATCCAAAGCTCCGGTGTCAACACGGCCAACCACACCCTCAAACCCGAGGACATCGGCTTTCGCCTCGGCCCCCGGATCAATGCCATTGGACGCATTGGTGATCCTCGGGTGATCATCGATTTGCTGACGACGGATGACATCGAGGTTGCGCGGCAAAAGGCAGAAGAAGCCGAACTGACCAACCAAGAACGGCGGGGGCTGTGCGAGCAGATTGAGCAGGAGGCGATCGCCATCTGCGAACAAAGCGACCTCAACCCGCACCGCACTCGTGTCTTGTTGCTTTTACAAGAAAATTGGCACCATGGCGTCATCGGCATCGTCGCCTCCCGTCTCGTCGAACGCTACGGCATGCCCGTGTTCATTTCCACCTATGAAGGCCACGATACCATCCGAGGATCCGCCCGAGGTATCGCAGAATTCAATGTTTTTGATGCACTTAAGGCCTGCGACAGTTGCCTCGACAAATATGGTGGCCACAAGGCAGCAGGCGGGTTCACCCTCAGCCTCGAAAACTTTGAAGCCTTCCAGCAAAAGCTCCAGGCCTTCGGCTGCCAGACGCTCAAGCCGGAGCATTTGAAGCCCTTGGTCAATTTGGACGCTAGGGCGAATTTAGCTGAGCTGACACTTGAATTGTATCAACAAATCGACGATCTTAACCCCTGGGGCATCGGCAACCCCGAGCCCATCTTTTGGAGCGAAGATGTTCGCATCCTTGACCAGCGCTTGGTGGGTGGTGGTGGCCATGCCAAGCTGTCCATCGGGCAGGCGGATGTGGAGGGTGAGTTACACAAAGTCGATGCGATCGCTGGCGCTGGCGTGACTATCTGCCCCTGCCCGATCGCGTCGATATTGCCTATAAGTTGAAGGAAAACTGCTGGAAAGACAAGGTGTCTCTGCAACTGGAAATCATCGGAATGCGGGTTGCGCAGCAGGCGATCGTCGAGCGCCAAGCCCTCAAGGCTCAGGTGATGCGTTCCCCTTTCCCGCCGCCGTTATCTTCTCGTCAGCCGGAGGACGAACACGGTTTGTCCCTACGGCCTAAACCGGTTGGGCAGAAAGCCATGTTTTGGGTGGCGATCGCCACTACACTTGCATTCTTGAGCCCAAGACGGAGGGGCAGGAGTTGCGGATTCGCAATGACCGGGGCCATGTCTTGGCGGTGCAACAGGGTCAAACGGTGGGTTTGTTGGGGCCAAATCGCACTGAGGCGAGAACGGTGGATGTGCGAGAACCTCATTTTAGGAAGCTGATTGAGTCGGCTTTGTCGGCTTTGGCAGCATTGGAGGCGGCTCCGGCGCAGGTTGTCCCGTAGATGCATCCAAAACTCATGCATCCAAAACTCATGCATCCAAAACTCATCTAAACTCAATGGTCGGCTTCGAGCTGGGCGATCGATTGCAACAGTCGTTGAGCGTTTTTCGGGCTCCGCACTAGGTAGGCTGTTTCTTGGAGGGCATGAAAGTCTTCCAAGGAAATCAAGACGACGGACTGTTCGCGCTTGCGGGTGATGATGATGGGGGTGTGGTCATTGCACACCTGAGCCATGGTTTGGGCTAGGTTTTCTCGGGCGGCGGTGTAGGAAATGGCTTCCATGGCCTTTCTGATGGGTAGAGATTGTGTACAGGATACTGTACGGGATTGGTGATGCCGAGAGAGGCGAGCGGTGCTTCTTCTAAGCATCCCGCCTCCCCTCACGCTATGCTAGCAAAGCAGGTATTCCCTGAATTCCATCATGATTATGACCCTCCGCCAGCGCCTCAAAATCCTTGTTGAAGGACTCCCCGGCGAAACGCTTCCCCAGGCTGAAACCCTTCTCCTCGCACTCAATGCTGGACTTTTGGCCCCCCACTCAAACCCCTGACAAACGTCTGACGGCTATCATTCAACGCCGCCTCCCCTCCCAAGACCAAGCCCGTCTGAACGCCCTTCGTCAACGTCTTCAGGACGAAACTATCACCGACCTTGAGCGACAAGAACTTCTGACCTTTGTCGATCGCGTCGAAGCCATGGACGTGAAGCGTGCCGAGGCCATGGTTCAACTTGCTCAGCTTCGCAATGTTGATCTCAACATCATTATCCAAGAGTTCCTTTCCAAATCACAGCCCTTTCAGGACTTTAGGGGGGTGGGGCGTCGGGCGGCTCTCGGAGTTGTTTGAGTTCGGGGTTGAGTTGTTCGGCGTGGACGGTGAGGATTTTGGCGAAGGTGGAAGTTTTGTGTCGGTGTTGCATCCTTTCAGCCTGACTTTATCTCTTCGGCCTACCTGGGAACTCTAAAGGCAGACGAAGTCACAGGTCAGTCACAGGTCATCTAACACTAAACCGTCTTGTCCCAATCCCTGAATTTTGGCCTGAATGTTGATGGTCACTCCCTCGTTGCCGAAATTTACCGTTGCGATTCGGGTTTATAACGCCGCCGATCGCCTCCCTGCGTTGCTCGAGGCGCTCAAAGCCCAGACCGACGCCACAGCCTTCGATTGGGAGGTGCTGATTGTCGATAACTGCAGCACAGACAACACCGCCGAAATTGTTCAACAGTTTCAGGCCGACTGGCCCCTGCGCGGCCCGCTGCGCTATTGTCTGGAGACCCAACAAGGGGCAATTTTTGCCCGTCAGCGTGCCATCCAGGAGGCCCGAGGCGAGTGGATTGGCTTTTTGGATGATGACAATCTGCCCCGAGTCGATTGGGTGGCGGCTTGCCACGCCTTTAGCCTCGCCAATCCAAAGACCGGAGCCTGCGGCAGTCAGATCCATGGTCAATTTGAAATCGAGCCACCGCCCAATTTCGATCGCATTGCGCAGTTTTTGCCGGTGATCGAGCGGGACCATACCATTTGCTTCACCGAAGGCCTGTACGCTCGCAAACAAGTTTTGCCCCCTGGTGCGGGGTTGATGATTCAGCGGCGGGCCTGGCTAGAAACGGTGCCCGAGCGGCTCAATCTGAGTGGCCCGATCGGCAACGGACTAGCAGCCAAGGGCGAAGACACTGAGGCGCTCTCCCACATGAAGCAGGCGGGCTGGGAAATTTGGTTTAATCCCGACATGCACATTACCCATTTGATTCCCCAATGGCGGTTTGAGCGGGATTATTTACAACGCTTTTTTCGGGGGATTGGCATTGGGCGGTATTACACGCGGATGCTGAGGGTGCCGCTGTGGCTCTATCCGTTGATGACAGTGCTGTATTTTTGCAATGACTTGCGCAAGTTGGTGGGT
Organism: Synechococcales cyanobacterium CRU_2_2; assembly: GCA_012034805.1. Classification (GTDB taxonomy): domain Bacteria; phylum Cyanobacteriota; class Cyanobacteriia; order PCC-9006; family JAAUQQ01; genus JAAUOP01. The sequence continues at coordinate 35,161 of JAAUOP010000021.1, read as the reverse complement.
CACTCTTTTCGGTATGCGGCGACGATCGAGATCGATCTGGTGGCCAGTTGCGAGCAGGAGCTATTGCGGGCCAGCTTGCTGAGCCCGCTCTACTACTTAAATCGACGTCTAAACCGCCCGCTGAGTCGCTACTGGGGTCGCTCTGCCATTTGAGATCTAGCATTTGAGCTTGGCTCTGTGCGATCGAAAATTGCGAGATCAGAAATTGCGAGATCGGAAACTTAGTCATGATTCAGCCCCAGCCTCAGGCCTCGATTTGGCCTGTTTTAATTTATCGCGATCGCCTCCTCCCCTACTCCGAAACCTTTATCCCTGCCCAAGTCGAAGCCCTACGCCGCTACCAGGGCTACTATGTGGGCGTGGGCCGTGAGCCCTCGGGCCTCGGGCATCTGCCGAGTCAGCGCCTTTGCCTGCTCGAAGACGCTGTTCGCTGGTCCAAGCCTAGTGCGACGGCGTTTCGCCTAGGTGGGGTCTTGCCGAAGGAATTTTTACGCAGGTTACAAGCCCACCAGCCTCGACTGATCCATGCCCATTTTGGCCCCGATGGGGTATTTTCCCAGGCGATCGCCCGACGGCTTAAAATTCCTCTTGTGGTGACGTTCCACGGCTACGATGCTGCGCTGAAGCTTGCTCCGGAACAAAACCACCCATCACTCGGGCAACAGCTCAATCAGTTGCTCTACCATCGCGGCACGTTTTACCGACGGCGCTATGTGGAACAGCGATCGCGTCTCTTTGCCCAAGCCGATCAGATCATTGCCGTCTCGCACTGCATTCGCAGCCACCTGTTGGCCCAGGGGTGCCCTGCCGAGAAGGTCATGGTTCATTATGTGGGGATCGATCGCCAACAGTTTCAGCCTGACCCCCAGGTGGCGCGTGAGCCTGTGGTCTTGTTTGTGGGGCGACTGGTGGAAAAGAAGGGTTGTGGGTTGCTGTTACAAGCGATGCGATCGATACAACAGTTGCATCCCCAAGTCAAAACTGTGATCATTGGCGATGGGCCTCTGCGAGCTAGCCTAGAGCAGCAAGCGGCTCGAATGCTGCCCACCCACACCGAATTTCTTGGGGTTCAGCCTGCTGCGGTGGTGCGTCAGTGGATGAACCGTGCCCGTGTCTTTTGTGTGCCCAGCCAGATGACGGCGCAACAAGATGTGGAGGGGTTGGGTATGGTGTTTGCAGAGGCTCAGGCCATGGGGCTGCCAGTGGTTAGCTTTGCTTCTGGTGGTGTGCCGGAGGTGGTGCGAGAGGGGGTTACAGGGCTGTTGGCTCCGGAGGGAGACGGGGAGGCGCTAGGCAAGGCGTTGCACCGGTTGCTGGATGATGATGCACTCTGGGAGCGGTTGGCGATCGCCGGTCAGCATCACATCGCCGAGAACTTTGACCTTGCCCGGAATACGCCTTTGCTTGAGGCCATTTATGATCGCTTGCTCGATCGCAAATCCCACGATATTGGGTAGGGACGAACCGCCGTTTGTCCGGCGGTTTCGTCCGGCGGTTCGGTTTTGGCCTATTCCCAAGACCGAATGCCTTAGGTCGAAAATTTTGCCCTGAGAATCCAACTGCGCAGTTGGGGAAAGTTGGTGAGCAAAATGTCGAGGTTGGCCTTGGCGTGGTCGGCGTAGAAAGTTCGTGAGAGGGGGAATTGGGCCAGGAGGGCACGGGCGGTGTCGCGATCGCCATAACTCGCAAACCGTCGCGCCGTCATAATCGCCACCTGGGCCAAATAACGCTCCAAAAAGATCTGGTATTCTGGCGGACAATGGTGGCGCAAAGGCTCCGGATGGAGCAAAATCGGACTAATTGGGGCCTGACGATTCCACAGACCCAGTTCTGAACATTCGGTGTGGTACCACATCAGGGGTGTGGGGTCGCGGTAAATCGGATAGTTGATGATCGCCTGTAGCCAGAAATAAGTATCCTCGCCATAGGTGCAGCCCGCCTGGGTATAGAACCCGCCCAACTGATCCATCACCGTCCGTCGAACCACCGTCGCCCCAGAAAAGACAAAATCCACCACTGGCTTCATCAGCTGAGCCGCCAGATCAACCGGCAGTCGCCAAGGGCCAGGGGCAATGCCCAGGGCTCGAAATCGACCGAGTTGGTCGGTTTGCGCTTGGCCGCGAAACTGGCCAAAGGCGGCTAGCATACAATCCGGATGGGCTTGCAACGCCGTCGTCGCCTCTGCCAAAAATGTCGGCATCCACTCATCGTCCGCATCCAAAAAAACGAGCAGGGGTGCGGTGGCCATTTTCGCGCCGCGATTGCGCGCTGCTCCAGGCCCCGTTTGGCTCTGCTGAAAAATTTGCAGCCGAATTCGGGCTCGCTGTAATGCCTCAAAGTGGTTCGCCATCCAATCGCGCATCACGGCTACCCCATCGTCTCGGGATCCATCGTCGATCACCAGGATTTCGCTGGGGAGATGGATTTGGGCCAACACCGAATTGAGGGTGCGAGCAATGTAGGCCGCCTTGTTGTGTAGCGGAATCACCACTGCCACGTCCGTGCTGCTCGGCGGGCGCTGGGTCACAGGCGCGAAGCGGCTCTGGTCGAGCAGCGGGGGTCTGGCAAAGGAGAATCGAGCGGATAAGGGCATGGGAGAAACGCGGAACCTAGGGGGTTTCGGCGAGCATTTCGGTGGGCGTTTCGGTCGGAATTTCGGTGGGTGTTTCGGCGGCTGAAGAGCTCTCGAGACCGATCGCCTGGGCAATCTTCTCGGTTGCAGTCTCCCAGGAGTAGTGCGATCGCACCAACTGCAACGCCGCCGCTCTGAGGGTCTCGCCTCTCTCCGGCGCAGCCCAAAGCTGCTCCACCCCCGCCACGAGAGCCTCCACCCCATCGCGAATCAGCAGCTCCCGGCCATCGACCACCGCCAACCCCTCAGCCCCCTTCGTTGTGCTCACCACCGGCAGCCCCGCCGCAAACGCTTCCAGCAACTTCAGCCGGGTGCCGCTGCCGTGGCGCAGGGGCACCACCATGACATCAGCGGCCTGGAGATAGGGCAAGACTAAATCCACCTGCCCCGTGACGAGAATCCGTTCATTCTGCTGGGCCGCTCGCTGCATCTGCTGCGTCGGTTCGCTGCCCACCAGCCAGAGCTGGGCCGTTGGGTGGCGCTGTCGCAGTCGGGGATAAATTTGCTCGATCAAAATTTGGGCAGCTTCGGCGTTGGGGCCGTAGCCAAAACTGCCAAGAAACAGAAGCTTGGGTTCGGCCAGGGGCAATTCTGGCTGCTGCCGGGGCGATCGCGCCGTCTCCAAACTAGAACCAGAAGCCCGCCCCAAATCCGCTTTATAGGCTGCCACCTCCACCCCATTGGGCACCACGCGGAGCTTTTGCCCATCAGGCTCCCCAGGGTCAATCCCATAGAGTGAGACCAGGGCCTGCCGATCCGCATCACTACAGACCCACATTTGATCCACCTGGGCCAAGGCCCGTCGCTCTAGCCGCCGCACCCGCTGGGGCCGCAGAGCTAAGCCAATCCGGTCAGCCCAGGTTCTGGCAGGAATTAAATTCCGCCGCTCAGGAGCCAGCAAGCCCTCGACATTGTGATTGTCCAAAATGATTTGGCAGCCTGGGTGGGCTTGGCGGTGGGCGATCGCCACCGTCAGATACGGACACAGCCACAGCTCCTCAAACACAATCACCTGGGGGCGTACCCGTGCCAAAAACCGCCGCAATTGGTCAGTATTTTGAGCCGTATAAATCCAGTCGGTGTAGTAATAGCCATCTGCCCGCAGCCAGCGTAATCGCTGCCCCAGCTTGTCGCCGAAAGAACGCCGGGCCAAATTTAGATCGCAATGTTCCCAGTTTGCTAACCCGCCGTAGGCATCCGGCTCATGCCTGCCCTTATACAGCGAAAACAAAGACACCGGCCCCAGCCGCTTGAGCGCTTCCAGGGTCTGTAAATTGCGCAGGGGCGCGCCGCCAAGGGCGGGGTAGGGCTGCGATCGCGTACAAACGACCGACACCACAGCCTGCGATCGCAAAACGGGCGACTGGGACACGGGCGACTGGGACATGGAAGCGAATAGGCGCAGGGAATAGGGACAGGAAGAAGACAAGCATCCTAGGGTTCTAGGTCTAGGACTCCCAACCTAGGATTCCCAGATCTTTCCGGCCTGATCTCGAGACCCAACCACAGCTCATGAATGTTATAAATAAACATCACAGCGGCGTGAATTTACTCTCAGGGCTTTCGGTCGCAAATCGTTTAGGGCATCGCCAAAACCTCCCATGCGCATTGGCTATCTTCAGCTTTCACCCCAACAGACCCACGAAAGCGGTATTGTCCGCTACGCTCGCTACATTGCCCAAGCAGTTGCCGCGTTGCCTGAGGTTGAGGTACAAACCATCGCCCTTCCCCTCGACCCTCGCACCCCCTTTCAAGCCCCACTTCAGCGAGCTCTCGAAGACTTGCGCGCCTGCGACGTGCTTCACCTTCAGTACAGCAAATACTTGGGCTTGTCAGGCTGGAACATGCTCAAGCTGCTCAAAACCATTCGCCGCCAATCCACGGGCAAGCTCTGCATTACCCTGCATGACGTGTACGTAGATCTCTATCCCGCCTATGGCCTGCTAGATGCCTGGAAATTTGAGAACAAGCGCCTGCGAGGCTATTCGAACCAGCAGTCCCTGGCCCTGCGCAGCACCGCCACCTGTCTGTGGCAAAATCACCTTGCAGACAAAGCGGTCATGCAATGGATTTTGAATCACGCCGATCAGGTCTTGACCTGCAGCCAAACCGAGGCTGAGCGTTTGCAGCATTTTGACAACGTCGCCAAGGTCACCGTTATCCCGCATTTTATCGAAACCCGCGCAGAAGTTCTGCCCGTGGCCGCCGCCAAACAGGCTTTGGGGTTCAAGGCCACGGACACCCTCATCACCCTCCAGGGGTTTATCTACCGCTCCAAGGGCCATGCCCTGCTGCTCGAGGCCTTGAGCCTGTTGCCAAACTCAGTCCAGCTGGCGTTTGCGGGGGGCATGGCTCCCAATCAAACCGACCTCCAGCGGGAATTGGAGGCGCAAATTCAGCGGCTGGGCTTGGGCGATCGCGTCCGCATCACGGGCCATCTTTCCGAACCCGACCTCGAGTGCTACCTGGCCGCCAGCGACCTGGGCGTTTGCCCGTTTCAGATCATTTCAGCCTCCGGTACCCTCTCCACTTGGATTTCCATGGGTCGCCCGGTGTTGGCCTACGATCTGCCCCAGGTCGAGGAACTCAATCAGCGGGTGCCGGGGGCGATCGCCACGTTCTTGGACTACACGCCGGAGTCCTTGGCGGAGGCAATCGAGACCTGTCTGGTGCAACCGGCCAAGACCCCACTGGTTCAACAACTCCAGGAAAAACTCTCCTTAGCCCACATTGCCCAACTTCATGGCGCGGTCTATGCCGCACCGTCCCAGCCTGCACTCACAAGACCGACCCCAAGCGTTCCATCGACTGCTGAACCCAGGATTGGGAGAGTTCCCAGGAATGCTGACTCCTGACCAGCGCAAAGGCTTGGTCTTGCAACTGCTGAGCTTGGGCATTGTCTTGCAAAAGTTGGAGGAGCTGGTTTGCGATCGCCTCCGCCGTTTCCGCCAAGACCAAATGCTGACCGCTGACGACCGCGAGTCCCTCTGCGCCCTTGGCTGTGCTGACTACGGCCCGCTTTGCCGCAAAGGCTTCTAAGAGCTTCAGTCGGGTGCCACTGCCGTGGCGCAGGGGCACGACGACAGCGGCTGCCGCCTGGTAATAAGGCAAAATATCGTCCACGATGCCCGGCACGATGATATTTGAATTTTGCTGGGCCGCCGCTTGCATGAGTGGTGTTGGTGCGCGTCCCACCAGCATGAGCTTGAGGTCAGGCCGTTGCTGTTGCAAGCGTGGATAGATTTCCGTCAGCAGCCATTCTGCGGCCCAGATATTGGCCGAATAATCAAACGTAGCAGCAAACAGAATGGCCGTGTCTTCGGGTTTGAGGGGGGCTGGCAGCGGCAAGCGGTTTTCTCGCACGGGCTCAAATCGATCGATGTCGATGCCGTTGGGAATTACGCTTACCTGCTTTGGGGGAAGCCCATACAGCTGGGTCAACTCGGCCCGGTCAAGGTCGCTGCAAACCCAAACTTGGCGCGATCGCCGACACAGCGTCCGTTCCAGATTGAGCACTTGTTGATGCCGCAACCGAGCTTCCAGCTTAGCCCGGAGCCCAGGTCGTCGGGGCAAACGATCTTGGTACAAGCTGACCTGGGCCTCGACGTTGTGATTGTCAAAAATAATCTTGCGCGTAAAGGCTCGAATCGTGGGCCAGTAACGGTACATCCAGGGTTCGCCCAAGACGACCCAATCCGGTTGAAAGGATTGCAGCAGGGCTTGGAGCTGCTGGGCGGCAGCGGGACGAAAGTAGCGATCGCAAGCCTCATGCCCCCAGGGCCGCAAGGCAAAGAGATAATCGTGCCAATGCTCAGGCTCCGCGTAGGACATATCTCGAATATTGAAATGCTCCCAGGGGCCAAAGGGCTGTTGGGTCGAAGCTGGCTCACCGGGGAAGGCCGAAAAAATGGCGACAGGGCCGTGCTGGGCCATGGCATTGATATTTTGCCAGTTGCGTAGTGGCGCACCTCCGATGGGCGGGCAAGGGGAAGATCGCAGGCAAAATAACGTTTTCATGGGGGTGGTTTAGGAGGTGGTTTCGGAGGTGTTTATGTGGGTATTACGACGGTTCTTGTGGGGCTGGTTGAGCCGAAAAATTACTTCGTGCTAGCTCCATCACCATTGGCAGCCGTGCTTCTAAGTGCCGTCGCAACGCCGCTCGTTGGGGCAGATAGGTTTGAATAAAATTCACCAAGCCTTCCGGTTCAAAGGCAGCGGCTGGCGAGATCAAGAGCTGGGGAATCGCAAAATGCTGATACAGACCCTCGTGTTTGTCTTGGTAGGTGATGCTCAAGGTGGGGGTGCTTTGGCCGAGGGAGGCGATCGCCACATGCATCCGACTGGTAACAACTAAATCCAACTGGCCGCAGACAGTTTTGACGTCGCCAGGGGCGCAGGGTAATTGGAGCGTGGCGCAGCGATCGCGAATGCTCTCGGGCAACGCTTCCAGCAACCTTTGGGTCAGAAAAACATCGTGAATTTCGTCGCGATCGTCGTGGGGCAGCGTCACAAAACTCAGCTCAGACTCGTCTTCGACCAGGCGTGTGAGCGTGTGGGCATAATGGCCAATGAAGCGCTCCACGGTCAGTCCTTCTACCGCCCGCAACAGCATGGCATTGGTGTTGATACCCACGAGAATCCGGTTTGCCTGCCGCTGATGCGCGATCCATTCCAGTAGGGTTTGCACCTGGGCCGTGGTTTGGGTGGGCTCCAGCAAAAACGCCGCATCGGCGACCAATTCGACAGAACGGTCGAGTTGACGTTGGGCGCGGGCCTGGGATAACGGATCCCGTGAACAAAGCCGCACAGCTGGGGGCAGGGCCTTGAGGGCTTGAACAGCTCTGGGTTTGGGGTTTTGATTAAAGCTAAAACCAACGAGAGTGGTTTGGGCTCCGGTACTGGCGGCGATCGCCATCAAATCCGTCAAAAAATCGCAAATTTCCAGCGAATAATACCCGTCCATCACATCCGCACCGATGCAATAGACCTGGCCGTAGGCCTGGGCAATCTGCCGAAACCGGCGCAAATCTTGCCAATAGTTGCCCAAGGATTGACGCGATCGCGCCAGATAATCCTCCGGCTTATAGCGAACGCCAATACTTTCCGTCACATGGGGAATATGACTCCAATCCGGCGTCTCGACGCCATACTGCGGATAAACCACGCCAAACTGCTCCACACCTTGGGCGCGCAGGTGGGCGATGCCCGCGTGCATCATGGCGCTATCCCCCAAACTGCCGGCTCCATCGGGGGCAATGAACAAGGCCCCCTTGGGCAACGTTAGCCCACCCCGTCCTGGGGGCAAGCTCTGAATCAGGGTGGCCCATCGGCCAGACAGCCGAGCCAAACGCGGAAACGCCAAACGAATCTGCCGAACGGCGCGGAATTTGAGGGAGCGGGTCTGCATGGGAGATTAACGTCTGCGCTGGGATGGCAATTATGACTAGAATACCCACTGGCCCATCACAACCCAAGGAAAATCCGATGACGGCACTGGATCAGCCGGAGCTAAGCCCCATTTTCATTGTCGGCTGTCCGCGTTCCGGAACAACCTTACTCAGAACGATCATTGCATCCCATTCGCGATTGATTATTGCGCCGGAAAGCCATTTTCTCAACTATTGGGTTAAGGAATACGGCCAACTTGATCTGAACAAACCGGAAGACTTGCAAAGCTTTTGGGCTGACTTTAGCAAAAGCCAAAGATTTGGCTATTTCCAACTCAATGCAGATGACTTACTGCAAAAGCTCAAGGCCCAGGACGAAATCAGCTTTAGGGCTATTTTTCAGTTGCTGTTGTCGGAATATGCCGCAGCGCGTCAAAAGCCTCGATGGGGAGAGAAAACACCGGCCCATTATGATTTTCTAGAGACGCTACTAGACTGGTTTCCCCAGGCGCGTGTTCTTTGGCTGGTTCGTGATCCGAGGGCGGTTGTAGCCTCTTTGCTGCAGGTAGAATGGTCGAGCAACTACACCTATGCCAATGCCTATTACTGGCTCAGTAGTGCCAGACTTTATCGAGAAAAGTGGCAGCAAGAATCTCGCGTGATGTTGTTGAAATACGAGGATTTAGTTGCAGATCCAGCAGCCGGTACCGACAAGATTTGTGCCTTTCTGGGTGAAGCGGTGGAGCCGGAAATGTTGACTCGCCGTTCAGAAAAAGACGTTCCTAATTTGCACGCAGGCGGTTGGGCCAAGCGACATTTGCAGCAGGTGATGCAGCCTATTGGTCAGGGTGCTGTGGAGAAGTGGCGATCGCAACTCTCCTCCACCCAAATCGCCATCATCGAACACATCACCCGCGATGCCATGGGATTCTACGGCTATGAGCCGATCACCCGCAAACTCTCCGGCTGGCAAAAGTTTTACCTTGGGCTGAGCCAAAAGCTCGACCGGGCGGGCGATCGCTGGCAAACCCTACGTTCTCGATTCAGCAGCGGCCCATCCCTTGCAGCCCGGCGCATCGGCGCAACGCCTCAAGCACCGTCTAGTTCAACACCGTCTAGTTCAACACCGTCCAGATCAGTAGCCACAAAAAAGGGCTGAACTCAAGAACTTGAGTTCAGCCCCGATCCGTAAAATCTAGCCAAAAATCGACCCGCCTAGCGAAGTTGGCTCGTAAACCGAACCGAACCCACTCCCCCAGCGTCAATATTCGGCACACTAAACACCGCAGCGCCCTGAGGGCCTGCGTCATTGGCTCCGGTGACCGGATTGACGCAGGAGCCCCGTGGGGTCAGCGGTGCCAGGGTTGTCCCTGCCGGTACGCTGACGATCGTCAGTTGCGAAGGCACCGCATCGCACAGTTCGACGTTGGTGAGCGGGGTTTCAGAGGCATTGAAGTAGTAGATGGTGTACTCCACCGTATCTCCCGCTTGCAATTGCGCCAGAGTCCGAATGTCCACCTCACCCACAAAGGTTGGGCTGGGTGGGCTGCCGACAACGCGTCCAAACGTCTCCGTGACGCCATTGCGAGTCACCGAGGTGATGCGCTTAAACAGCTGTAGCGGCGAGAAGCGGATCGGCGTCGGATCGTCCAGATTCACACCAGGGCCCGGTGTACCCACGCCGCCAATGGGGTTGGGTTGGCCAAACTGGGGCACATCGTCCGAAAGATCGAGTACAGCGGCGGCACCATTGGTGGGAGTGCCTCGGGCGATCGCATTCGCGTCATAAATCGCCGACAGATCCGGCTCAAACACCCGCACCACAGACTGGACGATCGCGCTGTTCCCCGTACAGCCATCCGCCGGATTGACCACGGTGTTGGGGGCAAAAACCAGCGCATTACCATTGGCCAACAGCAGCTCGTTTGTCCCCCGGCCCCGTCCAGTGGCCGCCGGATTGGCAACCAGCGGGCCAGACGCCGTAGAGGCTCCAGGTGTGACACTGATGACCTGATAGTCTGCGATCGGGCCAGTATCGTTAGCACGGAACTGCTCGTCGTAGTTATCCGAAACCGTCAGGCCATTGAGCGGAACTTCGCCCGTGTTACAGACCTTGTATTCAAAGGTCACGTCATAGCTGCGTCTGCCATCAGGGCCAACGCCATTGTCCACCACATTGACAATTTTCTTGGTCAGACCAATCTCGGGAACCAACGGTCTGGGGTTGAAAGACGTCGGTGTCGGATCGTTGTCCGTCGGCGGATTGGTACGAGGATCGCGGTTGGAAGAAACCGCAGATTGAGGATTGGCTGGATCCTGCAACGGATTGCTCACCAACCCATCACCATCGGTATCACCTGGGAACTGGGCGGTTCCCAAGGGCAGACCGGTCACGTCGTCAGACACATCTCGCACGGCTGTCTGCGAAGCTGCACCAATGCCAGTGGCCACAACGCTACCCAAGTAAGCCGGGTCATCCGCCGAGCCATCCAAGGTGGCTACGCCATCACCGAGGTTGCGAACGTTCGGATCGAGCGGGTCGGTCACATTGACGCGCACCGCGAAGTCCACCACGCTACAACCACCCGCAGGTAAAGTTCCTGTCGCCATGACACCATTGGGTGCCGCGCCACCCGGAGCCGTGGGGTCGTTGCCGTTGAATCCAGCATTTGCGGTCAACGGCTGATAGACGCTACCGGGGGCAAAGAGGCCCTCGGGTGCCGTTGCAGGGGAACTAACAGACACGACGTCAAAGCTCGTGACACCGTTGGCCGCTCCCAAACGGAAGGTCTGGGTGAGATCCTCGGTGAGTTGGACGTTATTTAAGGGTTCACCACTGAGGTTGCAAACCAGCTGACGGTAGTTGATCAGATAGCTGCCGTTGCCTTCGTCTAGGGGAGTACCCACGATCTGCTTGGTCACACCAATCTGGGGAATGACGCGAACAATGGTGGGGGAGTCGTTGTTGCTGGGGTCGTTGTCAGCAGCAACTCCCCGAGTAATATTGGCAAATTCAGGCCCCTTGGCAGCACCATTGGACTGGAGAGGAAATGGGTTGGCAAACTGCGCAGGTAAGTTATTGGGGTTACCGTCATCGGGATCGTCAGCGTCGGCGTCGGAGTTGAGGGTATCGACGGTTTGGGCATGGGAGGAGCGATCGCGCACCACATAGGTCGTATCAGCCACTCCGTTGGGTGCGATCGGATTCGATGTCACACCGGATTGGTTCGAGTAAAAATTCTGGCCCACCGCAGCCGTTGCCGCCGCTGCATCAAAGGCGACTTGAAACATCACCACCTTCCGGGAACCGGGAGTCCCCGCCGTCGTCAATGTACCGGGAACCAGAATATTTTGGTTTGTACTGCCGTTAAAACCGTCCGGCTGAGCAACGTTATCGATGGTGATGCTACCGGGAACAACGGCGTAGTTACCTGCACCATAGGTTTGATCGAGGTTATTCGTCACATTGACGTTAGTGAGGTCAACCTGGCCTCGGTTGTCAACTAACAGGGAGTACTTGACCACATAGCGACCAGCGAAAGGCCCAGTCGGCTGGAAGACTGGAGTACCGGATGTCTCAGAAATACCGATAATCGCAGGCTCAACGTTAAAATCACCTAGAACACCAACGCCGTGAACCGCCGGATTATCAAGCAAGGGGGAATTCAATCCATTGGCAGGGCTAGTTGCGACACCGTTACCAAACTGGAACTCAATTGTACTGACCAACTGGTTATCAACCCTGAAGGCGACATTACCCTCCCCTCTATTGGGAGGCTGCAGATTGTTGTTTGCGGCCTCAATCCCCCGGTTGTCATCATTGTTAAGGGTGTTGTCGTCATTATCGCCAGGGCCAGTAATGCAATCTACATCCCCTTGTGCGTTGGTGAGAACTTCAGCGGTCGGATCATCAATGCCTCGAAATGTCAGAGACCCAGCATTAGGAGCGTAGCTTGCACCACCTGCACCGGTAATATTCGCAACGGTCTCACTGGTGCTACCAGAAGTTCCAGGCCCAACTGCCAAAGGAGCACCGGGTGTTCCTGTTGCTGCATCCGTATTAATTGCCGGTGTAACAACACCTCCATCCAAGCGAAGGGTTCTAGTCGAGATCACATCTTGCCAAAGGATGTCGCCCACCTCAGCAGGGAAGTTGTTAGCGTCAGCACGGTTACAGGAGCGGTCGATATCGACCATCGTGTAACGCACATTCCGGGAAGGAATGAAGTCACCGGTAGAGTTGATTACATCGACCGTAAACGTTTGGAAACCAGCCAAGTCACCACTATCAATGCCGAGTAGTATATTGCCTCGCGTCAAACCACCCGTGATAGGAGTATTTGGATTAGGCTGATTCGCAAATGAGTTAGGAATCACAGTTGGCCCATAGTTGGCCGTCAGCGTATTGCCTGTCCGAGGGCGTCCTGCTTGATTGTTATTGCCGTCGCTCTCAACTAGGTTGAAACGTAGCTTAACACCTGTCGTAGCAGTGCCAGTTGCGTTGTCAGTCAATACCTCAGGTGTTACGAAGTTTTCATTCCCTGGTGGATATTCCGCTGAGTTTGGTGGAGCACCAAACTTGATTTCGTAGGCGTAGGTTGGGGCGCTGACAACCGTAGACCAACCAAAGGCAACACAGATGGTCGCCATTCTCAGCATCTGATCCCTGTAGTAAGCGCTTTTCGAGTCAGATGCAGCTTTGGCTCCCGAAGAGGAAGGCGTTTTGGAGAGAAGATTAAACAGAAATTTGGGTCGCAGTGAGCTCATGGGTTCGTCCTGACACACACATTATCTAGGTTTCACGCAAAGAAGGGAGCATCCGCAAGGCCTGCGGATGCTGCAAGGTCGGTCTAAAACAAGGCGCGGGGAATCTCTTCCTGTTTTTTGGAGGCGTCGGATCTTGCTCAAACAACACGGGCTCAGACGCCTCCGCTGCTGGGGCGGCCTCTTCTTCTTCCACCGATTCAATCGGCGCGGTGTAGAAATTTTCCTGCTTCGCCGCCGCTGACGTTGCTTCCACGGGCTTAGGCACCGGTGTTTGAACGCCAAAGTCGTTGAAGAGGCGATTCACCTTCAGATTCAAACCGCCATACACACCCCCCTCCGAGCGATAGCCGCTGAAATCGCGGTCATCGACACTGCCAAAGCTGTAGCCCAGGTAAGCGCGCAAATCGGGCGAGAGATAGTAGCCCAGCTCTGCGGCGAGGCCCCACTCGCTGAAATCGGCGCTGCTCTGGTTGATCCAGCGGGTTTCAGCAGCCACATCCCAGCGGTAATCAAACCGGTAGAGCGCCCGGAGTTGGGCCAGGGAAATAAAGCTGTCGTTGCTAAAGCCGCCATCAAGTTCGGTTTCGGCCCAGCGCGCAGCGTACTTGCCGTAGAACTCCCAGCGCCAATTCGGGGCATAAATCAGCTCCGAGGACAGCACAGTGTCGCGGGATTCACTACCGGTGCCGATGTCGTTGGGGGTGTTGTCGCCGTTGACGCGGTGCTCTAGGCGCAGAAGGCCATTGAAGCGATCGTCCAACGGATTCCGATAGGCCAAGCCCAAGCGACCATTGAACGTATCGCCCAGACGACCAATTAATTCTTGGTTAGAAGCACCGGAGAACTCAACCCGCCCCAACAGTGAGAAAGAGTCACTCAGCTTGCCCAAACCACTGAAGGTCGAGAAGAGCACATCACCAGCCTTAGCATCGCGATATTCAATTCGGCCCGAACCTTTGAAGGTTTTGGAACCGGTGTAGTCGAAGCCAACGCTGTAGGTAGACCCTTCACTAAGGCCCAGCACCGATGCGGTTTGCCCCACGGCGTAGGGAGTTTCAAACCGACTGCCCGCGCCGGTGCGTCCGAACAAATCATCAAAGATGCGTTCGTAGCCCAGGTTGATGCGGAAACCGGGCGAGACCTTCCAGCGGTGGTTGAGACCCACTGAGCCGTAGCTGCTCATGCCGTTGCGCGTCCCGAGGATCGAGTAGCGGCTGGTCAGGTCGGTGTTCTCGCCGAGGGCGTAGTCTGTGATCGTATCGAGGCTGGTGATGGCGCTGCTGTTGAGGATGCCGCCATCAAAGACTGGTGCGCCAACCGCAGTTTGACGCCGGGATAGGCTGCCCATTCTAGGCCCAGGGTTGTGCGGTTGGGGTAGAGCTCATCGCTGGAGCCGAGGTTGAGTTCGTTTTGTCCCCGGAAGGCAAATTTCTCGCCGATGGGAACTCGGAGCTTGGTGACCAACTGACTGCTATTGGTATTGAGGGAGGTGCCCTTGTCGTCGTCGCGGCTGCGGTTGACGTATTCTAGGCCCAGATCCGCTGCGCCTAGCTTTTGGATGATGCCGCCCCGGAAAGTGGTGAGGTTGTTGGCGACGCCGGGGCCACCGACGATCAGGGGATTGGGGTCAAAAATATCGAAGAAGCGCGGCTGGAGTAGAATCTCACTGCCAAAGTTTTCTTCGCGATCGAACTCCAAGCTCACCTGGGTTGTCTCACCGGCCTGGGCCACACCCTGGACACCATAACGGGTCTGACCAGGAACAAAGCTAAAGGTTGCATCGTTGGCAAACCCTTCTTCGGCGGTGCGGTAGTAGGCCCGCGCCTTGAGCCAGTCGGTGGGTTTGCCCTCGGCTTCGAGGCGGTAGGCCGAGCCGTCTACCTCACCGAGGAAATCTGCGCCGTTTTCAGACCGGGCGTATTCACCAATCAAGCTGCCGACGGTTCCCAACGGCACCAGAAAGTCTGCGCCAAAGAGTTGGAAGTTCCGGGCTCCTTGGTCTTCGTTCAGATAGGTTGCACCGACCCAGCTTTCCTTGCCCGACTCGCGGGAGAAGTTGTATTGCAAGCGACCGGCGAACAGGCCCGAGTTGCTTTTGCCCTGCTCTTCGGATTCGTAGGTGGCAACGACGCGACGCACCAAGGTCGTGCCGAAGGGATCGAATTCGGTGCCGAACATGGCCCGACGGAAGGTGACTGCGCCGCGATCGTAATCGACGTCGTAGTCAATGGTGCGACGCAGGGATTTGCGCTCGACCACGACACCCGGACGATTGATCTCCTCCACTTCTAGGAACAGCGTCTCACTGCCTGGAATCAGCAGACGCTGGGAAAGAAAGTAAAGACCACTTGTGCCAGTGAGGGCGATGGTGTCGCGGCGGAAGCCTTGGACATTATTTGCGTAGGCTCCGGTCGCCTGGAAGCCACCGAGGCTGTAGTTAATCTTCGCCCCATGCAAACCGCGAGACACCGCCGAAAACAACTGGGACGGACGAGCAAATTCGTTAGTGTACCAGTCGCCCCACATCAGGTAGTCGGGCTCGGCACCGGGCACCAGGGAATTGCGCTCTAGGCGCGCATAAACGCTGTCCTTGGAGGGGGTGAGGTAATCGACGGTGGAGCTGTCGCCGTAAACCGGGTAAAGC
Organism: Synechococcales cyanobacterium CRU_2_2; assembly: GCA_012034805.1. GTDB lineage: Bacteria > Cyanobacteriota > Cyanobacteriia > PCC-9006 > JAAUQQ01 > JAAUOP01. Next base: position 19,731 of record JAAUOP010000021.1, on the reverse strand, counting down.
TTGCCGTCGCAATTGGAGTCAAAGTCGCGGAAGAGGCGCGGGCCGTTGCAGTCGTCGTTGAGGCCGCGATCGAGATTGACTGCCCCCGTAAACAGCCAGTCGCCCAGGGCACCCGTGGCAAACAGGCCGCCATCGAGGTCTACGCCATAGCCATCATCGCCATCGGGGTCAAGAAAATCTGCAAAGGAGCCGTAGAAGTTGGTTGTGCCCTTGCCCACCCGAAAATCGACCGAGCCAGAGACCAAAGAAGACCGCAAAAAGGTTGTGAATTCGACCTCGGTATAGGTCTCAGCCAGCAGCGACTCGGGCTTGGGTTTGTAGGGCGTGGTGGGCAGGGACAGCGGACTCAGGCGGGTGGGAACTTTTTCCGGGGGCAGCTTGAGGTCGAAGACCGGGTCGATCGCCGCTCGAATCTTCGTCCACTGGGCCTGAATCGGAGACCGTAGCCGCGCCGAAAACTTGCTGTCCTTTGCAATTACCTGAAAACCGACCCGTTCTTCATCGGCATCATCGCCCACAAAGCGGCCTGCACCGGCACTCAAAGTGACGACCACGTCATCCGTGAAGGGGGTGCCGTCGGCATTGACCACTTCGCCTTCGACCTGGACGAGCGATCGCCCATCCGCTGGAACACTCTCTATCGGCTTGAACCGGATACTGGGGACTTCAGAGACCTCCGCGTCATCTGCATCCAAGCTCGTGTCTACCTCAACCTCAGGCCCTTCGCGAAAATTCTCTTGAACCGGTCGAATGGGAACATCAACCGTGGGCAGCTCTTCCGTCGGGCTGGGAGCCGTCGGCGTCGGAGCACCCGACGGCGGAGATTCCACCGGTTCAATGAAGAGCGGATCGGAAGATCCGGCTCCGGACTGGGCGACGACGGCAGGTTCAACAATTTCGCCCGACGCAACTGGCGCTGTTGCCGCACCAGCCGCCGCCTCAGCCGCCGCCTCAGCCGCGACGACAGACGGATTAGCGATCGCTGCGAGAATCGCGAAACCTAAGGTGGTCGAAGCCGCCTGAGCTGCCCGATTCACCTGATCACCTGTGATCTCACCCGCAAGCTGACTCCAATATTTGAGAAATGTCAAATTCTTCATAACCCTTTTGCTTCTGGCGATTGCTGCACAACGAACGCGCTCTGTAACCGTGAATGAACCCAACTGTGGATCAACCGAACCGTGAATGAACCGAATCGTTCAAAATCAACCCTCTACCCTGGCCCTTCAACGAGCCGTTTCAATGACCTTTCCGCCGCACTAGAACCGCACTAGAACCGCACTAGAACCGCACTAGAAGAGTGCAGGAACTGGCTTCGGCTTCTCCGTCGGGGTCGGCTGGGGCTGGGGCTCGGGTTCAGGAATGGGGGTCGGCTCGGGCTCAGGAGCAGGAATAATCGGCTCGGGCGTCGGCTCGGGCTCGGGCTCGGGTAGCGGCTTGAGGCCAAAGTTCATCAAGCGCGTGCTACCTGGGGCAACCTGGGCTCGACGAGAAAGACTCTTGCGATCGAGGAAATTCGGATCCGGCGAAATCTCATAGCCTGGAACACTACTCAGGTCGATGGTGCCGACACGATTACCCGGAAGCACATTGGCCAAGGAGAAGAGCCCTTCTTCATCCGTGGTGATGCGGTTGCCGTCATCCATGTAGATGACCGCGTAGGGAACACCCACCTCACCGGGCTGGTGAAAACCGTCCGCATTCTTGTCCACAAAGACGCGGCCCAGCAGCGCACCTGCGTCGGACAGCAGTCCTGGAATGATGCGCAAACGGTGAACCGCAGTATTGGTCGGGTCATTATTGGGGAAGCGACCCACGGCTAGGTTGCGACCATTGCCGCGAACCGCATCCGGCGTCACCTCGGCGGCATAGACCACATCCAACACGCCACCCGGCGGAATTGTAACGCCTGTACCGTTGTTGATCACTGCGCTGAAGGCACGACCGGAGGGCGTGGCAGGGCCAATCGGGGTTTCGGCACGGTTGCCCCCAGCACTCAACACCGATCGCAACGAGGCAGATTTTAGGTTGAGACCGCGCGGCAGCGTATCCTCAATCGAGCGCAGCGTGGCCACGCCATCCCCTCGGTTGGCAAACAGTAGACGATACACCACGGTATCGCCGGGTTGGGCGGAGGATCGATCGCCCGTCTTCACCAGCTGAAGATCGGGTTGACCCGCTGACAAAACAGCAGGGTTCGAACGAGAATTGACTGGCCCATTGGGCGAGCTTCCAGCGCCGGAAGCGGTATTCACAATATCGGCGGCCTGTAACCGGACCGGTGCAGCCATGGCAGCTAAGGGAATAGCTACCACAAGAAACACCCGACTTCGCATCAGTAGCTGCATCCAGGATCTCATCGGCTTGCAGGAAATTAAAAACCAGGAAATTAAAGACACAGAGTAAAGCGGAACCAACTAGAAGAAAGCAGTTAATCAAACTACCCCACAGAGGAGAACTCGATCTACTTTTCTTAAGATTTGATTAATCTCACGAGTGAGCTAGCTTTACGGCCCCATAAATCTACATTGCTTCTTTGAAATTCACAAGCAATTCTATCTGGGTGAAATGCCGGGCGAAAGAGTCGCGCGATCGCATCGCAAATCCAGCCCCAAGACCTGCCGAACACCAGTGAATCACCCCAGCCCAAACCCTACTTCAAACTCCACTTCAAACTCCACTTCAAACCCTAATCAAAGCCCTAGCGAACCCTCCACAATGACGGCTGGGGTTACAACAGCCAATCGGCTGATTTTTCTGGGCTGTTCATGGGCTGGTTATCGGCTTGCCTTGAATGTGATTCGCCCCATCGCCCAAGACCTTACATCAGCGATTCGTTCACGCAGAATCAGTTCACGCAGAATCAGTTCATATCGCCATTCTTCATATCGCCCTTCATATCGCCCTTCTATTTCCATGGATATGCTCAGCCCTACCAATCAAACAGGCTTAGGATACGCACAGGCTTACGATACACAATGAATCATCATTTTTCATGATCCAGTCTGCTGGTCAGACATTCAATCCTTTGGTTGAATTCATGGATTCTTAAACCGGAGTTTTCTTGAATCTGCGAAATGAGCATTTGCCTTGCAGTTAGGCATTGGCAAGCAGGTTTCAAAAGGGCATTTGAAAAGAGTATTTGAATTGAATACAGACTAGATATCAACTCAGATACTGGTTTAGACACCCACTCAGATACCCAATCGGACACCCACTCAGATACCCACTCAGATACCCACTCAGTCACCCATTTAGGCACAGTTTGGACATAAATAAGGACATAAAATCAACCCAAAATATGTGTGTAGCCAATTTTACAAGAATTCTGAGAAGAACCTGACCCGGTTAATGGTGGCCTGAAGATTCGTGTTTAACCGGCCTGCCAAAATCGATGCCAAAATCGATGCCAAAATCGATGCCAAAATCGATGCCATGGGCATTAGCCCTGGTGACTCGCGATGCTAGCAGAAAGATACAAGATCTGACATAGATAGATACAGACCTGAAAATTCAACGGCTCGTGGACTCAGCAACCGAGCAGGAAACCCAGGTCTATGGGAGCAGGAACCATCGGCCCCCGGCTGTCCAAAAACTGCACGAGGAGGAGGTAGGCGATCGCCAATGCTAAGGAAATCGCACCCGTTACAATTGCGACAACTTTTGGCCGTTCCGGTTTCGAAGGCTCCATGGGTTTTGCCCAGTCCTGCTAAAGTTCATTGTGTACCATCCACCGTAACCGCCGAGCTAGCCCACCTGTATGGATGCGATCGCCGCCCCCCCATCTGAGTCCGCCTCACTGCCCGGTTCTCCCATCGTGGTTCAAATCGATCATCTGCGCAAGGTCTACCGCACCGGCTTTTGGATGAACCGGCGCGTGGAGCCGCTCAAGGGCATTAGCCTTGCGGTGCACCAAGGCGAGACCTTTGGCTTGCTGGGGCCAAACGGGGCTGGCAAAACGACGCTGCTAAAATTGCTACTGGGTCTGGTGCGACCCTCGGCGGGGAGGGGGCAGGTGTTGGGGGCTTGGTTGGGCGATCGCGCCAGCCACCACCGCATCGGCTATTTGCCCGAAAACGCCTATTTCTACGACTATCTCACCGGCTGGGAATTTCTCCAATTCAGCGCAGGTCTGTTTGGCATTGGAGGCCGCCGCCAAAAAGAGCGCATCACCCAACTGCTCGACCAGGTGGGATTGGCCCAGTCCGCCGCCAAGAAAAAGCAACTGCGCCAATATTCTAAGGGTATGCTCCAACGCATTGGCATGGCCCAAGCACTGATTAACAATCCCGACTTGCTGTTTCTCGATGAACCCATGTCAGGATTAGACCCCCTGGGGCGGGTGCAAATCCGCGAGATTATTCAGACGCTCAAGGCCGAAGGCAAGACCATTTTTTTCAACAGCCACGTGCTCTCGGATGTGGAGCAAATTTGCGATCGCGTCGCCATCCTCGCCCAGGGCGAACTCCTATGCACCGGCCCGATCGACCAGTTGCTGGGCTCCAGCAATCGTTATCACGTCACAGGCCGAGGCGGTAACCTCGAGCTACTGGGGCGCTGGATTCCAGATCTCGACCTCCAGGCCGACGATTGGCAGGGACATTTGGATCAGCAGCCCCAGGATTTCCTCGCAAGCTTGCAACTAATGGGCGGCCAGTTGATTGCGATGAAGCTGGCTCGGCCCACCCTGGAAGAATTTTTGTGCAACAGTTGCAAGACCGAGGCCTCCAGCAAAGCGCCTGAGCCTCTCACGCCCTTCAATCTGTGGCCCAGTCAGAGGGGCAGTTAGAGGGGCAGTCAAAAAAATCCTGCAGTTGCTCCAATGGTTTTCATAGACAGTGTTCCGGATTAGGCAGTACATTCAAGGCTGCCAATCCAAAGCAACGAATCTGATCTAGCCGCGAGTCTAAGTCTAAGATCGAACACCTGCTTGAACACCTGATCAAGCACCTGCATTGAACACCTGCATTAAACACCTGCATTAAACACCTGATGGGGCTATCCATTCGCCGTCAGACCCGAACCGAGGAGGTTCCCGTTGAAACCCGTGACGCTTCATCAATTGAGAGTTTTTGAAGCAGCTGCCCGACACAACAGCTTTACCCGCGCAGCAGAAGAGCTGTATCTTACCCAGCCGACGGTCTCGATCCAGGTTAAGCAATTGACCAAGGCGATCGGGATGCCGCTGTTTGAACAGGTGGGTAAAAAGCTATTCCTGACCGATGCCGGACGGGAGCTTTACGCAGCGAGCAAGGACGTTTTCGAACGCTTGTCCCAGCTAGAAATGACGGTGGCTGACTTGCAAGGTATGAAACAAGGCATGTTGCGCCTCGCCGTAATCACCACCGCCAACTATTTCATCCCCAGGTTGCTCGGGCCTTTTTGCCAACGATACCCAGGTATCAACGTTTCTTTGCAAGTGACCAACCATGAAGGTCTACTAGAGCGGCTGCACGATAACCTCGATGACCTCTACATTCTCAGCCGCACCCCCGACAGCAGCGACTATACGGCTCAACCCTTCCTCGACAATCCCTTAGTGGTGATTGCCCCCATCGACCACCCCCTCGCGGGCCAGCGTGACATTAGTATTCAGCGCCTTGCGGAGCAGCCACTGATCATGCGGGAACGGGGCTCTGGCACCCGCGAGGCCGCCGAGCAGCTGTTTGAGGCGGCAGGTGTCCCCATGAAGGTCAAACTCGATTTGGGAAGCAATGAGGCGATTAAGCAAGCCATTTTGGGCGGTTTGGGGCTGTCGGTGCTGTCGTACCACACCCTCACCTCCCTAGGCGAGACGCCGATGCTAACGGTACTGGATGTGGAGGGGTTTCCCATTCACCGCCAGTGGAACTTGATGTATCCCCAGGGTAAACAGCTCTCGGTGGTGGCGGCGACGTTTCGGGACTATCTCCTAGCAGAAAGCAAAAAGCTCGCCGAAGGCATCAATTTGCATAAGGCCACCCGCCGCAAGTCCTAGGTTGCCACAAGACCTAGCTTAGGGAGCACCCCAGCCTGAAAACCGCTCCGTCGCCTCGATCAGCGCACTCTTGATCCCCGGCTCCGACATCGAGTGGCCCGCATCCCCCACAATCACCAACTCCGCTTCAGGCCAAGCTCGGTGGAGATCCCAGGCCGATCGCATCGGACAGACCACGTCGTAGCGCCCCTGGACAATCACCGCAGGTAGGTGCCGAATTCGATGAACATTGCGCAACAGTTGGTCGTCGGTCTCAAAGAAACCCTGGTTGATGAAATAGTGACACTCGATCCGCGCAAAGGCAGTGGCAAAGTGCTCTTCGCCAAAGGCCTGCATTAAATTGGGGTCGGGTAAGAGCTTGCTGGTACTGGCCTCCCACATCGCCCAGGCCCGCGCCGCCTCCCGGCAGATCTTGGGATCGGGGCTGGTGAGGCGCTTATGGTAAGCCGCGACTAAGTTGTCCCGCTCGCCCAAGGGAATCGGCTTGAGATAGGCCTCCCAAGCATCCGGGAACAAGTAGCTCGCCCCCTCTTGGTAAAACCAGTGAATTTCTTGCTGGCGCAGCATAAAAATGCCGCGTAGAACCAGCCCTAAACAGCGATCGGGGTGGGTCTGGGCATAGGCCAGGGCCAAGGTGCTCCCCCAGCTGCCGCCAAACCCAAACCACTGCTCAATATCGAGATGTTGCCGCAACACCTCAATGTCCTCAATCAGTCTCCAGGTGGTGTTTTCGCGCAGTTCGGCGTGGGGGGTACTGTGGCCGCAGCCTCGTTGATCAAGCTGGACGATTCGCCAGACTCGGGGGTCAAAGTATTGCCGGTAGGAGGGCTGAGATCCGCCCCCTGGACCGCCGTGGAGCACAATTACCGGGATGCCCTCTGGATTGCCACTCTCTTCAAAGTAGATCATGTGTAGGTCTGAGACCTGCAACATGCCACGACCGTAGGGATCAATCGGGGGATAGAGGTGACGCATAAAAGAGGGCCAGCAGGGCTAAGGGGCAAAACTAGGTCAAGCTAGGTTGCAGTTGTGCTCAGTCTCCAGGGATACACGCTAAGCTGTCAATACTCAATGCGCTTCATCCTGCTTCGGCTTCAAGTTCTGCATCAAGGCCGAAGCGACGGGTGGGCGTAGGGCTCCGGCGCAATCCGGCGCAGAGGGGGGTACCAAGGACAGGGTGCAAAGGTTAGTCGCAACACCTAGCGTAAGTTAGCGTAAGTTTCTGTCGCAAACCATACTGGTGCAGAGGGAGTAAAGCATGAGCCCCAATCACTCTGGGCCTAGGATTCCGGCTATTTTTCGTCCCGCAGTCTTGCTGTTTGATGGGATTTCTGGGCGCGATCGCCGTCGTCTACGGCAGTATAAAGAGTCCCTCGAGCCCCTGCGGCAAGAGTCGCTGCGCCTGAGCCAAGAGCGAGATGCCCTTCAGAAGGAAGTCCACCGCCTCAATCAGCAGCGTCAGGGAGATTTGCATGCTCGCGAAACCCTCCAGCAAGAGCGCACGGCACTCCAGCAGGAGCATGAGAGTCTGCGGCAGGAAATTCAGCAACAGCGCCAGCGGCTTCAGGCTAGCAGCGTCGAACTCCAGCGGGAGCTGAGCGATCGCCTCAGCGAAACCCAGCAGCTCAACCAGTCGCTGCAAGACCTACGCCAGGAGCAGGAGCAGTTTCGGACGGAGCAGCAGGCGATTCAAGGGCAGCTGCGGCAAGCATTGCAGGAGAAGTCGGAACAGTGCGATCGCCTGACCCAACAGTTGGCCGACCTCGAGGGGGTCAAGCTGCAGCTGGAGGCGGATCTGGCGGAGATGGAAGATTGGGTGCAGCAGATCAGTGTAAGCAACACCGAACTCGATCAGGAAAATACGGTCTTGGAGCAGAGCCTGGGCGATCGCAACCTCTATTTCGGTACCGTCGTCACCCAGCTCGAAGCCCTAGAACAGCGGCTACGGGGCAGCAACACCGACGCTTGGCAAGCATTCAGCGAAGTTTGGAAAAGTTTAAATCTCGAAACCCTCTTTCCCCTGACGCCCCTGGTTCCGACGATCGAGCCGCCCAATGTTGATTTGTCCCAGTTAAGTTTGGCCTTAGTCGGTGGCCACGACGCCACCCGGCGAGGCGTGATCGAACTGCTCAGTCCCTACGGTCTCAAGCAGGTGGTCGAGATCCCGCCCGCCAGTCAAAACAAAATTAGCCAAAGCCGCATCAAAGCCAAAATTCAGCGCTGCGACATGATTGTGATCATTGCTGGCTACCTGAGCCACAAACTCACTGATATCATTGACAATCTTAACCAGCACAACGCCCTCGCCGGGGAACTGCTATATCTCAACTGCCGAGGCAGCAGCGGCGTCGCCCGCGAGATCCTGTTACATCTGCAAACCAGCGTCAGGCGGGTTGAGTGCACGGCGAGTCGTCGGCAGCGAGTCGAGAGAGTTTTAGTGGTTTTAGTGGTTTTAGTGATTTTAAGGAGACCTTGATGATCAAGCTATACGGTGGAGCTCGCAGTCGGGCCTCGATTGTCCAGTGGTATTTGGAAGAACTAGGCTTGCCCTACGAGTTTGTCCTGCTGAACATGGCAGCGGGAGAGCATTGCCAAGCGCCGTACACCGATATCAATCCCTTTGGCAAGGTGCCAGGGCTGACCGATGGGGATTTGCGCCTATTTGAGTCAGGGGCAATTTTGCTGTATTTGGCAGAGTGCTACGGTGAAATGAAGACGGCAACGCTGGCAGAGCGGGCGATCGCCAACCAGTGGATCTTGTTTGCCAATGCCACGCTCGGCCCCGGCATTTTTGTTGAAGCGAGCCGTGACCAGGAATTGCCTCGGCTGATGTCTGGCCTAGAACCGATCTTTGCTCGACAGGAATTTGTGATGGGCGATCGCTTCACAGTTGCTGACGCAGCAGTCGGCTCAATGCTCAACTACTTTCCCATGTTACTGAAGCTAGACCTGAGCACCTACACCGCCACAACGGCCTATATGCAACGTATCATGACTCGTCCTGCCTTTATCAAAGCAATTTTGAATCGGGACTAAAGGGGCTCGAGGCAGTCCTGGGGATTCGTCCTTTGGACTCGCCCAAATACGTTCAGATTTGAGAGGGTTCTCTCGGGTAGATCTCACCGGTATTTTCGATACTTATTGATTGAATGAAGATGAATGATACGGCAAGGAACCCAGAGCCTAATCCAGCTGCAATTGATCTATCCCAGGGCACCCAAGACTGGCGCGGGGTGGCATATCTTGGGAAAAATGCCTGGTGGCGCTATTGCCTGGGTATTGCATTGATTCTCTTTGGCTTTTTGTTCGTGGGTAGTTTTGGTACGGGGATTTTTGTGGCGATTTGGCTACTGTTCCAAGGCGTTCCACCAGAAATTTTGACAACGTCATTGATCGATTTTTTGGCACAGCCTTCCATCCCATCCCTGGTGGCGAATAATATTTCTTTTATCTTCGGGCTGGCTAGCCTTGCCATTGTGTTGCCTTGGATCCATCGACGGCCATTTTTGTCGCTATTGGGCGCAAGGTTGCAAGTGCGTTGGTGGCGAATTTTAGCTGCGTTTGGGCTTTGGTTTGCCATGCTGTCGCTGTTGGGTGCAGTGGGCTATGGGCTCGAACCGAACGAGTTTATGTTCACCTTTGAACCGCGCCAGTGGCTGAGCTTACTCGCCGTAACGATTCCCCTGACGTTTATTCAGGTGTCCTGCGAGGAGTTGTTTTTTCGGGGCTATCTGCTGCAAGGATTAGGGTTGTTGATTCGATCCAAGGTGATTTTGGCATTGGTTGCTGCGATTCCCTTTGGGTTGGTTCACCTGTCCAATCCTGAGATGTTACGCGGGTTTGGTTGGATGGCGTTTTACTATTTTGCCTTTGGGGTTGCGGCCAACTGGCTGACACTCCGGGATAATCGACTGGAGCTGGCGATCGGCTTTCATTTGGCGATCAACTTTTTTGGTATTTTGATTATTAGTAGTACCGATTCTGTTGTGCCTGCACCTTCAATTTTGACAGTGGATGCAGACGGCAGTCCCATGTGGTCGGTGGTAGTCTTTTGGGTGGAGTATGCCATTTTTTACTTTGCCTTTTTTGGCCAATGGCGACGCGCCAGGCCGCAGTCATTACGCTAAAGATAGCTGCTCGCTTGCCGACTAAACATATTGGCGTAGAGACCCGCTTCGGCCATCAGCTCGTCATGGCTGCCCTGCTCCAGAATTTCGCCATTTTCTAAAACGACAATGCGATCGGCCAATTTTGCTAAGGCCAGCCGATGGCTAACCACCACTGCCATACGACCTCGGGTAATGGAGCGAAAAATGTTATAGATTTCTTGTTCATTTTTCGGATCTAGGGCTGCCGTCGGTTCGTCAAAGACTAACAATTCAGTGCTGTCGAGACGCATCAGGGCACGGGCGATCGCACCCGCTGCCACTGGCCACCCGACAAATCCACCCCATGTTCGAGTTCCTTGCCCAGGGGCGTTTCTAATCCTTGGTCAAAGGTCTGGGGAAGTTTGCCGATACCGGCTTCCTCCAGGACGCCCTGAATAGCCGTATCCTCGTCGTACTGAGGCTGAAATCCCCAGCCGACATTGTCTCGCAAGCTGGCCGGAAAGCGAGCATAATCTTGCATCACCACGGCGATGCGATCGCGCAATTCGCCCAAGTCCAGCTGCCGATAGTCCTTGTCGTTCCAATAAATCGAGCCCTGGGTCGGGTCATAGAGTCGGCAGAGCAACTTGCCTAGGGTTGTTTTCCCTGCACCGTTTTCGCCCACTAAGGCCACCATTTCCCCCGGCTTAATTTTGAAGTTGATCCGCTTGAGAATAGGGCGTTCACTGCCGGGATACTCGAACCACAGATCCTGCACCACAATGCCCGTGTTTGGGGAAGTGTCGCCCTGGGGTGTCGGATTATGCCAGGGATTTGCTGCGATCGCCTGGGGCGGTGAAATCAATTCCGGTTGCAAGTCCAACAACTGAAAAATGGGTTTCGTCGCCAGGGTCACATCGTAGAGATCGCCGATATTGGCAATCAGCATGTAGAGGCTGGTCTGCATTTGAGCAATCACTCCCGTGTATAGGGCAATGTCACCTAGAGTAAACTGACCTCGAACAACGCCTAAAACTACGAAAACGTAGGGAAATGATGCCCCAACTGCGCCAATGAATGACCAGATACCCATGGCGATCGCCCCCTGCTTGCGCACCTTGAGCATTGCGCCAAAGACCTGCTCGAAGCGCGATCGCCAACGCGCCATCATAATCGGTTGTAGCGAGAACAGACGAATTTCCTTGGCGTAGGCTTCGCTGCGAATCAGCCTCTCATAAATGCCCATCTCCCGCGATGCCGCCGCCTGGGTCTCTTCGACACGCCAGCTTTTGCGGCGGTGACGAATGTCCACAGACACTGCCGGGGCGGTCACCGCAATCAGCAGCAATGGAATCCACCAGGCGAGGGAGGCCGACAGCACCACCGCTGGAAAGAAGACAAACAGGCCTTGGAGCGTTGCGGTGATCATAAATGAGAGCCGCTGGAGCCGCTGAATCCCCTTTTCGGAGAGTTCCACCAAATTCAGCAGGTCGGGGCGCTCGAAGAGGGCGATGTCGCTGAAGGTGACAATTTTTTCGAGCACGCGGCCCTGGACGACCCCTTGGACGCGATCGCGCAGGGCGGCAAACAGCAGAATATCGATGGTTGAAGCTACATCAATCACCAACCGCAGTCCAAGGGTGCCGATGATAGCCCAGAGCAACAACGAGTCGCGGGTCAGCAAGCTCTGCCAGGTTTGAATCGGGCCGTTTTGAGCCAGCCGAGAGATCTCATCGATGACGACTTTGCTGAGGAAGAGGGCGATCGCAGGCCCCAAGCCGGTGACGATGTTGAGGCAAGCTAGCTGAGCAAGCTCTCGCGGCGCAGATTGTATCACCAACAAAATGCTGCGCCGCAGGGCTTCGGTGGGCTTGAGTTCTGAGATTTGCATGAGGTAGATCTATTATATTTTGGCCTAATTTTGGCTTATGTATTTGATGTGATCGCCAGCAAAAGTCATCTATGACACCTAGCCTGTGTCTGGGCTTCCAACTGGGCAATCTTTACAGACTGTTGAGCAACCAACCGTTCTAGGGCGAGCAGCCGCTGTTCGAGTGCTGACGGCTCTGGAGATAAATGCTGGGGCGATCGCTCGGGAGCGCACAACTGTGCTGACGGCTTTTGCTCCAAGGCCTCGTTCCAGGCATCGAGGATATTTTGCCAACTTCGCGATCGCAAACTCACCCCAAATTCTGCCTTCAAATGCCCATAGGCCTTGGCTGCCGTGGCAAACTCCGCCTTGAGCATTGGCAGTGTCCAAAGCTTGGAAGTCTGGGCACTGGCCACCTCCGCCTGGGCTGCTTCAACCTTGGCGTAGGCATAGCCCGTTCGTAGGGCTGCCGCCGCCACATCTTGGGTATTGTCGGCCAGCGCTTCTCCCAGCGCCTGCATCTGCTGAATGCCTTGCTTAAGCTTGCCCAACTGCTGGGACGTGTCTTTGAACGAATCGGTGAGTTTTCCCATGGTGGCGTTGTTTCCGAATTCAGACTAGGCGCTGCCATCGTGGAGCGATTTGTTGATATTACTGGGGCTTTCATCGGCCCAGTCTGGACTCTGGGCAGACTTTTGGGGCTGGGTAATCAAGTCAGCAATATCGGTATTCAGCAAACGTTTCACCGCATTCAACAGCAGCGAGAAGCGCTTGCCGATGGACAGGATACCGCCCTTAGCCTGGACTTCTTCGTAGACCGCTTCAAAGTCTCCCAAAAGCTTCGCCGTGGCAAACATTTTGGCATTGAGGTCATCTACGTCCTCAGCGAGGGAGTTGCCCCAAGTTTCGAGCTGATGACGGATTTGGGTGTTGTGGGCCAGGGAGGCTTTGAGGGTTTCTTTTTCGGTTTGGGCTTGGGCGATCGCCGCATTCAGCCGCTTCAAGCTTGCCTGCAGTTCTGCGACCTTGGCCTTCGCCTCAGTTTGGCGGCGCACCAACTGACCTCGGCTCTTGGTGAGACTGCCGTAGGTCGTCCGTAACTCCAGATAGTGATGCTCTAGGGCTTCACGCTCAAGCTGTTCGAGATGCAATGGAAATTCTGTGACGCTGCGGTATTCCTTGGGGCCAGCCATGACGGATTCCTGGGGAGAAGATGACACTGAGACGGTATGGATGCTGAGGTTGGGCGGTGCTGGAGGGGACTTGGCGGTACTGAATTGATACCCATATCCCTCTAGCATACAAATAGATTCAGGCGATCGCAGCCTGATTCCGCCTGATTTTTCTCTCCCTGCCTTGCCAAATCTCGATCAGCAGATCCAAAATCTTGCAGGTTGTGGGCGTTCGTTCGCCTCAGGCTCGCACCCTCTCGTCTACTTCTTTGCCCCTATGCACGTTCCCTCTAACACCAGCAAAGCGGCTTTGCCGCAGAATACATTCCAGCAGAATGCATTCCAACTTCCTAGCTTCTGCCATGATCCGCTGCTCAGCCAAGCCCTCACCCACCGCTCCTACGCGAACGAATATCCAGAAGAAGGCGACCATAACGAGCGACTCGAGTTTTTGGGTGATGCGGTGCTCAATTTCATCAGCGGCGAATTTTTGTATAAACGCTACCCCGATAAATCCGAGGGTGAGCTCACGGCGCTCCGCTCGGTCTTGGTGGATGAGACACAGTTGGCGGAATTCGCGGTGTGGGCGAGCCTGGGCGATCGCCTCAAGCTCGGACAAGGTGCAGAAAAACAGGGTGGCCGTCAGAATTCCAATCTGCTCAGCTGTGCCTTTGAGGCGGTGGTCGGGGCCTATTTTTTGGATCAAGAATCCGAGCTGGATGCAGTGTGGGATTGGGTGATTCCCTTTTTTGAGGCGGTGGTGGATGGGTTGGCGATCGCCCTACCCCAGTCCAACCCCAAAAGCCTGCTGCAAGCCTGGGCACAACAGCAATTTCAACAAACGCCGGTGTACAAAGTCGTCGCTGAATCGGGGCCAGACCACGACAAGCAATTCCGGGTGGAAGTCTGGGTTCAGGGCCAAGTCATCGGTAGTGGCAGCGGCAAACGCAAGCAGGACGCCGAGAAGGCCGCTGCCGAACAGGCGCTTTCCCGCCCCCCCAAGGCTAGTTGCTGATTCGTCTTGGCCCGAAGCTGGCCCCCATCGTTCGAGATAAAAAGAGTGATCATTTCAAGTTTCTTAACAACTGAAAATTTTTCGAGACAAAATTGGCGATCGTCACTATTGCAAAGAAATGCTTCACCTTCAGCCCTCGGGATCACCGGCTTATCTAACAAACTATGTAGTTCATGGTTCTGGGCATCGAGATGCGGGATTTCCCCCTTAATATTTAGGGACTTTCCTTCACCCTGGGGCAAGCTCTCGCTGCTGCCAGGTGCGTCTTGTCCGTCGAGTCTTGCCAGTATCGGGCTTTCCAATAAATATGAACTCAAATCCCTTGTTCAATCAGGCGTTCAATCAGATGCCGCAGCGACAGGGTCTTTACGATCCCAAATTTGAGCATGACGCCTGCGGCGTCGGGTTTATCGTTCACATGAAGGGGCAAGCCTCCCACAGCATCGTGGATCAGGCGCTGACGATTTTGATCAACTTGGATCACCGAGGTGCGGTGGGGGCAGAGCCAAACACCGGCGATGGGGCGGGAATCTTGCTCCAAATGCCCCATCGGTTTATGGCCAAGGTGACGGCGGACATGGGCGTCGCGCTGCCAGGGCCGGGGCAATATGGTGTTGGGATGATCTATGCCTCGCCCGACCCCGCAGCCCGACAGGCGGGGCGGGCTGCCTTTGAGCAAATTGTGAGCGAAGAAGGACAGACTGTGCTGGGCTGGCGGGATGTGCCAACGGATCACTCCAGCTTGGGCAAGACGGCTCAGGGCAGCGAGCCTTTCATGCAGCAAGTGTTTGTGGGGCGCAGTGGGGATTGGGTTGAAGACGATGGCTTGGCCTTTGAGCGCAAGCTGTATGTGATTCGGAAGCGATCGCACAACGCCATCCGCACGGCCAAGCTCGACACTTATTGGTACCCTGCCAGTCTGTCTAGCCGCACCATTGTCTACAAAGGCATGTTAATGCCAGAACAGGTGGGCCAATATTATCCAGACCTGAGCGACCCGCAGATGGAGAGCGCCCTGGGCTTGGTGCATTCGCGCTTTAGCACCAACACCTTCCCCAGCTGGGAGCGAGCCCATCCCTACCGCTATGTGGCCCATAACGGCGAAATTAATACGCTGCGGGGCAATGTCAACTGGATGCACGCCCGGCAGGCCCGGTTTGCTTCGAAACTGTTCGGCGAAGATTTGGCGCGGATTCAGCCGATTGTCAATATCGATAGCAGCGACTCGGGCATTTTTGACAACACCCTGGAGCTGATGACCCTGGCGGGGCGATCGCTCCCCCACGCCATGATGATGATGATCCCAGAACCCTGGGCGGCGCACGAGTCCATGAGCGATGAGAAAAAAGCCTTTTACGAATATCACTCCTGTTTGATGGAGCCTTGGGATGGGCCTGCCTCGATCGCCTTCACCGATGGGACGATGATGGGAGCGGTGCTCGATCGCAATGGTCTGCGGCCCTCGCGTTACTACGTCACCCAGGATGACTTGGTGATCATGGCCTCGGAAGCGGGCGTGTTGCCGATTGAACCGGAGCGCGTGGTGAAGAAGGGTCGCCTAGAGCCCGGTCGGATGTTCTTGGTGGATATGCAAGCAGGGCGCATTGTCGCCGATGAGGAAATCAAACATCAAGTGGCCACCGAGCAGCCCTATCGAGACTGGTTGACTCAGCATCTGGTCGATTTGATCGATCTGCCGACCGGAGTGGGTGGTGAGCCGGAGGTGCCGGTTGGGGAAGTGCTGATGCAACATCAAATGGCGTTTGGCTATACGTTTGAAGACCTACGTCTCTTGCTGACGCCGATGGCCAAGGACGGGGTTGAGGCGGTTGGCGCGATGGGAACAGATACGCCCTTACCCGTGTTGTCGCATAAGTCTAAGCTACTGTATGACTACTTCCAGCAACTGTTCGCCCAGGTCACTAACCCGCCAATTGATTCGATTCGAGAGGCTTTGATCACCTCAGCGATCACGACGATCGGTTCCGAGCGCAACTTGCTCCAGCCCGAGCCCGAGAGTTGCCGATTGATCAGACTACAAACACCGATTCTGAGCAATGCAGAGTTGGCCAAGCTAAAAGAGATCTCCCTGGAGGGCTTCCAGTCCCGAACGCTGGCGACGCTGTTTGATCCGAAGACGGGAGCTGCAGGGATGGAGGCGGCGATCGCCCAACTCTGTGCCGATGCAGACGAGGCGATCTCAGCTGGTGTCAATTTGTTGATCCTAAGCGATCGTGGCATTAGCCTAGCCCGAGCAGCCATTCCCGCCTTGCTCGCCGTCGCAGGGTTGCACCACCATCTGATTCGTACTGGGAGCCGTACCCGCGTTGGCCTCGTGCTCGAATCCGGCGAACCACGTGAGGTTCATCACTTTGCGGTGTTGCTGGGCTACGGTTGTGGAGCCATCAACCCCTATCTCGTGTTTGACACCATTGCTGGGATGATCGAACAGCATTCGCTGCGAGATGTCGAGTACGACAAAGCCTGCAAGAATTTCATCAAATCGGTCACCAAGGGCGTGATTAAGATCGGCTCCAAGATCGGCATTTCCACGATCCAGAGCTATCGCGGGGCGCAGATTTTTGAGGCCTTGGGGCTGCACCATTCGGTGATTGAACGGTACTTTACCTGGACGGCTTCGCGCCTAGAAGGCGTGGACATCGACGTGATCGCCCAGGAAGCGATTGTGCGCCACCACCACGGGTTTCCCGATCGCGATGCCGTCGCAGACCAAACCCTCGATGCGGGTGGCGAGTATCAGTGGCGTAAGGATGGTGAGGCGCATCTGTTCTCGCCCCGCACCATCCACCTGTTGCAACAGGCGACTCGCGAGGGGAATTATGAGTTGTATAAGCAGTATGCCACTGAGGTCAATGAGCAGGGCCAGCAGTTTTTCCGGCTGCGGGACTTGCTGGCTTTCAAGACGCGGGAGGCCGTTCCCCTCGAAGAAGTGGAGTCGATTGAGGCGATTATGCGACGGTTTAAAACCGGGGCAATGAGCTATGGTTCCATTTCCCAGGAAACCCATGAGACCTTGGCGATCGCGATGAATCGCATTGGCGGCAAGTCCAACACGGGCGAAGGCGGTGAAGACCCGGAGCGCTACACCTGGACGAATGACCAGGGCGATTCCAAAAACAGCGCCATTAAACAAGTCGCCTCCGGTCGGTTTGGCGTCACCAGTTTGTATCTCTCCCAGGCGCGGGAAATCCAAATCAAAATGGCCCAGGGCGCAAAACCGGGCGAAGGTGGCCAACTCCCCGGCCTCAAGGTCTATCCCTGGATCGCCAAAGTTCGCCACTCAACCCCTGGCGTCGGACTGATTTCGCCGCCGCCCCACCACGATATCTACTCCATTGAAGACCTAGCCGAGCTAATCCATGACCTCAAAAATGCGAACCGGGCAGCACGGGTCAGCGTCAAACTCGTCTCGGAAGTGGGGGTGGGTACAATCGCTGCTGGGGTCGCCAAGGCCCATGCCGACGTGGTGCTGGTCTCGGGCTACGATGGCGGCACCGGAGCCTCGCCCCAGACCTCGATTAAGCATGCTGGGTTGCCCTGGGAACTGGGCATTGCCGAAACTCACCAAACCCTCGTGTTGAACAATTTGCGCAGCCGCATTGCGGTGGAAGCGGATGGCCAACTGAAAACGGGGCGGGATGTGGCGATCGCCACCCTACTCGGCGCAGAGGAATACGGCTTTTCCACTGCACCGCTGGTCACCCTGGGCTGCATTATGATGCGCGTTTGCCACAAAAACACCTGCCCGGTGGGTGTGGCAACCCAAAACCCTGAACTGCGCAAAAACTTCAAAGGCGACCCGCAGCACACCGTCAATTTCATGCGGTTCATCGCCCAGGAAATGCGAGAAATCATGGCCCAACTCGGCTTCCGCACGGTGAACGAAATGGTGGGCCGCACCGATGTCTTGGAGCCGAAGCAGGCCATTGAGCACTGGAAGGCCAAGGGCATTGATCTCTCGAAGATTCTCTACCAGCCGCAGGTTGGCCCTGAGGTCGGCCGCTATTGCCAGTTTCCCCAAGACCATGGCCTAGACAAGTCTATGGATATGACCAAGCTGTTGGACTTGTGCAAAGTTGCGATCGAAACCGGCGAACCCGTCAAAGCCAGCTTACCCATTCGTAACGTCAACCGCGTGGTTGGCACCATTCTCGGCAACGAAATCACCAAACGTCACTGGGATGGCCTGCCCGAAGATACTGTTCAGCTCAGCTTCCAGGGAACTGCCGGTCAAAGCTTTGGGGCCTTCGTGCCCAGGGGCGTGACCCTAGAACTCGAAGGCGATGCCAACGACTATTTCGGCAAGGGGCTCAGCGGCGGCAAACTCATTCTCTATCCACCCAAGGCTTCAAGCTTTGTCGCCGAGGAGAACATTATTGCAGGCAACGTGGCCTTCTATGGAGCCACCAGCGGCGAAGCCTATATTCGCGGTGTGGTTGGAGAACGGTTTTGTGTGCGCAACTCTGGCGTGCAGGCTGTGGTGGAATCCATTGGCGACCATGGTTGTGAATACATGACGGGTGGGAAGGTCGTGATTCTGGGTCAAACCGGGCGCAATTTCGCAGCGGGCATGAGCGGCGGTGTAGCCTATATCTTTGATCAAGCCGGTGACTTTTCGACTCGCTGCAACCGGGAAATGGTGGACTTGGAGCCCCTTGAAGATCCAGAAGAAATTCGTGATTTGCAGGGGATGCTGGAGCGGCACCGAGCTCTGACCGGGAGCGATCGCGCCCGCCATATCCTCGAAAACTGGGATGCCTGCGTGGCAACCTTTGTCAAAGTCATGCCCCGCGACTACAAGCGGGTTTTGCAACATATCAAAACAGCACTGGATGCCGGCCTGAGCAACGACGAAGCCCTATCCGCTGCTTTTGAGGAAAACGCCCGCGATGTCAGCCGGATCGGGGGCTCGTAAGGGGGCGATTGGGGATTGCCCAATGCCAACCTGTCCCCACTAGCCCACTGACCCGATTGCTCTGTTCACCCTCTTTATTGCAACCACACCACACCGATCATGGGAAAACCAACTGGCTTCATGGAATATCTGCGCGAGGTCGCCGCTGAGGTCTCGCCCCGCGATCGCATTCGAAATTGGGATGAATTTCACCTGCCCATGCCCGATACTGACCTGCAAACCCAGGCCTCGCGCTGTATGGATTGCGGCACACCCTTTTGCCACACGGGCATGGAAATCAACCGCATGGCTAGCGGTTGCCCCATCAACAACCTAATTCCCGAATGGAATGATTTGATCTATCGAGGGCTGTGGAAAGAAGCACTCGATCGCCTGCATAAAACCAATAACTTTCCTGAATTTACCGGTCGAGTTTGCCCCGCCCCCTGCGAAGGCTCCTGTGTCCTGGGCATCACCAACCCGCCGGTGACAATTAAGAACATTGAGTATTCGATCGTCGAAAAAGGTTGGGAGCAAGGCTGGATTACGCCCCAGTTGCCCCACAAACGCACGGGCAAAAAATTGCCATTATCGGTTCTGGCCCTGCTGGTCTCGCTGCCGCTGACCAGCTTAATTGTGCGGGACATTGGGTCACGGTATACGGAACGCCGATCGCCCCGGCTGGTCTGCTGAT
>JAAUOP010000286.1 GCA_012034805.1 Synechococcales cyanobacterium CRU_2_2 | reverse complement strand
CGTGTCTAGGGTTCAATCCATCAGCTGCCCTGGATACGAGGTCGTTCGGCGTGAACGCGACAAAACGCCCTTTCAGACCCTCACCGAACATCCAGTCGTGCAGGATCACTGTCCCGTTGTCAGCAACGCTGCCCTCCTGCGGTCGTTCAAGACTTCCTGTCGTTACGATCCGGTCATCAAGAAGCAGCGACCATGACCCGTGCCCTTCACTTCGATTGCCGCCCCGGCTGCCATCAGGCGTCCTGTCTGCCCAGATCAGGCGGTATCGCTTGTTTGGGGATACGGCCTAGTGGCCGAAGAAATCGAGCGCATCGATGCTGACAAGATTATGCCCGAACTCCTCGATGTCGAGCCGACCTGCGAGTGCAGGGGGTGAAGTTTCATGTGCAGCTTCCCGCTTCGAGAAGAGCCGTTTAAAGAAACCCGTCACAGTTGCGCCCCTCGCGCGTTCAGTTCGGCCTCCAGGGCGGCAATGGCGTCAATCACGTCATCGAACGCGGGTGGTTCGCCAAAGATCATCACGCTCATGGCGCGATAGTCCTGTCGCAAGTCGTCGACCATCGCGCCATCGGGGCACAGGGCAAATGTGGGTGGCTGTGCCGATGCCAGATCAAAATCGGGTCGATTGAAAAACATGCGGGCATGGGCGACGCAATCTGCCCCAAGTGCAGCATCTTTGGTTGCCGCTTTCCCGCTGTCAGACTGAAGCAAGCGGAAGAGATCATAATAATGCCGCGAAATGCGCTGGCCGTTGCCGCGGAGCAGTCCGCGAATGTCGTACCATCGGCGCAGGCCGTGAAGGATCACGACCTTGTCCCAGAACGTCCGTTCCGCATCGACCACGGTGATCCCTGGCACTGCGAGGTCAATCCCCGGAACGTCGGCGTCGACATAGGGCGTGATCGTCCGCACCGAATTGGGATCGAGCGCTGACTTTGCGCCGGATTCGATTTTGACCGACTTGGCGATGTAGGCATCTGTTGGCGTGACGCTGGGATAGCCAAGCAGCAATGTCTGCTGGTCATGCGCATCGGCTTTTACTGTGAGCGCATCTTGACCGAGGCCGGTGCGCGCGCACGTTTCAGCGCATATAATCGCCAGACGCTCTGCAAGCGGGCCGTTGATATAGACTTCGCAGGCCTCCCTGATCGCATCCAAGGCTGCACCGCGCTTTTCCCGCTCAGCGCCGCGAGTTCATCGACGGACGCCGGAATCCCGAGATCGTCGCGGAAGACCGTGACGTCGATGTCTTCCGAAAAGCGCTGGATCAATCCGAAGGCTTTGGACAGCGATGTGCCGCCCTTGAAGATGACCTGGTCGCCCGCGATCGCGCCACGGCCCGCCTCTGGCATCACTGGTTCCACGAAAAAGGCATCACGGGCCTGGAAGTTCTCCAGCGTTCCCAACAACTGCTAGATCGGCAGGAGTTTGAGGCTGCCGAAGTCGTTCTCTGTGATCTGATCGCCGAGCGCCCCGACTTTGCAGAAGCCTGGAACCGTCGGGCAACCCTACGCTACCTCCAGGGTCGCTATCGTCAGTCCCTGGCCGATTGTCAGGTGGTGGTGCGCCTGGTGCCCTACCACTTTGGGGCGCTCCATGGCATGGGCCTCTGCCACGCGGCCCTGGGGGAATTGCGGGAGGCAATTCAGGCGTTTCACCGCGCCCTGGAGGTGCAGCCCCATGCCCAGATCAATCGGGTGTTGATGTTGGAATGTACTGCCAAGCTGTCCTAGGGGATGTTTGAGAATTCTACGGGCGCTTTGGATGGACGATGGTTTCCTGCGATCGCCCAAGGGGAGGCTTTGGAGAACAACGATGCTGTCGATGATTTCCCTGAGAGGATGTTTGAGAGTTCGCCCAGGCCAGTGATTTTATACCCAACAGGCTAGACTATGCCCGATTTTTTAAGCAAAAATACGGGCTATGGGCACTATTAGCTATAGCCAAAGCTATTCTCAAACATCCTCTAAGACGCATTTTTTGCAGCGTTTTCCTCCCTTTCCCCTATGTCCGACCCCAACGCTGAACGAAGGCTTGCTGCCGCTCAGGATTTGCCTCAGAAAGCCACAGCCAAGGCCGCGCCCAAGGCCGACCCCCAACCCGCCATGCCACCCCAGCTCATCGTCGGCCTGGGCAATCCGGGGGCCAAGTATGCCAATACCCGCCACAACATTGGCTTTGATGCGGTGGATGCCCTGGGCAAGCGCTGGCTGGTCAGCCTCGGTGAGCATAAAAAATTCAAGGGCGAATTTTGGCGAAGCATGGTGCCCCGCCTGGGCTCGAACAAGCTGCGATTGCTCAAACCCCAGACCTACATGAATCTCTCGGGCCAATCGATCCGGGCCGTGGTGGATTGGTACAAGATTCCGCCGGAGGCGGTGCTGTTGGTTTACGACGACATGGACCTGCCCCTGGGCCGCCTGCGCCTGCGCCTCTCGGGCTCGGCGGCGGGGCACAATGGCGTCAAGTCGGCGATCGCCCACCTCGGCACCCAAAACATCCCCCGCTTGCGCATCGGCATTGGTGCGCCCAGGCTGCCGGGGGCGATCGCGATGCCACGGTCTCCCACGTCCTAGGAAAATTCTCTCCCAACGAACAAAAGCTGGTGGATGAAGTCTTACTGCTGACCACGGAGGCGATCGAACTGGGCCTGCGCCAGAGCCTGGAAAAAGCCATGAGCCTTTACAACAACCGAGAAGCCGTGCCAGGTTAAGGAATATTGCGTTCTGCCCCGTCCCGCCCTATGTCTAGGTTGCCGAATACAACCGCCCATGTGCGCGTCTATTTTCAGAGTTGGGAGCAGGGTCTGTTGGCGGGAGAAGTGGAGGCTAGCCGCTTTCGCTGGACATTCCAGTGGCATTTTTGCGGGGAGAGCTGGAAGTGGAGCCTTCCCTGGGGCGCACGCTGATCAAGGATCCGCTCAATCGCTTCTTGGTGCAAAAGGACTACCAGCTAGAGCCCGGCGGCGACTATAGCTTCACGATCCGCAGCCAGTTTTGATCGGTGGCTGACTGGATCGGTGGCTAGCCAGGTAGCGGCTGGGCAGCAGCCAGATAGCGCTCCACTAGCAGGATCGCCACGATGTCATCGATCGCCCTGGGGGGCTCCCGCAGGCCCTGGGGCAACAGCCGGGTCAGCCCTCGGGCGGGATACATCTGCCAATAGCGATCGCGGGCCAGCAGACTAGTGCGATGTTCATCCACCAACAAAATCGGGGGCGCGGGGTCCAGGCCCTCCCGCAGCTGGGCTTGCCAGAGTTTGGAACTGGTGCGATCGCCCAGCACCAGCCCCGCCACCGTCACGGGAATGTACTGCACCATGTGATAGAAGACCGAAATCGCAAACGCATCGGAACTGCTCACGCCGAAGGGTTGGAGTGCCAGCACCATGGCGGCCTGAATCACGCCGAAAAATCCGGGAACCGTCGGCAGGGTGACGGCGAAAATCAGCAGTCACCGCACAAAGATACGCGGCTGTCCA
>JAAUOP010000285.1 GCA_012034805.1 Synechococcales cyanobacterium CRU_2_2 | reverse complement strand
AAAACGGCTCGGGCTGCTGAGTCAAGGCCAAGTTGGCGTCATAAAATGCCTTGATCGTCCCAATGTCCTCCCAATAGCCATCGAACAGATAGGCTTGGAGCAGGTAGTTCTCCGCCGCAGACGGAATGATTTCCTTGCCAAAATCCGTTTGATCCGGGAACTTGTCGAGCAGATCAATCAGGGCCTGCTTCTTGAACACATAAATGCCCATGGAGGCGATGTAGGGCTTCGCCTGAGCGGCTTCGGCATCTAAGCCCAGCACCGTCGTATCCACCTGCATGGCCTTGAGGGCCTCGCCTTTGGGTTTTTCGCTAAAGTCGATGACGCGGCCCTGGCCGTCAATTTTCATCAGCCCAAAATCCGAAGCCCGCGCTTCATCAATGGGAACCACCGAGAGCGTAATGTCCGCACCGCTGTCGCGGTGAGCCTGAACAAACTCGGAATAATCCATCCGATAAAGATGGTCACCGGAAAGAATGATGAATTCGTCTACATCCCAGTCGGAGAATAAACTGATGTACTGCCGGACGGCATCAGCGGTGCCTTGGAACCAGCTGGGGTTTTGAGGGGTTTGCTGGGCGGCGAGCACTTCGACAAATCCATCACTGAACCCCCCTAAGTTGTTGTAGGTGCGGGAGACGTGGCGATTGAGGGAGGCCGAGTTGAACTGAGTCAGTACGTAAATCTTAAAGATATTGGAATTGATACAGTTGCTGACCGGGATATCGATCAGGCGGTACTTTCCGGCGAGGGAGACCGCAGGCTTGGCTCTGACTTTGGTGAGGGGATAGAGCCTCGTTCCAGCTCCGCCTCCGAGGATGATGCCTAATACTCTTTGCACGATGTAACTCCCAGCTGCCCAGTTCAGTGTTTTCGACGCGACGGACATGATTAGTTTGGGCGGCTGGGGTGCAGTTTGCAAGGGGGATCAACTACAAAACACCAAAAACTTGACCCTGCCTGTAATCCAGAAGACATTGGGGCATCGTAGCCACGGAAGGCCCAAGTATCCCAAGTCCCGAATAGGCCAAGCGCGATTGACCCAAGAGGCTGTGCCTAGGGTCACTAGGTTCAGTTGCTCTGGAAATGGGCCAGACAGATTTCCCGAAAATGATCACCCCGGACTTCAAAGTTGGGGTATTGATCAAAACTGGCGCAGGCCGGAGAGAGCAAGATGGTTTTGGCCTGGGTTCTGTGGGCGATCGCCACTGCCGCAGGAACCGCTTGATCGAGGGTTTCAACACATTCAACCCGATCGTAGCCAACGCTTTGCAGCCGAGCAGCAAACACCGGAGCAGCAGCCCCAAACAGAACCACACCAGAGGCCTGGGTGCGAATCTGGTCGAGCCAGGGGCTATCTTCTCCCTCCTTGGCTTCGCCTCCGGCCAGCAGCACCACCGGAGCCTCCACGGAGGCGAGTCCGACCTCGGCGGCATCGTAGTTTGTGGCTTTGCTGTCGTTGACGAAGCGGATCCCTTGCCACTGGCCCAGGTGCTCGAGGCGATGGGGTACACCGGGAAAGCTGCGGATGGCCGTGGCGATCGCCTCAGGCTCAATCCCTGCCAGTCGGGCGGCGGCCACGGCCATGAGCAGATTTTGCTGGTTGTGAAGCCCCTGCATGGCTAGGCTTGAGGCCTGCACCAAGTGCTGACCTTGAAAAATCACCCAGTCATCTTCTCGATAAATGTCTTGCGCCGGCTCTGGGTCTGGGTCTGGGTCTGCGAGTCTGCGATTCTTCGAAGCTTGGCGTAGCCAATCGCGCCCCCCAATACTCGTCCAATGGGCCTCAGGCCAACGCTGGGCAAGGGTCTGGCGCAGCTGGGGATCATCCCCGTTCAGAATTTTTTGCTCGGCCTGCTCGAGCAAGTGAGCTTTGATGTTGTAGTAATTTTCAAGGGTTTTGTGACGGCTGAGGTGATCGGGGGTAAACGTCGTCCAGACGGCGATTTGGGGTTTGATCTCCCAACCGGCTTCAATTTGATAGCTGCTCATTTCAGCGATCGCCCAGTCCAGCTTCAGATTGCCATGGCGCGCCTCATAGGCCATCTCACAGGCCGCATAGCCGATGTTGCCGCAGGCCGGCGCACAGCGACCCGCCGCCTCAAAGATCGCCGCAATCAGAGCCGTCGTCGTGGTTTTTCCGTTGGTGCCGGTCACGCAAAGCCAGGGGATTCCAGGCAAGTAGCGCCAAGCTAGCGCCAGCTCCCCCACTACATCCCAACCCAGCTCCCGTGCCTGAACCAATCCAGGGATGTCCCAGGGAACTCCCGGACTCACCACCACCAAATCCAGCGGCTGGGACGGATCCGGTGTAAAGGTATCGCCCAACAGCACCCGAATCCCCGCTTGGGCAAGCTGCTGCTGTTGCTGCCGCAGGGCTTCGCCGTCGTTGCGATCGCTCAACGTAACCTCAAACCCCTCCGCCCGCAGCAGCCGTGCAGCTCCCAACCCTGATTTCCCCAGGCCAATGACGTATGCGCTACCCATGTCTAAGCCAATCCCTCTCTAGCCCAACCTCAATTTCATCGACCGACCATTCCAGGCCAATCTGCCGCTGGTCCATCCGTCACGAATCAATCCATTACTGAATCAATACTGAATCAATCAACCAACCGCAGACCACAAATTATCCTACAGGGGCATCGTCTTCTCGACGCGGCAGCGAAGACGAGAGCGGTTAACATGCTAAGAGGTGAATCCTTCAGACAGAAAACTGCCGCTGTGTCATTAACCGTTTCAATTTTGGGAATTCTGCACTCGGACGGTTTAGCCGACCGAGTCAGATCTTCGATTTCAGCACAGCGCTACGTTTTGACGCTTTGTGAGAGCCCAGCAGATTTCCTCAGAGCCGTCCAGAGAAAAGAACCCAACCCAGATTGCCTGCTGTTGGAGGAAACCCCGGCATTGCCGTCTTTACTCACACAACTCCATCAGCAATCGATTCTTC
The DNA here is from genome assembly GCA_012034805.1 of Synechococcales cyanobacterium CRU_2_2. GTDB lineage: Bacteria > Cyanobacteriota > Cyanobacteriia > PCC-9006 > JAAUQQ01 > JAAUOP01. The sequence continues at coordinate 539 of JAAUOP010000285.1, read as the reverse complement.
TGCCCAGCTTGATTTTGACAGCATCCGATTACCTGACGGCGTTCAATCCGGTAACAAGTTCCGATCAGGTAACAAGCTCCGATTCGGTAACGGACTTGCCCCTGCCACACCCCCATCCTTCCGCCCCCGAGAAACCTCAGCAGCAGTCTCACCAGCAATATCACCCCGCCGAGGTCTATCTCAGCGCCGCCGCCGTCGGCAAGCTCGAAATCTGCATCGACGAGGCGATCAAGCAGTTCTTGCGGCTCTCCCCCTCCGATCCACACCTACAAGCTCTCCCCTCCCTCGCCAACCCACTTCACAGCGGCTCTGGCCCACTTCAAGATCAACAGCGGCGGCTCGCCGACAAACTGCGAGAGCGCCTTGGTTATTTGGGCATCTACTACAAGCGCGACCCACGGCTGTTTCTGCGCAATCTACAGCCGGAAGAGGTGGCCGAAGTCTTGAGCAGTCTCAAGCTGCAGTACAAGGGAATTGTGCTGAGCTACTTTACCGAAATGGAAGTGCCAACGCCACCATTGACGAGTTTGTAAATGCCG
>JAAUOP010000284.1 GCA_012034805.1 Synechococcales cyanobacterium CRU_2_2 | reverse complement strand
ATCCCATCAAGCTGCCCGTTTAATTGTATCTACTGCCAATTAGGTGACATAGAAACAAACTCACGACAACGCCAAGTATTTGTGCCCACAGAACAAGTCGTAGAGGCTTTGGAAGCCGCTGATCCTTGCCACCCCATTGATGTGGTTACCCTGAGTGGGAATGGTGAACCGACCCTAGCCTTGAACTTAGAAGAGATCCTCATTGCAACAAAACAAATTTGGGATAAGCCAACAGTGGTGCTGACCAATAGCAGCCTCATAGATGATCCTGCCGTTCGCAAGGGGCTAGCCGTTGCGGATCAGATTGCAGCCAAACTAGATGCCGCCACCCCAAAACAGTTGCAATCTGTTAACCGACCCAGCGAGGGGATCGACTTTTCAGATATTCTACGGGGCTTGAAACAACTACGTCAGGAGTATCAAGGCTATCTAGCAATCCAGACGATGGTTTTATCGGCTTGGTCAGAGGATATTGAAACCGCTTATTTTCAGTATCTAAAAGATATACAGCCAAATGAAGTACAGATCAACATCCCGACGCGGCCTCGAATCATCGCCCGCAGACAGAAATTTCTAGGCACCCTTGCACTGGGCTTGGAACCCACTGGGTTCCGTAAGCTGCGCTGTGTTGATCGCAACACTCTGAAAACATTGGCAGCAAAGATTAATGCAGCGACCCAAATTCCTGTGCACTGTGTACCAACACTAAACTAAAATAGTATATAGTTATATTTTAGCTATACTGTTCTATGTCAAAGTCTAGTTCGACTCCTATTGCGCCAGAGGTACTAGCCTCTGTGGCTGAATATTTCAAGATGTTATCAGAGGTCAGTCGGCTACAGATTCTGAGTCATCTAAGATCAGGCCCATGACCGTTAACGAGCTGGTAGAGGCAACTGAACTGGGACAGGCAAACATCTCCAAGCACTTGAAGATGCTGACGCAGGTTGGCATGTTGTCTCGGACCGCCAGCGGTGTCAGCGCCTACTACGAGATCGTTGACCCCATGATCTTTGAGCTGTGTGAGACCGTTTGTGATTCTTTGAGCGATCGCCTTCTTAAGCAGGCCCAAAAATTTGATCAGTTCAAAGTCTTTAGCCAGGTGCCGACCCAATAAGTTTTTTTTCAGCCGCAGGCCCGCTACTGACCACTGCAGACCTACTCTCAATCTATATGCTGAGTTAGGTCAAACCCAGTCGGGAACTGTGTCGTATCATCATAGTCAGCCTTAGCAAGTTTAGTGCCTAAGAGAATTGCACCTCTAAGATCTGTGCCCAGCAAACTAGCTCCTCTGAGATCAGTCTGGGTTAGATCAGCTTCGCTTAGGTTTGCATAACTCAAGTCGCTTCCTCTCAGATTGGCACTATTGAGATTAGCTTCACTGAAGTCTGCATAACTGAGATCTGCGCCCTTTAAGTCAATGGCTCTCAGGTTGGCCTGACTCAAATCAATTTCTCTAAAGTTACGCTCCCCAGAAGCATAGCTTGTGAGGATTTCATAGACCTGGGGACTGTGGCTAGGTTCCATTGATAGCTTTGTGTGGTTACTCTCTATATTCAAGCGTATTTTACTGAGATGGGATCGCAACAGGCAGGCTATCGGTCATTTCAATGGAGCGTCATGGCTAATCCAGTTTTGATGATGGAGCTGAAGATTGTTTAGGTTTCGATAGCAAACTGAGATCTTGAAGGCGATCGCAATCCAAAATCTCAACTTGCATCCCCTGTATAGAAATGATGCCGTCCGTGCTGAGGCGATAGAACGCCCGTGAGAGAGTAGCGGGGATTGTTCCCAAGGCCGCAGCCAACTGACTTTTGCTTAAATCCAGGGTCACGATTTTTGTCTGCTGAGCGGGAGAGGCAACTGTGGTGCGATCGCACAAATTAAGTAGATAGGCCGCCAACCGCTGCGGCACATCCTTAAACGAAAGATCTTTGACCACCTTGACTAGATGCCGGGAGTGCTGCGCTAACGTGACCAGCATCTTAATGGCAATGTCAGGATATTGATGCAGCAGCGCTAGTAGCTCGGTTCGCGGTAAAAAAGCAAGGGTGGCAGGCTCTAGCGCCGTTGCCGAAGCCGGGAAACTTTGACCATCCATCGCCGCCACTTCGGCAAAGTTGTCTCCGGCCTCAAAGATATTCAGAATTTGCTCTTTGCCATTGACTGAGATCTGAAAGACTTTGACGCGCCCTGTTTGAATCACGAAGAATCCGGTGGCGGGTCGTCCCTGCCTAAAAATTAGGTCGCCTTTGACGAAGGTTTGCAACTGGGCGATCTGGGCTAAGGCCGTGAGCTGTGACGACGAGAGTCCTTGAAAAATGGCGGTTGTAGATAGCCAGTCACTTAATTTTGGTGCGCTCACGGTGGGCCTCAGTGCGATCTCGGTTCGGTTCTTCTTCAAGCCTATCGGAAAAATATTCAGTTCTGGTGGGCGATCGCACTGAGGCCCAACAACAAATTGAAATCGAGCCTTAATAATCTCTCAAGGTGCGCCTTGACTTAAGTCAAAGCATTGTTTCAGGGGTGTCTTTTAAGCTAGGGACGTTTGCCAAACCCAGCACTGTAACCTTGAGCTTATGGCTAATGCACCCGTCGATTTTGCGGTGACGACCCCGCGTGAGCGCCCTCGGCTGAGCCTCCCCGCTTGGCTTGTGCTCATTTGCATCGTCACCTTTACCGTTTTAATCTCAGCAGGCGCAGCCATTTATAAAAATGCGCCACCCATCCCTGCCGCGATCGTCTCCCCGCAGCAGCAGGTGATTCTCACCCAAGAGAATATTCAAACGGGGCAAGAAACCTACCTTGCCCGAGGGGGACAACATATTGGCAGCATTTGGGGCCACGGCAGCTACCTCGCCCCGGACTGGACGGCGGACTGGCTGCACCGCGAATGCCGCCGCGAGCAAGGCTTGGCCGGCGCGCTGATCGAGGTCGGGCAGCACCTAGCCGGCCTTTCGGAGACGGTGCGAGCGGTGATCAACCGCCCCGAGGTCGTGACGGTGATCGGCTTTGGCGAGCGGGACGGCTTCCACGTCGTGGTGCTGGCCAATCTCGATCGCGGCGGCGCGATGGCTCAAAGACGCTTCCATCAGCCCACGTGAAATCCGCCAGCGGCACGGGGATTGGAGCGGCCAATGGCTCCATTGGGTGGCGCCGGATGACGATCAAGACGAGAATCGTTGTCCCCCCGAGGTGTGGCGGCAAATCAAAGCCGCGCGAAAGGAACGCAAGCCGCCCGCCTACTACGCGCTTTTGATGCTCGACGGCGACCACTTGGGCGACTGGTTGCGGGGGAGCGCTTGCCCAAGGTCCGCGATGCGATGCACCGCAAGATGGTCAACTACTATGAGCGAGTGCGGGAAGAATTCACCGCGCGTGACGAGCGGCGGCAGTGGATCGAAGAGGCTTTGCAGGCCCGCCGGCACGTGGGCCCGGCGCTACACGCCGCCATCAGCGAAGCGTTGGCCAATTTCGCGCTGCACTTCGTCCC
>JAAUOP010000283.1 GCA_012034805.1 Synechococcales cyanobacterium CRU_2_2 | reverse complement strand
AAGCAAAGTCCAGTCACGTACCCTACCCCCCGTAGGGCGATCGCGCGTCCCGGGTCTTGATCATGGGCCGAAGCCATTGATAGAGGGAATAGAAAATTCCCAACAAGAAGGTGATGAAGTAGCGAGGATATCGGGAAACGTTGACAAAAAAGTCTTTCATTGAAAGTCTTTTGGGGTAGAAGGGAAAAGCATCTCTATACAACCGTACATTCAACCGTACGCCCACCCAATCTTAACGCCTAAATTTGCCCCTAGCGCTTTTGTGAAGTTAGACAGACAAACTCAAGGACAAACTCGACAGCTTGGGGTAGTCTAGTTTTGAGGTGTTGTATAGATCGCTTGTTCTGTATTTCACTGGCTCTGGATCTCACTGGCTCTGGGCTAGGGGAGCTCTGACGCCTCCCGGCCTTTTTCCAGATCTGTTTTGCCACTGCTGTCTTGTGCCAAACTCCGCCCTCATCTCCACCCCAACACCGCTGCATCAACCGCGTCCTTTCATTAAATGGGCGGGTGGCAAGGGGCAGCTTCTGCCGCAGTATGAGTCCCTGTTTCCACCGCGCTGGACTCGCTACTTTGAACCGTTTTTAGGTGGAGGGGCGATGTTCTTTCACTTGCAACCGGCATGGGCAGCCCTGGCAGATGTCAATCCAGCCCTCATTAACCTCTATCGCTGTGTGCGAGACCATGCGCCTGAGGTGCTGGCCTTGTTAGAAGCGCACCAAGCGAACCATTGCCCTGCCCATTATTATGCGGTGCGATCGCAGCACCAACTACCGGCCATTGCCCACGCCGCTCGGTTCATCTATCTCAACAAAACTTGCTTTAACGGCCTCTACCGCGAAAACCTCAAGGGCGAGTTCAATGTGCCGATGGGACGCTACAAAAAACCTGCGATCTGCGACCCCCAGCGGGTACTTGCTGCGTCTGCATTGCTGCAAAACACGGAACTGCGCCTACAAGACTTTTCCCAGATCCGCGAACACGCCAGTCGCGCCACCGACTTTGTTTATCTTGACCCGCCCTATCACCCCCTCAGCAACACTAGCAACTTCACGGCCTATAGTAAGTTCGCCTTTGGAGAACTCCAACAGCGACAGCTGCACAGGGTTTTTGTTCGGCTTGCTGAGGCTGGCGTTCAGGTGATGTTGTCCAATTCAGATTGTGAGTTCATCCGCGAGCTGTATCAAGATTTCCATGTCCACACAATTTCGGCATCGCGATCGATCAATGTCAAAGGCACACATCGCGGCAAAATCAACGAAGTCGTAGTGACGTCCTATCCGGTTTAGGGGGAGCCATCCCGAACGGCAGTACCCAGGCGATCAAGCACCCAGCCCCAGGGGTGGCCAGGTGCTCCAGAGGAAAATTCCGACAGCGGCGATCGCCAACACCACCTCCAACAAGTTGCCAACCAGCGAGCCCACGGCGATCGCCACACTCACATTCAGCGCCAGGGCAGCCCGCTCCTTAAAGTTCAAATCCCGACGATGCAAGAACTCGCCGAGGAACGCCCCCAACACCGCCCCAAACAAAATCCCAAAAATTGGGCCACCCACGGGCAGTGCAGGCAACAGACCCAAAAAGCCCAAGGTCATCCCCAGCACCGCGCCAATTTGGCCCCATTTGCTCGCCCCGGCCCGTCTTGCGCCCCAGAATCCGGCTAGCCACTCGACCCCCGCGCTCAAGATCAGCGTTACAAAAATCAAGATCAGTGGGCCGAGGGCGATCGAAAAATTGGTCGCCACACACCAAATCAAAATCGCTACCAAAATCATGCTTGGCCCCGGAATCAAAGGCACCACCGACCCCAGCACCCCCAAAGCCATCACCCCGACCAAAACCCAATACAACACCGTAAAATCCATCGGAAACCCTAGCGAAAGTCCCAGCAAAAATCCCATGTCTACCCGCTCCTAGCGCAACCGAGCGCCAACAATTTGACTGAACCGAGCTTGACCATCCTCCAGATTGGACGGGACGCCGTTGGGAAATGCGTCCTGAATTAAGTCTTGCAAAATCCCGAGCCGATTGCTGGGATTGGGGTGAGTACTAAAAAACTCTGGCGGCTCACCCCCGCTGCGCGTTGACCCCAAGACCTCCATCAGGCCAACGATACCGTTGGGGTCGTAGCCCGCCTGCACGATGAAATCGAGCCCGAGGCGATCGCTCTCCAATTCATCATCGCGGCCATAGTTCAAACCCACCAATTGGTTCACCGCCTGGGCCACCGCCGCCGCACCGCGCCCGCTGCCGTACTCATCGCTGGCAGCTACGCCCACTGCATTCACCAAGGTAACCCCAAGTTGTTGTTTGGCCATATGTTCCGCACCGTGGCGACCGATGACATGGCCAATCTCATGGCCCAACACCCCGGCCAGCTGCGATTCATCACCCAACCGAGCCAACAACGCCGCCGTCAGAAAAACCTGGCCACCGGGTAAGGCAAAGGCATTGATCGTCTGGGGATCTCGAAGTAAATGAAACTCGAACCTGTAGGGAGAATTGCGCACCGACGTCCGCTGCACCAAACGCTCTCCCACCGCATCGACATACTGCTGGAGGGTCGGATCCGGAAACAGTCCGCCGTGCTGAGCCGCCATCTCCTCCCGCGCCTGCAGCCCCAGAACCACTTCCTGCTGAGGCGAGAGCTGAACACGCTGCTTTTCGCCGGTCACAGGATTAACATCCGTATTGCCGTAATAGCTAAACAGGCCAAAGAGGGCGAAGAGGCCGCCGATAACGAGCCGGAACAGTAGCTTGGTCACGCGTTTGATGTCCTGAGAGGGGATACTCGAGAAATTCCAGTCAATCCTGGGGCAAGTTGCAGGTTGATCGGGCTGATCGAATTGATCGAATTATTTGTATTGTCTGGTCTCGGCCCGCTTGTGAAAACCGAATACGGAAATTTTTTAGATACTGACTGGCCCCAAACTGTATTACCGCTGGGCGATCGCCCCCCTAGGCCTCTACTCCTGAACCGTGTCTGAATCGCTCGGAGAATCATTCATATACTGACGTCCCCGCTGCTTACGGGCTTCCATGGCCCGCTCGAGCACCGACAGCAGCCCCGGAGCCTCGGCCTGCAAGGCCAAGAGCAGGCGCTCGCCCTCATCTTCATCATCGAGGTCAAATCCCGTTTCCATCACATGCCTGAGGCGAGGCATAGCCATTTCGTCCACGAGCTGAACCAAGCCATGCAGACACCGATTAAATTGACGCTCGGTCATTTCGGCATCTTCGAGGGGAAACTCAATGATGGCGCGAATTTCGCCATCGGAGGGGTCATATTCCCACTGCAGCATCTTGGTCTCCCAAGAAATGCTCAGCATGGTCTGCAAGATGGCAGATTTGTGGACATGGTTTTGAACATCAGAAAGCACACCGGGAGCATAGACCGAGAAGAATTCGCCGTCTTCTTCTAATTCAATGATGATCAAAAGGTGATCAATATTTTCCCCTTGCACACCGGTGTAGATACGGTGAGTCTTGGGTTCGAGGC
>JAAUOP010000282.1 GCA_012034805.1 Synechococcales cyanobacterium CRU_2_2 | reverse complement strand
TTTAAGGGTAAACCTGTCTCCGGGAATACCGTTCCGTAGGCCAGAATATGGTGTATCGCTACGAGCCAGGATCTGGACCCAGTAGATCGATAGAGTTCAGACTGATGCTTCTCCCCACGGGACATTCAACCAACGGGGAAAAATCACGGAACTTTAATCCATGTCATGGTCGGAAAACCCGCAATTCCCAGCTTCTCTTGCCTGGGATCCTCCCCTAGGCTAATGGGAAGTGCGATCGCAGTCCGAGCAGCGCTGTTTTAGTTAGCCCCAGCATCCCAAGGCCCGTCCGGATTGGCTGACTGGAGGCGATAGCATTTCCAGTCCACAGCATCCAGTCCACAGCATCCAGTCCACAGCTCCAGTCCACAGCTCCCAGTCATCGCGATGTCTTGAGGAAGGGCCTACCCGTGCAACTCGATCCCCTAAACAGTCCCCACCCCGTTCCCTGGAACTGGATCTTGGCAGCCCACAGCGCGGCGATCGCCGAACAACTGTTCACGCCCCACCACTATCGCTCCAGCGCCCTGCGCTCCCCCGATGGCCGCTGGCTGGCCTACAGCCGCATCCATTTCACCCCGGCCCCCCAGCTCCACGCTTCCCAGGTGGAGAGCCTGTTGCTGCTAGAAGATTTGCTGGAGGGACGGCTCCAGGCCCAGGCGAGCTCGCCTTTTCCTTCCGCTGCATCCTCCGCTGGAACATCCTCCGCTGGAACATCCTCCGCTGGGACCGCCGATCCCTTCGCTCCAGCAGCGGATTGCAGCCCGTCCCCGGCAGGCTCCATCGCCATCCTCATGCCCATTGCCTGGAACCAAACCGGCGATCGCCTCCTGGCCCGCCAGTTCGAAGGCCGATTTTGCAGCTCCATGGCCACGGACTATGCCCTGATCTGGGAAACCCTCACCGGCCAGGTCCAGACCCTGACGCCCCCCGCCAAGAACAGGCCATGCTGCTGGGCTGGAGCCAGCGCCACCCCCAGGCGGTTCTGTTTGAAGCGGGCAGCCTCTATGACAGTCCCATGCCCCGCTGGCGCATGACCGGACCCGGCGCAGCGGTCCCAGCCCCGGAGGATCAGCCCCTGGGCTATGGGGAAGCGATCGCCGACAGCCTCATGGGCCCCCAAACCCACCGCCGCTAGCAGAGACGCCCCCTAAAATCCCTCCCAGGGGCTTACTTCCAAAACATCACTGGCCTTGAACACCACCTTAAACTCGGCAACCTGGCTGGGATTGCCCGATTGCTTCAGCTTCGCCAGAGGCAGCTCGCCACCATAGTCCCGCGCCGCCTGGTTGAGGGGCTCAAAACCCACTACCTCGCCGTCCGGGCTCAGTTGAACGCGATATTCCAGATCGCCATTGCCCTCGATCGACTCCGTCCAGCCCTTGTTGACGTTGTCGTAAAGCTCGACATTCAGCCTGTCCAAGACATTGCTGTCCTTGAGGGGCTCCGCTGACACCAGGCCAGGGCTGGCGGTCTGAGTGGCCTTCGCGGCGGTGTCCTCCTTCGCCTCGCCATCGGCATCCTTCGCCGTTCCGGCCCCGGACTGGTCGGCGGCAGATTTGTCGGCGGCGGAGCTCTCCCCACTGGGGCTGGCTGGGGCTTCGGCCTTCGCCGGGAGTCCCAGATCCTCGGCAGTCAGGGGCGTCACTTCGAGTCTGTCATTGGCGGTAAAGGTAATCTTGAACTGGGCCAGGGGATCATTCTCAACGCTGCCGCCCTGGGCGGGATGTAGAGCTGATCGAGCAGAGGCGTGCGCGATGCATTTTGCTTGGAAATTTCATCCATGCCCACATAGCCCAAGACCGTGCCATCCTGGCTGGTGGTAATGCGATAGCTCAGGTCTGAATCGACACCCAAGGGCTCGGTCAAGCTTGGTTAATCTGATTTTCCAGATCCGCGCCGATCGCCCCCAACACCACCTCATCGGTAATTAAGCGCTCTGCGGTCTTTGGCTCCACCGCCGCCGCTCCCGCAGAAGCCACGGCCCCCTGCTCATCGGGATCTGTGGCTCCCCCCGCCGTTGGGGTTTCGCCGACCGTTTCGTCCGATGCCTCGCCAGTGGGGGGAGCACCGGCAGGATCCCCTGAGGTTGAGGTCGCCGCTGGGCTGTCCAAGGCTTCTACCTGGGCCGCTTCCCCTTCCACGGGGGTTGGATGCTTGGGCGCAGGCAGGGCAAACAGAGCCGCTGCCGCGATCGCCAACCCCGTCGCCCCCAGGGCCGGAGCAGCAAATCGCTGCACCGGCGGCTGCTGGGAGGGCACATCCCGCTTCGCCAGGGGAGCGATCGTCGGCTTCAACGCAGGCAACACCGTGCCATCGGCCAAAAACTGATCGATCGCCTCCACCAAATCAAACAACTGCACCGTCGTCAGCTCAGCCTTCTGAATCGAATCCGGCTCCGCCGCCTCCCCCGCTGGTTCGTAGACCGTCAGCTCATGCAACCCATTCTCCAAGCGCTGCATCCGCACGATGCCGTCCTGGGTGGCTCCGCTTTTCAGACCACTGAGCTGCTCCTGGGCATAGCGGCTGGTGGTGGCCACCAAATGGCTAAAAAACTCGCTGCCGCCGCTGAGGGGGCTATCTTTGCCCAAAAACTGACAGGCGGCATTGACCAAAATCGTCATGGAAGCGCTGGGCGACAGCCCGCCGCTGGGATCACCCATCCCCTCCAGGGTCAGCGTGCAGTTGGGCAGGGTGTAATTGCGCTGAAGCTGCATGGCCTAAACCTCTCCATCAAATAAGCTGATCCACAATCGCTGCTCGCCAGCGGTGCCCGTGCAGAACAGCAGTTGCTCTAGCAACGAAATTGCAAGCTGATTGAGCTTATCATCCGTATCATAGGCCATCACCCCGGCCCGGCGGGGGTTCATGCGCTGGCGAAAATGTTGGCGGAACCGCTCCAGATACAAATTGAGGCGAGGGTTGCTCTCCAGGGCTTTGGCCCTTGTCCCGCAGCTGCTGCTCCACCAGCAAAGCTGGCGCACCACCACGGTCAAGCGCCGGCAATGTAGCCAATAATGACAATCAGCGCCTTGCGGCTCGTAGGGCTGGAGCGGGCGTCGCTGGCTGTTGCGCCGCAGGGGATTGCTGCTGCGCAGCGCCGCCAAGCCAAATAGCCCTCTCGCGCTCGCGTGGACAGGCGCCCGGCTCCGTCCAGCCCACTCGATAGCTGACTGCGGTAGCTACGTCTGTATGACCCGGGTAACGCGGTGTGACCGAAATAATTTCGTCAACGGCTCCGGATATCAGCGAGTTATGGCATTTCGCGTCACATCGAACGCCGACCAGCACAAGGCGACTCGGCAGCGGCACCTGCTGCTCAATGCTGGGGCCTTTCGGCAGGCTATATGCGAAAACAATGCGCGGCAATGCGAAGGCTGCATCGATCACGTAGGCAGCCAGCAACGCCAGGAGTATTCGATACTTGTAGCGCGCCCACCATCCTGTCCAATGGAAGAAAAGAGCGAGTGCGACCAGAGCGAGAAGTGTGATCAGGATTGGGTGAAATACAAGCAGCCA
>JAAUOP010000281.1 GCA_012034805.1 Synechococcales cyanobacterium CRU_2_2 | reverse complement strand
AAAAAGTAGCGGCGAAGCTGGGTTTTGAACCGAGCAGAGTCAGTATCGGCGCTCTGACTGCGCCTTATCGGGTAAGGCACCAACACGGGAAGTTTCTGCCTGGGTGCCCCACCATAGAAGCTCAGTCTCTTCAGGGCTGAGAGGAGTCACAGCATTGCCTGTATGGTCTGCATGACGTTGGAGTATTGCTGCTGGCTGCCGCGCTGCTGGAAGATATTCGCCGCCTGCCGCATGTCCTTCAAGGCTGCGGTCTTGTTGCCCATTTCCTGCTGGAGCTTGGCCCGGTTGGTATAGGCGTAGGCATCAGCGGGGTTGTAGGCTAGGGCACGGTTCCAGTCGGCCATGGCACTGGCCACGTTGCCGTTGAGGTGGTGGGCCAAGCCTCGATTGGTGTAGGCCTTGCCATACTGAGGATTGAGGCTCAGGGCGCTATTGAAATCTCGGATAGCCTGGGAACGCCAGCCCATAGCCATGTAGGCATTGCCGCGATTGAAACGGGCGGTGGCATCGTGGGGGCTCAGGGCTGCCGCTTGGGTGTAGTCAGCCAGGGCGTCGCTGTAGCGATTGAGCGCCATGTTGATGTTGCCGCGATTGTTAAAGGCCAGGGCGCTGCTGCGATCGAGCTTGATAGCCTGGTCAAAATCTGCTAGGGCTTCCCGCAGTTTGCCGCTGTCCAAGTACACCGCGCCTCGATTGACGTAGGCCCGAGCGTATTTGGGGTTGACCTGAAGGGTTTGGGAATAGTCGGCGATCGCCCCCGCCTTGTCTCCACCGAGATCCTTGGCCAAAGCCCGATTGAAATAGGCTTCATGGAAGCGAGGCACAATGGCCACAACCTGGGAAAAGTCGGCGATCGCCCCCGCATAGTCACCGCTGTTGGCACGAGAAAAACCGCGATTGTAGTAACCTTCCATCGTCAGCTGACGGCCAGGTTGAACCGATGGGCTACTGAGGGTCGGGCGAGTTTGGAACGAGCGAGTCTGAACCGCCAGTGACTGGCTGGAGTTAGAGAGCGTCGTAGATGCAGCCTGAGCCGGATTGCTGAAGACAGCAGTCAACCCGAGCATCGCAACGGTGGGTAGAGCGACGAAGCCGAATTTGAGATTCATAGTTCCGGAGTAATCTCGTTTGGACAGTTCTGGGCTAGATAGTTCTGGGCTAGATAGTTCTGGGCTAGACAGTTCTGAACCGGACTGTTTCGAGTTACACGAGCGCAACCGGTCGGTCTGGTCAGTGTCGATCAGAATTGATATCAAAACAATATCGCATGACCGATGGGCCTGTCTGCTCATCGGACTACTTTTCTGACTGCAATCGCCGTTACTTTACATCGACGAAGCCATTACTTCACATGACCGCACTTCACTTGACTGCGAGGTACTAAAGTTCAGGTTTGCTAGGGTCGCGGTTACCGAAGTGCCTGAATCGATTGCAAGATGCGATCGCGCTGATCCGGATTCCCCTGACTCATAAAAATATCCGCAGCCCTCTCCAGGTCGGCGATCGCTTCTCCCCGTTTACCCTGCTCTTGCTGGAGCTTGGCCCGATTGGTGTAGGCGTAGGCATCATTCGGATTGAGCCGCAGCGCCCGGTTCCAGTCCCGCAGGGCCATTACGCCATCTCCACTCAGGTGGTAGGCCAAGCCTCGGTTGGTGTAGGCCTTGGCATAGTCCGGGTTGAGCTGGAGGGCGCGATCGAAATCGGCGATCGCCTCTGCTCGCTGGCCCAAGGCCAAAAACGCGTTGCCCCGGTTGAATCGTGCCGTCGCATCGCTGGGGCTCAGGGCGATCGCCTGGGTGTAGTCCTTGAGGGCATCCAAGTGGCGTCCGAGGGCCATAAAGGTATTGCCGCGATTATTAAAAGCCAGAGCGCTCTGGGGCTCTAGCTTAATGGCCTGATCAAAGTCGGCGAGGGCCTGACGCAGCTTGTGGCCGTCTAGATAAACGGCTCCCCGGTTGACGTAGGCACGAGCGTATTTGGGGTTGAGCTCAAGGGTTTGGGAATAGTCGGCGATCGCCCCCATTTTGTCCCCCTTCAAGTCCCTCGCAAGGCCGCGATTAAAATACGCCTCCGAGAAATTCGGATAAATCGCGACCACCTCAGAGAAGTCGGCGATCGCCCCGGCATAATCCCCCTGATTGGCCCGCTCAAAGCCCCGTAGAAAGAACTCTTCTAGCGTAAACGGTTCACGGGTTGGCTCGGGCTTCGCGCCCAGAGCTTGAGCCACAATGACGCGACTTGGGCTGTCTGCATGGAGCTGCTGCGCCAAAACCGGTAGGCTAGAAAAACAGGCGATCGCAGGTGCCAACAACGCCGTAGCAAGGCGGAAGGAGAGGTTCATAGAAAGTTGGGGATGAGGGGCTGACGTGTCTTCGCGCTCGGGTGCCTGGAATTGAGCGAAAGATCTACGTATTTATTGTCTATTTTCAGACAGTATATATATTGAAAGATCCAGGAAAGTACTGGATCTGGCTTTTGTCAGCAGGGAACTTTTTGGCAAGGTGCGTCGCCTTGTGATCAGAGATGTAGGCTGAAAAGCCTGCACTAGATGCCGTATTTTGATGCCGTATTTGGCGATTGAGGAATCATGATCATGCAGCGATATCAATCTTGGCCGGGCGTTGTGGGAGCTGGCCTCGTGGCCATGGCCGCAACGGTGTCTCCGCTACCTGCTCAAGCCAACGCGGTTGACGCTTACAAATTTGATGCTGCCAAGGGCACCTTTGAGTTTAGAACCGATACAGATGTGATCCCGAAGGCGATGCTGCTGCAAAACCCCACACGAGTGGTTCTAGATTTGCCGGGAATTCAGGTCAAAAATCCACGCAAAGAGCAAAATAGCAGCGGCCCGCTCAAGGAGATTCGCCTGGGTCAGTTTGAGCCCGGCACCGCACGCATTGTGCTGGAGTTTAAGCCGGACTATCAGCCCACAGCTGGTCAGATGAATGTGCGCGGTATTAGCTATCGCAATTGGGTTTTGGAAATGCCTAGGAATTAAGCCCAGGAATCCAGTCCAGGAGTTAAGCCTGGGAGCCCAATTCTGGGTTCGTTCGTGCAAATTGATTTCGTGGATTTCGTGCAGACTGGTGGACTTCGTGCAAATTGATTGAGAGGGATTGACATGGCGATCGCATCATCTCCAGAAATGCCCGAACCCCCGTCTGAATCAGGGCTGTTTTCTGCTGTGTTGCCCCCAGGAACCCTGCGCAGCCTTCACCATTTCGCCCTCAACGTTGCTGACCTCGAGGCGTCGCGACGATTCTATGGCGACCTTTTGGGTCTCCACGAACTCCAGGGGGAAGATATCCCAGCAACGCTCAAGCCGCTGGTGGCCGCAGGCCAGGTCACCAGCTTTCGCCTACCCAATGGCGCAGTGCTGGACTTGTTTTCTGAACCCGACCTCGGCCCCCCCGACCTCAACCCCCGCCAGCAATTCACCCGCGCGAGCCACCTGGCCTTTGACATTGCCTCAGAACAATTTGACCTCGCAGTGGCAACCTACAAGCAAGCCAGGTACCCCTAGACCACGGCC
>JAAUOP010000128.1 GCA_012034805.1 Synechococcales cyanobacterium CRU_2_2 | reverse complement strand
AGGGAAGCTGAAAGGACTACAAGAGATGCCGAAAGGGGATGAAGCATACAAGGCGATCGCCGCTTCACCGCTCTACTCTGTTCTCCGAATTTGAACCCAGACGAAGACCTTCGCCAGCAGCTTGAGATATGGCTGGCCCAACGCCTATCCGATCCTGAAGCGTTGTTGGAGTCGGTTCAGTCGCTGCTGGCCCCAGGGGTGCAGGACGCGGATACAGCCCCGGAATCCCACCTATTGATTTATGTCCGAGATGATGACGGAGAATCAAAGCCCGTCCTAGCGTTGTTTGTTCCCAATGCGGATCGTTATGACAGTCGGACGGGGGCTGTGAGCGATCGCGTTCAAGCTCCAGGTATTGAGCCTTTCAACGAGCAGGTCACCCTCGCAGTCCTGCCGAAGTTGGTGCGAGCTTGTATCAACGAGGTACTACCCAAATCGAATCAGAGGAATCTGGTCGTCCATTTAATTCTTCCCTTTACTTGGTTGCACGCAGATTGCGATCGCTGGAGTAGTACAGAACAATCGCAGTTACCCGCAGTATTATCCTTAGACTTGCCTCAGATTCCCATTGGGGATGATTTTTCAGTGGTGTTTAGAATTTCAGAGCGTTTGAACCAAGCCATTCCAGAGTTATGTCGGCAAAAGTGGAATAGTAAATGGGAATCACTCGATAAACTCAAGCCCCATGAGCGTTGTGCTGCCTTTGTGGCAGGTGATCAATATGTCGGCGACCAACTGGTTGGCGAGCTGAATAAACCCTGTCATGTTGGGCTCAAGCGGTCTACGGTCTGTCCTGAAGTCGGGCATCGTTCATTGTTTGGACTCTTGATCGGTACAGGTATTCCCGCAGCTCTTTTGGTACGGCAAGACCAGTTTGATCAAAGTCTGGTTGCATCAGACGCGATCGATGCCATCCTCAACTGTAATATTGCTAGGCTACCTGAGGCGGTCAGGCAATGCCGTGCCGATGCCATGGGCCAGCCCAAAGATAAACACATCGGCCATCATCTAGCTTTTCTCTGGGAAAACCCCCAGATTGTGCCCCCCAGCACCGAGCCCCGTAGTGCAATGTCGTTCGGAATGCCTAAAGCCTCATGACAGATTGGCGAATCTTCCAGGGAACCCGTACCCCCAAGGAAAAGGACTACATCACCGCTCATCTGCCGGATCCACCGAGTTGGCGACCGTTTGGCAGCGAAGGCTCAGAGCAGGAGACGGTTGCGGCTCAGAAAAAGCGGCAGCGCGGCGAAACCTTCCAGGCCACTGAAGATGAAATCGATATGGTCAATGCGGCGCTTTATTTGCGCCGTCCGCTGCTAGTCACGGGCAAACCAGGCACGGGCAAAACATCGCTGGCCTATGCCGTGGCCCATGAGTTAAATCTGGGCGAGGTGCTCCACTGACCCATCACCACCCGGACCACGCGTAAGGATGGCCTCTACAGCTACGATGCCCTCGCCCGTCTACAAGATGCTCAGCTTAAGCGCGAGAAGGATATCGGCAGCTACATCACCCTTGGCTCTCTAGGCACAGCGCTGTTGCCAACAGACGATCCCAAGCGACCCCGGATTTTGCTCATTGATGAGATCGACAAGAGCGATATCGATCTGCCCAATGACCTCCTGCACCTGTTTGAGGATGGGGAGTTTGAGATTCCTGAAATTGTTCGTATGGCGGAGGAGCTGAAGCAAGCCCAAAAATCGGTTCAAGTGCGCACCGCCTACACCGAAGCCGATGAGGATCAGTTCGTCGCAACCCAGACCGGGCGCTTCCGCTGTGGGGCGTTTCCCTTTGTGATTCTGACTAGCAACGGCGAGCGAGACTTTCCTCCGGCATTTCTGCGGCGCTGTCTGCGGCTGAATATGGGTGAGCCCAAATCGGAGCGGCTGAAGAAAATTGTCGAGGCTCATCTGGGGGAAGACTTAGATAACAAAGCTAAGGTCACTGAATCGGAAGCGCTGATCAAGCAGTTTGTGGAACGCAGCAAGAATGGTGATTTGGCCACAGACCAGTTGCTCAATGCGATTTATTTTGTCACGCGGGAACGGGTTCGCGATCTCAAAAGCAAAGATGACCTGGTGAAGCAACTGATGAAGTATCTCTCTAGCACCGAGGATGCATGAGACCCGGTCGTTCTAGCGATACCGTCGAGGGAATCGACGGTCTATCGGCACTGCTCAAGCGATCGGGGGTCGTTTTTGCGGTGGAGGATATCGCCGATGCCTTGTGGTTGGCGGGGCAGATTGGGGAGCTAGAGACCGCACCAGAAGAGCAGCGGCCAGCTTCCGGAGCAATGGCCCAGACGACGGTACGTGAAGAATTGATTGAAGGAGAGGATGATCCTGGCGCAGATGCTGAGGATGCGGCCCCGCTTGCCCTGCCCCGCTCAGACCGTTCGCACCAGACCCAGGACGCTGAGGATGGAACCCCCATCAAAGCGCCTGCGGCCCCAGCCCTGCGGATTCAGTTGGACCTCGCTCGGGCGTTGCGACCGCTGCGCCGCACGGTGCCGTCGCCGGGGCAGCTAGAGTTTGATGAAGCGGCGACGGTGGAGCAAATTGCCGATCAGAATATTTGGTCGCCGGTTCTGCGGGCTGCCCCGGAGCGTTGGCTGGATCTCGCTTTGGTGGTGGAGGATTCTGCCTCGTTGGTGTTGTGGAAGGAGACGATTCGGGAGTTTCAGCTGTTGCTAGAGCGCCAGGGGGCGTTTCGGCGGGTGACGACCTGGCGGCTGAAGCAAACAGAACAATCAGGTTTGGAGCTGTTTCAGAACTGGAAGCAAGAGCCCAAAGGCCAGCGCCCCCATAAGCTGGAGCAGCTTTTAGATCCGGCGAAGCGGCGGTTGATGTTGCTCCTGAGCGATTGCACGTCGGAGGGTTGGCGCAGTGGCCAAATCTTGGATGGGTTGAGTCTTTGGGGAGAGCAGGCTCCGGTGGCGGTGGTGCAGTTTTTGCCGGAGCGTTTGTGGTCCCAGACGGTGTTGGGGCGGGGGGTGCCGGTGTGGCTGAGTGCAGTAGAACCGGGAGTCCCGAGTGCCAAGCTCAATAGAGCCTATCGGATGCCGTTGTTTGAGCAATTGTTGGCCTTGGCGGAGATTCAGCCTTCGTCTCGTCAGAGGCTGGTGGTGCCGGTGGTGCCGCTGGAGGCAGAACCGCTGAAGCAATGGGCCAAGGTGGTGGCGGGCTTGGGTGAGGTGCGGACGATGGGGGTGGAGTTTGATCGGGGGAAGTTTGGGGCGTCTGGGGGGAGTGGGGAGGTAGAAGCGGTCGAGCAGCAGGCAGAACTGCGGGTGCAGCGGTTTCGCTCAACGGCGTCGTTGGTGGCGCAGCGGTTGGCGGGGTTGATGGCGGCGGTGCCGGTGGATCCGGTGATTGTGGATCTGATTCGGCAGAGCCTTTTGCGGCAGGCGGGGCCGGTGCATGTGGCGGAGGTGTTTATGGGCGGGTTGATGGATGCCCAGGAGACGCCTGAGGGTTTGCGCTACGATTTTCCGCAGCGGGTGCGGAGTTTGTTGTTGGATGCGATGCCGAGGTCTACGACGGAGCGGGTGTTGGATGCGGTGTCGGGCTATATTTCGGAGCGGTTGGGGCTGAATACGCGGAGTTTTGAGGCGTTGTTGGGCCTTGATTTTTCGGGGGATGTGGAAGCGCAGGGGTGGGTGGTGCCGTTTGCGCGGGTGGCGGCGCAGGCGTTGGCGCGGATGGGGGATGAATATGCGGCGTTGGCGGAGCGGGTAAGGACGGGTCAAACGATTGCGCCGCCGCCGAGGGTGGAGACGCCGGAGGATGTATTTCCGCTGTTGCAGACGTTTAAGTTTCGGGAGGCAACGCTTTCTTTTCTGTCGCAAAGCTTGAACGAGCCTCAATCTGTTGGTGAATTGGAACTAGAGTTTGCGATTAGAGCCGAGATTCAGCGCTATGGTTTGACTCATCGTGAGTCGGAGGTATGGCAACTGCATCGACAGGGCTATTCGTATGATGAGATTGCAGGTCAGCTCTATATCTCTCGCAACACGGTCAAAAAGCATTTGAAGGCGATTGCCCTTAAACGGGGAGTCGCAGAACGTTCTCAGGACGAAGTGGGTTTGGAAGCGTTTGAGTTTAAAGTCGCTTCGATTACAGGCTTGAAAATCACACGTCGCAAGAAGTGGGGTCGGCAATTGCGGGAGGTGCTGGCTGAAGGTGTGGAGCTAGAAATGGTTCTCATTCCAGCCGGTTCTTTTGTGATGGGGTCGCCCGAGGGCGAGGAAGGACGCCGTGACGATGAAGGGCCACAGCATGAGGTGAGGTTTGCGGAACCGTTCTTGATGGGGAAATATCCGGTAACGCAGGCTCAATGGCGTGTTGTGGCTCAGATGCCCCAGATCAAGCGAGACCTGAATCCAGACCCCTCTAAGTTCAAAGGGAATAACCGCCCTGTGGAACGCGTGTCTTGGAACGAGGCTGTTGAGTTTTGTGCCCGCCTCTCCCACCACACAGACCGCCAATACCGCCTCCCTAGCGAAGCAGAATGGGAATATGCCTGTCGTGCCGGAACAACAACCCCCTTTTATTTTGGGGAAACTCTCTCCACTGAACTAGCAAATTATGACGGCAGTGCCTATGGGGCTGGCCCGAGCGGAGAACGTCGTGGAGAGACTACGGATGTTGGAACTTTTCCGGCGAATGATTTTGGTTTGTATGACCTGCACGGCAATGTTTGGGAATGGTGCCAGGATCGCTGGCACAGCAATTATGAGGGAGCCCCAACGGATGGCTCTGCTTGGTTATCCAATGAAGAAAGTAGTAGATATGTACCACTGCGGGGCGGTTCCTGGAACTTCAACCCTGGGCTCTGCCGGTCGGCGTCGCGGTTCAGGTTCGCGCCCGATGACAGGTTCGTCAGCTTGGGCCTGCGGGTGGTGTGCGCGATCGCGAGGACCTAGCCCTTCGCCCTCTTGCCTTTTTGCCCTCTGCGCACAGCGCAGTCAATTTTTTGGTACAAAAATACTGTTTATGTCGCTGCTTCTCTTGTCATGGGAGGATTGAGTTCATTGAGGCGAACGATGCAAGAGGCAAACTGTGCAAAAAGACCTCCCGATCATCCAAAAGACCTATGACCTGGTGAAATGGTACGTTCCCATTCTCAATAAACTGCCCCGCGACCATAAATTTCTTCTGGGAGACCGCATTATCACGGGCCTTTACGACCTGTTGGAAGGGCTCATCCTTGCTCGCTACAGCCCGGACAAACTCCATCAGCTCAAAGCTCTGAATGGTCGCCTTGATCTACTTCGCCACCAAACCCGCCTCCTGCTAGATTTCGAGCTGGTTTCTGTCCAGCGTTACCAATATGCCAGCCAGCTTCTCAAGGGCATTGGCCAAGACCTTGGTGGCTGGATGCGCCAGCAAAAAACAAAACTGGTCGTTGGCCCATGAAGCGCCACGGTCGTCTTTGGCCCGAAATCATTGACTTTGAAAATTTGATCCTCGCCGCCCGCCGCGCCCAGCGAGGGAAACGGATGCAGGCCAGTGTGCTTACCTTTAACTACCACCTCGAAACGGAGCTGCTGAAGCTTCAGGATGAGCTGACGAACCAAACCTATCGGCCCAGCGGCTACACCACATTTGAAATTTACGACCCCAAATGCCGTCCTGATTTCCGCTGCGCCCTATCGAGACCGTGTTGTTCACCATGCTCTGTGCAATGTCATTCAGTACGTCTTTGAGCGCACCTTTATTGCCGATTCCTACGCCAATCGCCTCGGTTACGGAACTCACCGAGCCCTACGCCGCTTCACCCACTGGGCTCGAACCAGCCGCTATGTTCTCCAGTGCGATATCCAAAAATACTTTCCCTCGATTGATCTGGAAATTCTCAAAGCGCTCATCCGTCGCAAAATCAAATGTCCAGACACTCTCTGGCTGATCGACACCATCATTGACCACAGCAATGAACAAATCCCAGTCCACGAGCTCTTTCCCGGCGACGATCTGCTAACGATGTTGGAACGACGACGCGGCCTACCCATCGGCAATCTCACCAGCCAGTTTTTTGCCAATGTCTACCTCAACGGCTTCGACCACTTCATCAAAGAACAGCTCAAGGTTAAAAAATATCTGCGCTACGTGGATGATTTTGCCTTGTTCAGTGACGATTATGGTTTTCTGGCCGAGGCCCGCCTTGCCCTCGAAGACTACCTTGCTACCCTTCGTCTCAAAATTCATCCCGTCAAAAGCCAGCTCTTTGAAACTCGCCATGGGTCTAATTTTCTGGGTTTTCGGGTGATGCCGGATCGCATCCGCGTCCGCAAAGAAAATCTGCGCCGAGGTCGTCGCCGTCTTCAGCAGCTCCAAGCCGACTATACCAGCGGCGACATGAGCTTTAAGCAGCTCGACCAGTCCATCCAAAGCTGGATCGCCCACCTAAATCACGGAGACACTTGGCAGTTAAGAAAAAAGATATTTGGCGACATCGTTTTTTCTAGGCGATAAGCTCAAACTGGGTCAGGCATTCCGACTGCGGGGCGGTTCCTGGAACAACAACCCTGGGAACTGCCGGTCGGCGACGCGGAACAGGAACGCGCCCGATAACAGGAACAACAACTTGGGCCTGCGGGTGGTGTGCGCGATCGCGAGTACTCTTCTAGGCCAGAGCTGGCAGATGGGAATTTGTCGGGCGTGCGAAGGGGAGTCCAGACCTGGTCCAGTGATGTGGGGTGACTCCATCCGAATATCAAACCGAGCTGGGCAGCTTGGTAGGCGAAAGCCGAACAGTTGCCCAGCTCAACTTCCTCTAAGATACAATCGAGTCCATGAACTGAGTTGGAGAGGCCACCCCATGACAATCACCCTCACCCCCGAGCAAGAACAACTCATTCAAACCCAGCTTGCAAGCGGAAAATACACCGATCTTACCGATATCCTTACCCAAGCCCTAAACCTCTTGCTGGAACGCGATCAGGCCAATCAAAAACTCGAAGTCATGCTTCTCCAGGGCTTAGATAGCGGTGCTCCCATTCCGGTTACGGAAGAATGGTGGCAACAGAAAAAATCTAATCTCACCGCTCAACACCAGGGCCACTAGCCATGGCCCGACAGATCAACATTACCCCTCGGGCTAGCCAAGACATCGACGACCAGTTCAATCGCATTGCCCAAGACGATTTTGGTGCGGCCCTACGGTTTTTCGATGCGGTTCGTCAAACCATTGCCCAATTGGCAAGAATGCCTGGGATGGGCACCCCGTATCCGCTTAGCAACGCCAAACTTGTCGGCCTGAGACGTTGGCCTGTGAAAGGTTTCAGCAAGCAATTAATTTTTTATTTGACAGACGACAATCAGATCCAAATCCTTCGGGTTTTGCACGCCTCACGCGATATTCCCGGTATTTTGGATGATGGAGTCTAGCCTATGGTCGCCCCTTCCGTTCCAGTCAAGTCTGACGCCAAGCCCGAACCCATCATCCAATACCGGGAGCGAACCGGCCAATTCTTTCCCGAAGACCGGCTGAAGCTGGAGCCAGGACAGACTGCCCTAGAAATGGTCTACATTCCCCCCGGCAGCTTTCTGATGGGCTCGCCCGAGGATGAGCAGGGCCGCTACGACAATGAAGGCCCTCAGCATGAAGTGACGTTTGCGGAGCCTTTTTTTATCGGCAAATATCCGATTACCCAAGCCCAGTGGCGTGCGGTTGCTGCCCTGCCGCAGATGGAACGAGAACTGAACCCCAACCCTTCTCAGTTTGAAGGGGACAACCGCCCTGTTGAACAGGTGGATTGGTTTGAAGCGGTGGAGTTCTGCGCCCGCCTCGCCCAAACGACCCGACGCCCCTACCGCCTCCCCTCTGAAGCCGAGTGGGAATATGCCTGCCGCGCCGGAACCGAAACCCCGTTTCACTTTGGGCCCTCGATCACCACCGATTTGGCCAACTACCGAGGCCAAGATTGGGAATACGAAGGCAAAACCTATCCCGGCAACTATGGCGATGGCCCCTACGGTGAATTCCGAGAACAAACCACCGAGGTTGGCAGTTTTGAGGGAGCCAATGCCTTGGGTTTGTCTGACTTGCACGGTAATGTGTGGGAATGGTGCCAGGATAGATGGCACAGCAACTATGAAGGCGCTCCAGTGGATGGCTCTGCTTGGTTGTCCAATGAAAAAGATAGTAAATATATACTACTGCGGGGCGGTTCCTGGTTCCTCTACCCTGGGGGCTTGCCGGTCGGCGTCGCGGTACGGGGACGCGCCCGATGGCAGGAGCAACGGCTTCTTGGGCCTGCGGGTGGTGTGCGCGATCGCGAGGACCTAGCCCTTTGCCCTCTTGCTCTTTTGCCCTCTGCGCGCAGCGCAGTCGATTTTTTGAGCAAATGTACTAGTTTGCATCTATGAGTGCTAGCTCCATTGGGGTCACAACCTCGATTTCTGAGTAACGCCGAAAATCTTTGGCATTGAACGTCAAAATGTGGGTCAGCTTATGGGAGAGCATCGCCGCCACCAGTCGGGCATCATGGACATTCACACCCATCACTCCGTAGCACGACCATACAGACTTTCTCGGCTGATGGCCTCATCGGATAGGGTTGGCAAGTCCATCAACCGATGACTATCCGCCCAATCCAGAAAGGCTTGCGACAGCTCTTGGGACGATAAACGTTCGTACATCGGAATCTCGGACTCCATACCCACCGGCCCCAAGGCTTGTGTTTGTAGGAATATAGCCTGGGCATTGCCGACTCCAGAACGAGTAGAAGACTTATAGCGCAGGTAATTAACAAATGAGACCAGCTCCAGAAGCATGTCCTGCGGCAGGCTGACAATAATTTTGATGAGCTGTTGGCGTAGAAATTGCTGATCCATTTTGTCTAGACTCCTGCAAGCTAGAACGCTGAACCCATTGTAATTGGGGCCTGGTAATTGGGGCCTGGTAATTGGGGCTTGTGGCTTCGACCTCTCGGGGGGGCTGTGCTACCGCCACATTTGCTCAATTGTCTATGCAGCCACCGCCACATTCACCGTCTGACAAACACAAACCACCACCCGATCAAACGCCAAAGCCTCAGACCCACTCGGTTCAAACTCCAATCGCTCCGCCACCTCAAAATCCTCAACCCCTTCCACGGGATCGCCCGGTTGGGGGCTGTCTTCGAGTCGGGTCGGGATGCCCCAGCCCAAGGAGATATCTGTTGCTGCCATCACGTACAAGTAGTGTGCCTCTCGGTCTCCCCAGGCTTCTCGGGTGGGATGGGAGCCATCTAGGGTGGCGATCGCTTGCTGAAACGAAGCCGCACGATGTCCACAGGGTCTGTATTCCTCCAATGCGCTCACGATCCACAGCCGACCGTCGAAGACAACGCGATCTTTTTCTTGAAGCTGTCCGATGACGATTTCGTAGTCTTCGATCGCTTCACCCTCATAGGTCTCTGGCTCGCAGCTATAACGAGCCTCCCTCGGCCAGCTAAAAATTAATCGAGTGATGTCCATGGTGCTAACTCCTAAACCGACAGATAAACCGCTTGCGGGAAGACTTCGAGGCTGGAAGCGTGGCCACTAGCTCAACGGGGGCCTCGTTCTGTTCTGTGTAGCGCTTTGCCAGTTCCTGGCACTTGCGGCGAGCCTGTTGTTCTTGGTTGGCTAAAATTGGCTCATCCCATTCTTCCGGTTCATCTTCAGGATCCTGCAGATATTCGGCAGTCATAACGCACGAGCTGAGCAACTGAACAGATAATACTGCTGTTCGTACCTTATCTTATCCGCCTGCCTCGGACACCGGGTGTTTGCGGCAGTGTTGGATCAATTTCCTCAATTTTTGAAAAACACCCGGTGTCTCGCTATGGCCGCCCCTTCCGCTCCAGTCAAGTCTGACGCCAAACCCGAACCGATTATCCAATACCGGGACGGCACCGGCCAATTCTTCCCCGAAGTGCGGCTAAAGCTGGAGCCGGAACAAACCGCCCTAGAAATGGTCTACATTCCTCCCGGCAGCTTCCGGATGGGCTCACCCGAGGGCGAACTGGGCCGCTACGACGATGAAGGCCCCCAGCACGAAGTTACGTTTGCCGAGCCTTTCTTCATGGGCAAATATCCCATTACCCAAGCCCAGTGGCGAGCCGTGGCCGCGTTACCCCAAATTGAACGGGAACTCAACCCCAATCCGTCTAACTTTGCAGGGGACAACCGCCCGGTGGAACAGATTGATTGGTTGGAAGCCGTCGAGTTCTGCGCCCGCCTCGCCCAAGCCACCCGACGCCCCTACCGCCTGCCTTCTGAAGCCGAGTGGGAATATGCCTGCCGTGCCGGAACGACGACGCCGTTTCATTTTGGCCCATCGATCACCACGGAGCTGGCCAACTATCGCGGTCAAGATTGGGAGTATAAGGAAAAAACCTATCCCGGAGCCTACGGCGACGGCCCCTACGGCGAGTTTCGGGAGGAGACCACCGATGTGGGCAGCCTTGAGGGAGCCAATGGCTTTGGTCTTTATGATATGCACGGCAATGTTTGGGAATGGTGCCAGGATGGTTGGCACAGCAACTACGAGGACGCGCCGACCGACGGCTCTGCCTGGTCATCCGATGACGAGGATAGTAAATATGTACTGCGGGGCGGTTCCTGGCTCAACTTCCCTGGGGTCTGCCGGTCGGCGACGCGGCTCAGGAACGCGCCCGATAACTGGATCGGCAACTTGGGCCTGCGGGTGGTGTGCGCGTTCGCGAGGACCTAGCCCTTTGCCCTCTTGCCTTTTTGCCCTCTGCGCGCAGCGCAGTCGATTTTTGGAACAAATGTACTATTTTGCTGTGAGTAGCTGCTAGGTAAAAGCTAAGAGCAACAGCCGGACGAACGGCGGTTCGTCCCTACGCGATGACTGTCTCGTTTGCCTTCGCCCAGACACCGGGTGTTTGCGGTGTTTTCGTTTCATCTGCGAGGGGTGTTTTAACACCCGCTGCCTGGTGATGGCTGCATCTCCGGTTGGCTCAGGATACAATCAAGCGTATGAACCGAGTTGGAGAGGCCCCCCCCCATGACCAACGCTGAACTCCAAGAACGGCTGAACCGGCGTCTGAGCGAATTTTCCCCCTCTCTTCTGCGTATTGTTTTTGAATTTGTTGAGTTTCTGGCCCAGCGGCAGCAAAAACTTGCCCCCATGGTTGAGCCTTCTGCTGCGGGGGCAGAAGAGGGGGATCCGCTCATTGGTCTTTTCAGTGGCTCTGCGACACTGGCGGCTGACGCTGAAGAAATTCTGCAGCAGGGCATAAAATCCGAGTCAGGATGGACATGGAAACAGCAATAGCCGACACCGGCTTCGTTGTCGCACTCCTCAATCGAACTGACGACCACCACAGTGCGGCAACCGTTATTTACCTCCAGCAGGAAGTCATCTTGCTGCCCCAGACTGTCCTTGCAGAAGTTGCCTATCTCTTGGGTCGTGATGCAGGAAATCTTACCGTCGTGGCATTTCTGCAGGGTCTGGCGGCGAGTCGCTTCAGGTTGACCGCACTGCAGGGACAAGATATTTTACGGACTGCTGAGATTCTGGAACGCTATGCAGACAGCCGGATTGATTTTGTTGATGCCACTGTGATGGCGATCGCTGAGCGCCACCGACTCACCCGGATTCTCACGCTTGACCAGCGAGACTTTCGCCTCTTTCGTCCGTCCCATTGTCACAGCTTTACTCTGCTGCCCTAGGTCTTTTCTTGAGCTTTTGCAAATACCTTTAGCCTGTCCCCGCTTCAACTCTGGCCCGTTCCAGCTCATCAGCCACCGCCATCGCCATTGCCCGCTCGCGCAAATAGTCCCAATCGAGAGCGACCTGCGTCTTGAGAATCCCCAAGACATCGCGCCACTGCTTTTCGGAACGACTGCCCTGCCCCCAGACTAGCTTGTTCAGCACCACGTCCTCTGGCGAAGCAAAATCGAGTTGGCCCGCGTCTGAGAACGTTAGCGATCGCCGCCGTTCAAACAACCCCAAATCCTCATCCCCCGCAATCATCAAGTCTGCGCGCGCGATCGTCTCCATGTGGGTAATTTGTAGCGTCTTGAGCCGACCCGAGGCGACATCCTCAACCCCCGGAACATAGAACCCTTCGGCCTCTAGGGCAGTCGCCAGCAGTGCGATCGCCGCCGGTGCGATGGTCAGAACGATATCCACGTCTCGCGTGGTGCGGGGTTCGCCCCAGGCAATGGCCGCCAATCCCCCTGTAATGACATAGGGAATCTCTAGCGTCTCAAAAATGCGATGTAACTGGGCTGCCAAGCTGCCAGAATCTTGAATCCAAGTCATGTCACAACCGGAAGGAGAATAGCCCTCAGGATAATCCTCCTGAAGCCAGCACCGAGCCAGATGTCGGGCGAACTCATCCGTATTTAATTCGGGTCTTTGTTGCCGCTGGGCTTCTAGGGACATTTGTCTGGCCCCGCGCATGAGGGCCGCAGCCATGGCTAGGCGTTGTTGGGGCGATCGCTGCCGCAGCAACCAAAAGTCCAACAAATCCGCCGCCACCGAACAGTCTTGGCTTTGGGGGCGATATCCGGGCGGGGCATTGAGAATCGGCATCGCGATTGATTCTAGCAACAGCGTTGAAACCCACAACGTTCGATCGTTCGCAGTGAGTCTGTGAGCAATAATAGACCCATTCACCCGCCGCACCCCCGAGGCCGATTATGATTGCTAGCCCTCAATTCCACGTCACCATGACGCCAGAAGAATATCTGGCCTGGGAGGCAGAGCAGGAGCTTCGCCACGAATATGACAACGGCGCAATCACCGCCATGACGGGGGGAACTTTGCCCCATAATGATTTGGCCATCAATCTACTCTCCGTCCTCAGACCCCACGTCAAGGCCCGAGGCTGCCGAATCAACCTGGCTGACGCAAAAGTGAAGGTTCGGGACGATGGCCCCTACTACTATCCAGACCTGGTGGTGAGCTGCGATAGTCGCGATCGAGCATCAACCCAGCTCATCCGTTACCCCACCCTCATCGTCGAAGTACTATCACCCAGTACAGAATCTAGGGACAGAGGCAAAAAGTTTCGTCAGCTGCAAGAGAGCGAGACGCTTCAAGAATACGTGTTGATTGATTACGCCAGTGTTCAGGTGGAATGTTTTCGCCGTAGCGAGGGGCGGTTTTGGGTCTATGAAACATTTGGAGCTGGGGACGTGGTGCGCCTAGCGGCTGTGGAGTTTGAATGCGCGATCGAGACCCTTTACGAAGACGTGAACCTGACGGCTTCCCCGGACGCCTAGGCGATTCCTTCGGAAGCTTGCGCAGCAATCGTCCCCCCGAAAAAGCTCCTAAAGCCCCTAAACCAACTTTTCAAACTCGTACGGCCCCATCAACGCCCCCCAGAACCCTTGCCCCGTTTCCGGATCGATCCCCTTGTCCGTAGGTCTTGAGGTAGACGCCGGTTGCCCCGGATTGGGCGAACATCAAATCCGACCACGACTTGACGCTTCTGGCCTTCGTATTCAAATT
>JAAUOP010000127.1 GCA_012034805.1 Synechococcales cyanobacterium CRU_2_2 | reverse complement strand
CTGCCAATCCCTGCACCTGCTCAGTCGCGGTTTTGTCCAGCCACAAAACCCGCTTGAACAGCACGGCAAAATTTGCTGCAAGACCAGAGGGAAAAGGCCCCGTCCCAGAACGGTTTGGGCTAGATAGGTCGGATGGGGGCAGATCGGACTGGGGCAGAAGTGATTCGGCCATGAGCTCATCATTTGTGGAACACTACTCACTGTAGCGAGTGATTTCCTAAAAATTGAGTAGTGCTACCTATTCTTTTGATTTTTTGAAGACTTCAAACGCAGTTGCCTTAGGTCGATTGGATGTTGGGATTGAGGTTTTGATAAAGTTTTGCAACAAAATCTAGCGTTGGGCGTCCGCTGCTCCAACGTAAAAGCTGCTTAACCCTCGGCGGCTGGAAACGTTCTGTGCGCTACATTCTGCTCCGGCGCGGTGTAAATCTGAACAAGATCCCGAATGGATTGTTAAGGATGTCTGTGCGAGCCCCCCGCTGGGGGAAGACTGGCTTACCTTAATACAAGGGTCTGACTACCCTTATATTGGCCATCGATCGGTGAGAGCTGCTGTGAATATCCCCACGACAATTTTGACGCTGATAGCCGGGGTTGCGATTACCTTGCTGAGTCTTTGGCTCGGACAAAATAATCACCTGCTCCCCATTGCGGCGACGGACAATGCCGCGAGTGTGGATGGCCTTTTTAACGCCATGCTGGCGATTTCTGTCGGCCTGTTTTGTTTGGTTCAGGGGCTGATCGTGATCGCGGCAATCAAGTTTCGTCAGCGGCCCGGTGATGAAACTGACGGCCCGCCGATTCACGGCAATATCCCCCTAGAAATCCTTTGGACCGCGATTCCTGCCGTTTTGGTCTTGGGCATCTCCGTCTACAGCTTCGAAATTTATAACCAAATGGGCGGCCTCGACCCCATGAACCATAGCGGCCACATCAAACCCGCTGCCCAAATTGCCATGCAGCCAGAGTCCATGACCTCAGGGCTACTGGCTGCGAGTGGCCCCGAGGCCAGTGGAGACGCGGCCCCTCAGCCCAACTTCGCAGCAGGGGTTGGGGCAAAGCCCGGTGAGATGGCTCCGGCGGACATGACCGTGAAGGTGATGGGTCTCCAGTATGCTTGGCTGTTCACCTATCCTGATACCGGGGCAATCAGCGGCGAACTCCACATTCCCGTCGGAAAGGATATCGAGCTCGATATTTCTGCCCAGGATGTGCTGCATGCTTTTTGGGTTCCCCAGTTTCGGCTGAAGCAAGACGCCATTCCTGGCAAGACCACCCAGCTCCGCTTCGTCACGAGTGTTCCCGGCACCTACCCCATCGTTTGTGCAGAGCTGTGTGGCAGCTATCACGGGGCCATGCGGACTCAGGTGATTGTCCATACTCCCGAAGACTACGAGCTGTGGCAACAGTCGCAACTGGCCTTGCTCGAGGGAGTGGGTGATCCCCAGGCGATCGCCCTCGCCTCCGTTTCTGCGGCCTCCAAAACCGACAGTGAATTTCTCGAGCCCTTTGCTGAGGCCATGTCCATGGATATGACACCTGAGATGATTCACCAGATACACGCGTCTTAATTCCCGAGCCCTCTCCTCTTCCTCTGACCCAAGCTGTTCTATGACCCAAGCCATTGCCGAAAATCTCCCCAGTTCTGCTCCGCCTCCGGAGCAGGGGCACCACTCGCCGACGACTTGGCGCACCTTCTTTAGCTTTAGCGAAGACCACAAGGTGATTGGCATCCAGTACCTGGTGACCTCGTTTGTGTTTTACCTGATTGGCGGTGCCCTGGCGGTCGGCGTACGAGCCGAGCTGGCGACCCCAGAGGTGGATTTTGTCAGCCGTGAGCTGTACAACCAGCTGTTTACGGTTCATGCCACGGTGATGATTTTTTTGTGGATTGTCCCAGCAGGCACCGGCGGCTTCGGGAACTATTTGCTGCCGCTGATGATTGGTGCGCGGGACATGGCGTTCCCGAAGCTGAATGCCGTGGCCTTTTGGATGATTCCCCCCGCAGGCGTTTTGCTGATTGGTAGCTTCTTGGTTGAAGCTCCGGGCTCCGGCTGGACGTCCTACCCGCCCTTGAGTTTGGTCAATGGCCAGGTGGGTGAGATGTGCTGGATCGTCAGCGTGCTGCTGCTTGGGACGTCTTCGATTTTGGGAGCGGTGAATTTTTCGACGACGATCTTGAAGATGCGGCGTCCGGGGCTACAACTGACCCAAATGCCACTGTTTTGCTGGGCGATGCTGTCGGCTTCGGCACTGATTTTGATCTCGACGCCGGTGTTGGCCGGGGCGCTGATTCTACTCAGCTTTGATCTGATGCTGGGGACGAATTTCTTTAATCCAGCGGGCGGTGGTGAGCCGGTGGTGTATCAGCATATGTTCTGGTTTTACTCGCACCCGGCGGTGTACATCATGATTTTGCCGGTGTTTGGCATGATCTCGGATATTTTGCCGGTGCATGCGCGTAAGCCGATTTTTGGGTACAAGGCGATCGCCTACTCCTCCCTAGCCATCAGCTTCCTGGGCCTGATCGTCTGGGCCCACCACATGTTCACCAGCGGCACACCGCCTTGGCTGCGCATGTTCTTTATGGTGGCGACGATGATTATTGCCGTGCCGACGGGGATCAAGGTCTTCAGTTGGGTGGCGACGATCTGGGGTGGAAAAATTCGCCTCAACAGCGCCATGCTATTTTCCATGGGCTTTGTTTCAATGTTTGTTGTCGGGGGCCTGAGCGGCGTTATGGTGGCGTCGGTGCCGTTTGATATTCATGTCCACGACACCTATTTCATTGTGGCTCACCTGCACTATGTTTTGTTTGGTGGCAGTGTGTTTGGCTTGTATGCTGGTATCTATCACTGGTATCCCAAGATGGTTGGGCGGATGCTCAACGAGACCTGGGGCAAAATTCATTTTGTGTTGACGTTTGTGGGTTTCAATCTCTGCTTTATGCCGATGCATTGGCTGGGGTTGCAAGGGATGCCGCGCCGGGTGGCGGAGTATGACCCGCAGTTTGCAACGGTGAATTTGATCTGCACAATCGGGTCGTTTTTGCTGGCAATTTCGACGCTGCCGTTTATTTTTAATGCCGTATGGTGTTGGGTAAAGGGTGAGAAAGCGCCCAACAATCCTTGGAATGCGCTGAGTTTGGAATGGCAGACGGAGTCGCCGCCGATTCCGACGAACTGGGTGGGTGAGCCGCCGCTGATTACGGATCCCTATGCCTATGGTACGAAGTCCGGGCGTAAGTCGATCGGGGCGATTCGGGGTTCGGATTTGTGGGCGGCGAAGTCTTAGGTTTGGGTTGAATTTCGTTTTTGTACTTCGCTTTCGTACTTTGTTTTTGTACCTGGTGCGTTTCTGATTTCTGGAGGAATCTTTGGATTTTCGGTTTTGCGGGAAACGCACCCTACCTCTTTCTTTGTTTTAGCTTATGCAAACCTCTGCTGTTGACACTGAAACCACGCTGAATGTCGCGAGTACCGCTGCGATCGCCCACCACGACGAGCATCCTGATTTTCGAATCTTCGGCATGATTATGTTCTTGCTGGCCGAGAGCATGATTTTTCTGGGTCTTTTTGCGGCCTATCTGACTTTTCGGGCCGTCTCGACGCTGCCAGAGGATCAGATGCCGGAGTTGGAACTGCTGTTGCCGGGAATCAATACGCTGATTTTGATCAGCAGTAGTTTCATCATCCACAAGGCGGAGGATTCGATTAAGGAAAACGACATCCAAGGCGTGCAGAAATGGTTTGGGATTTCTGCGGTTTTGGGTGTGATTTTTTGGCGGGTCAGCTGTTTGAATACAGCAACCTAGAGTTTGGCTTAACAGACAACTTGTTTGCCAGTACGTTCTACGTGCTAACGGGGTTTCATGGTTTGCACGTGTTGGTGGGGGTGCTGACGATTGTGGCGGTGCTGTGGCGATCGCGCACGCCCGGTCACTACACCGAAGAGCACAAGTTTGGCATTGAAGCGGCGGAGCTGTATTGGCACTTCGTGGATGTGGTTTGGATTATTCTGTTTATTTTGCTGTATTTGCTTTAGGCCTTAGGATCTAGGGTTTAGGAATTGGCGAATTTTGGTTCAAATGAACTATGATTGCTTTGGTTGTTCAACGCCGATCCTTTGTCCGCCATGGCCAATTTGCTGCTGATCGAAAGCCCTGGAAAAATCCGTAAGCTAAGTCAAATCCTAGGGCCAGGTTGGATCGTCAAGGCCAGCGTGGGACATGTGCGCGAGCTGGCGAACGATGGCGAGGATTCCCTCGGTTTTGACCTGGGTGAGCGCACGGTGGACTGCCGCTATGTGCCGCGCAGCCCCAAGGCGAAACAGATTTTGACTGAACTGCGCCAAGCGGTGAAGCAAGCCGATGCCGTTTACATCGCCACCGATCCAGACCGTGAGGGTGAAACCATCGGCTGGCATTTGCAGCAGGCGTTGCGGCTGAAACAGCCCCATAGAGTGGTCTATCGCGAAATTACGCCAGCGGCAGTGCGGGCGGCGATCGCCAACCCTCGTCAGCTCGACCAGTCCCTAATTGCGGCAGGCCGTGCCCGCGACTGCCTCGATAAACTCGTGGGTTATAAGGGCAGTCGTCATGTCGTTTGGCCGCTCCAAAATGGTGCAAAGTCCATGGGGCGAGTTCAAAGTGCGACGCTGCATCTGCTGTGCTTGCGCGAGCGGGAAATTTTGGCCTTTATCCCGGAAGATTATTGGAGCGTTTGGGTTCACTACTCAGAAGGCTTGAAGGCATTTTATCGGCGGCGACCCCAGGCTAGCGAGGTCGCCGCCAGGAATCTGATGGGAAAGCTGATAGCAAATCTGATGGGAAACCGGAGT
Source organism: Synechococcales cyanobacterium CRU_2_2 (assembly GCA_012034805.1). Taxonomy (GTDB): domain Bacteria; phylum Cyanobacteriota; class Cyanobacteriia; order PCC-9006; family JAAUQQ01; genus JAAUOP01. The sequence continues at coordinate 8,636 of JAAUOP010000127.1, read as the reverse complement.
CCAAAGAACCTGAATCCGATCGCATCAACAGCCAAGCCGAGGCCTATCGCCTCGTCGAGCTGGCCCGTACCAGTGCCCATCAGGTATTCTCGATCGAAGGTCGAATCAAACACCAATCGCCACCGCCGCCGCTGATCACCTCCACACTCCAACAGGCCGCTGGATCCAAACTCCACCTCAGCCCCGAGCGTAGTATGCAAGTGGCCCAGTCGCTTTACGAAGCAGGCCACATCACTTACATGCGCACCGATTCCATCGAACTGGCCGCTCCGTTCCAGGCGGCGGTCAAACAATATTTGCAACAGCACGACCCGGAAAATCTCCCTCAGCGCGCCGCCAGCCAGCGCGTTGTCAAGGGTTCCCAAGCCGCCCATGAAGCCATTCGCCCAACCCACGTGGAGCGGACACCAGAGATCTTGAGCCAGCAACTGAGCAGTGATGAGGCCAAACTGTATGCGCTGATTTGGAACCGGGCGATCGCCTCCCAATGCTGCCCTGTGCGTCTGCGCAAAACGCGCATCGTCACCCACTGCCAAAATCGGTCTCAGAATCCGTCTCAGAATCCGCCAGGAGAAGCCTTCTGGGAAGCACGTGGCCAGGTGGTCGAATTTGCAGGCTACACCCGCTACTGGAATAACCTCAGCATCGATTCCCAATTGCCGGCCTTGGTCAAAGGGCAGCCCTTGAGCTTGGCCACAGCCCAAGCCGACCCCAAGCAAACCCAACCGCCACCACGCTATACCGAGCCCAAACTGATTCAGCGGATGGAACGCAAGGGCATCGGGCGACCCAGCACCTATGCACCAACGCTCAAGACCTTGCGCGATCGCATCTATGCCGAACTGCAAGCGGGCAAGCTGGTGCCCACGGCCCTGGGTCTCAATTTGGATCATGCCCTAGAGCAGCTCTTACCCGACCTGATTCAGCCGGAGTTTACCGCTCAGATGGAGGCGCAATTAGATGCGATCGCAATGCCCAACTCAGGAACATCCGAAAATCAAGACTGGGAACTGTATTTGACGGGCTGGTATCGAGATTACTTTGGGCCTGCGATCGCCCAGGCCCAGCGCAAGATGGGTGAAGTGATGAGTCAACCCTCCAGACTAGTCCAAGCGTCTCCAGAATCCAAAGCGATTCCAGCGTCCAAAGCGCCTCCAGGATCCAGAGTGATTCCAGCGTCCAAAGCGACCAAGGTGACCAAAGCGACCAACGCGACTAAAGCGACCAAAACAACGAAAAACCCTTGCCCCAAATGCGGCCAACCGTTGCAAAAAATTCCATCGAAATCCAAAAAGATGAAAGCCAATCACTTTCTCAAATGTGGTGAACCTGGATGCGGAACGGTGATGTTTCTTAATCCCGGTACGAAGCAATACGAGTTGCCTGGGAATCGGCGATCGCCGGGGGCAGGGCAGGGGCGATCGCCGGATCCTTCCAGCTTTACCGATCATCCTTGCCCCGTTTGCGGAGCGCTGTTAGAGCAATATCACTACACCAAAGACAGCCAATCCAAGGTAATGTTGCGGTGTTCGGTGCCGGAACGACGTCAGGAGAAATGCAAAGATGTCGCCTATTTCCAGACGAACTACTCAGGCCCAAATGGGTTTTGGTCGCCTAAGTTTGGAAATTTGACCGTCCCCGCTTCGACCCATGGGCCAACACAATCGTAAGCTGACCTGGGGGTAGGCCCATCGCTCAGGTTCGTCAGGTCGTTGGGAATTTCCGATTGAAGCGGTATTGGATAATGGAAACAACTCTCTATCGCCCATTGCCGTGACTTCTACCGCAGCTCCCGCTAACACCCCAAATACCACCAACGCCCCAAACGCCAGCACTTCAAATAGTAGCGCCCCGAATATCGGCCCCACGACCACCCAAGCGCGCAAGGCTGATCACATTCGCATTTGCCTCCAGGACAATATCGAATGCCGCGACGTGACCCATGGCCTCGATCGCTATCGCTGGATTCATCACTGCTTGCCGGATCTCAACCGAGATGAGATTGATCTCAAAACCCAGTTTTTGGGCCAAACCCTTGGGTCACCGCTGTTGATTTCTTCGATGACTGGCGGCACGGAGCAGGCACAGCAAATCAATTATCGACTGGCTGCAGTCGCCCAACATTATAATTTGGCGATGGGCGTGGGCTCCCAGCGGGTGGCCGTGGAGAATCCGGGGCTGATGGGTACGTTTGACGTGCGGGCGATCGCCCCCAATATCACCCTGTTCGCCAACCTCGGAGCCGTTCAGCTCAACTACACCTACGGCATTGACGAATGCCGCCGACTCGTGGACGGGCTCCAAGCCAATGCCCTGATTTTGCACCTTAACCCGCTGCAAGAGTGCATTCAGCCCGAAGGCGATGTCAATTTCAAGGGATTGCTCCACAAAATCGAACGATTGTGTGCTCAACTGCCAGTTCCGATCATCGCCAAGGAAGTTGGCAATGGTATCTCCGGGGCAATGGCTCAGCGGCTAATTGCCGCGGGCGTTGCCGCGATCGATGTCGCCGGAGCCGGGGGAACCTCCTGGGCCAAGGTCGAAAGTGAACGGGCTGAAAACCCGATTCAGCGTCAGCTGGGACTTACCTTTGCCGACTGGGGAATTCCCACTGCAGAGTGCCTCGTGCAGGTGCGCGAAGTTGCGCCCACAGTGCCGTTGATTGCCTCTGGCGGGATCCGCAATGGTGTGGAGGTGGCCAAGGCGATCGCCCTGGGCGCAGACCTCGTGGGCCTAGCACGTCCCTTTCTTCAAGCTGCTTGCGAGTCGGAAGCGGCGCTCGACCAGCTCGTTGAGCTGTTGCTGGCGGAACTCACGACGGTTTTATTTTGCACGAACTGCGCCACGCCCGCCGAGTTGCAAACCCGCTCCGTGTTGCGGCAAGATTGAAGCCGTTCAATGCAGCCGTTCAACCCGATGCAGGCAAGCTGAGGAGAGTTTTCATGGTCGATTCCATTCGAGTCGGATTAGTGGGTACGGGCTATGCAGCCAAGTTGCGAGCCCAGGCATTGTTGGCTGAAACACGGGCCGATTTGGTCGCGATCGCCGGAAACGACCCGAGTCGCACCGCCGAGTTTGCGGCATCCTACGACGCGGTGGCCACCGATTGGCGATCGCTCATCCAGCGCCCTGACCTCGATTTGATCATCATCGCCACCCTCAACCGCGACCACGGCCCGATCGCGGCGGCTGCCCTCGGGGCTGGGAAACATGTTGTGGTGGAATATCCCCTGGCACTCGAGCTTGAGCAGGCGCGATCGCTCGTGCGACAAGCCCAGGCCAACAATCTCCTGCTCCACGTCGAGCACATTGAATTGTTGGGCGGCTTACATCGCGCCCTGCTCGAAAACCTAGACCGCATCGGCACACCTCGCTATGTTCGCTATGCAACCCTTGCCCCCAAATTCCCGGCCCCTCGCCGCTGGAGCTTCCACTTCCAGGCACTCGGTTTTCCGCTGATCGCCGCTCTGTCGCGCATTCATCGACTCACCCACGCCTTTGGCCCCGTGGCTTCGGTCAGTTGCCAAGCCAAGTTTTGGACGGCGGAAGACGACCCGAATTACTTCACCACCTGTTTGTGCAACGCCCAACTCTTTTTTGAAAGCGGCGTCCTCGGTTCGCTCACCTATGGCAAGGGGGAAGCCCTGTGGCAGGCGGAGCGATCGCTGGAGGTGAGTGGCGATCGCGGTGCTCTCCACTTCGACAACGACCAAGGTTGCTTCTTAAGTGCCAATGCCCAGGGCGATCGTCACGAGTCTCCCCTTGCCGTCGGGGGTCGTCGGGGACTCTTTAACCAAGACACAGCCCTCGTTCTCGATCATCTGCTCGAAGGCCACCCACTCTACGTTACCCTCCAAGACAGCCTCTATGCCCTAGAAGTTGCCGATGCCACCCGTCGGGCCGCCGAAACCGGCCAAACCATTCCGCTGGTGTCTTCTCAGGCGAGGACTGCCCCAGCATTGCCCACCGTTTAAGGCTGAACAACAACCGGGGTACCCACTTCAATTTGCTCAAACAAAGCTGTCACATCGGCATTTTTCATGCGAACACAGCCATGGGACACGGCCTCGCCAATTAGAGCTTCGTTCGTCGTGCCGTGGAAACCAAAGGCTTCCTGACCGCGATCGAGAAACCCAACCCAGCGATCGCCCAGGGGATTATCCGGCCCCGGCGGCACCAGCGATCCATTCCAGGGGTGACGCCAGGTGGGATTAACTACCTTTTGATAAACCTGAAATTCACCCGTTGGCGTCTCCCAGCTGGGTTTCCCGACGGCGACAGGATAGCTCACCACCTCGATCGCGCCTCGGTACAAGCGCACCCGCCGCTCGGAGAGCGAGAGCACCAAACGGGCCTCAGCTTGGCCTGTCGCTTCTGGGCTCGCTTCTGGGCCAGCTGCTTCTGTGCGAGTCTGAACGCTAGTCGCCTGAGAACCGCCTTGAGGAATTAGCCCCACAACACTAGGATACTCCTGGGCTAGGGCACCTAGCCCTAGATTGCTGGCCCCCAGAACAAGTAATCCACTCAGTATTTGAGGCACAAACCGATTTGTCTTCACCACTCGCATAAAGATTAAGTCCACTAAGATCTAACGAAGCCCATTGCCGGCCCAGATTAATCTGCCTAATAACAACGTTCCCGAAACACTTATTCCTTAATTACCGGGAAAAAGATTACCGACGCGCCAAGTCCCCACAAAAAAACCGGAGTGAACACAAGTTCAACTCCGGTGAAATTAGCTCTGAAACAAATCGTTCTAAAACAAATCGCCCTAGGCCCTAACCAAACAACGAGGCCAAAGAGCGACCGACATTGCTAGGCTCCATCGAATCCAACGCCGCCGTCGGTTCATAGCCACAATGCACCATACAGTCCGCACATTTTGGATTACCGCTCTTGCGGCCATACTGGCTCCATTCGGTCTTATTCAACAGCTCTTGAAAAGTGGAATAATGGCCTTCATTCACCAGGTAGCAAGGCTTCTGCCAGCCAAACACACTAAAACTTGGACTGCCCCAAGGCGTGCATTCATAGTCTTTTTCACCCATCAAAAAATCTAAGAACAGAGGACTGTGGTTAAACACCCAACTTTTCTTTTTGCCCGCTTTGTAAGGAGCCAAGATTTCACGGAAGAGCGCCTTGGTTTTTTCCTGTTGGAGGAAGTTCTCTTGATCTGGTGCCCATTCGTAGCTGTAGCCCGGCGACACCATCATGCCATCGACGCCCAGTTCGCCCAGATAGTCAAAAATGACTGGATTTCGGCGGCAGGGGTGCCCTCGAACACAGTGGTATTGGTCGTAACGCGAAAGCCCCGAGCCTTAGCCGCGCGAATGGCAGAAACGGCCTTGTCGAACACGCCGTCGCGATCGACACATTTATCATGCTGTTCCCGGAGGCCGTCTAGGTGAACGCTGAAGGAAAAATACGGCGAAGGCGTAAACTTCTCAAGACTTTTCTCCAGCAACAGACCATTCGTGCAGAGATAAACAAACTTTTTACGTGCAACCAAACCCTCGACAATTTCTTGAATCTGGGGGTGAAGCAACGGCTCCCCTCCCGGAATCGAAACCACGGGAGCGCCACACTCCTCTGCCGCCCGAAAGCAGTCTTCAGGACTCAAGTTTTGCTTCAGAATTTCAGCGGGATGCTGAATTTTGCCGCAGCCAGAGCAAGCCAAATTGCAGCGAAACAACGGCTCGAGCATCAAGACCAACGGAAACTGTTTGTTGCCCTTGAGACGCTGCGTTACGAGATACTTACCCACTTCCAGCGCTTGCAGCCAATGGATTGCCATAGATACTCCTCACAAAATGATAGGTGCGATCGACTCAAACAGGCGCGAGGCGATCTTGCGTCGCAATGCCAAATTCTCTTTTGAAGATGAACCTATAGTTCACGCCAAACTCAATTCCTCAACAGCACAATGGAAAATATCATGCCGCCAAGGAATTTCACCACGTCTCCACATATAGCCCATTTCCCCAAATCCTGCCCCAGCATTGAATCCTAGAGCATGTAACCCAGGATACCTACCCTGGGTTACATGCCGGTATCCCCGACCCGTTTAATCTTGATATCCTCAGCGAATTCGCACAAAACCGGCCTTTCCCACGGCCTCTTGTCCATCGTTCGACAGCAATAAATTCGCATAGGCCTCACCAGCCTGCTGCTCTGGGCCACCTTTTTCTCGAACCACCACGAAGAGGTTACGAGTGAGCGGATAACTTCCATTGCGAAACGCTTCGACATTAAGCTGATTGCGCTGGCTGGGACACTGAGCCGGTTGAACATAGGTTCCCTGATAGGGCGACACAAAGTTGCCGGACTGGAATCCCACCGGCAAGGGCTTAACGGTGCATTGGGGGACTACCTCCGGAGCAGATGCGAAGTAGATGCCACCCGGCGTATTCGCCAATGCCCGCAAGGCATCTGTGGTGTTAGCAACAATTTTGACATTGCTACCCATCTGCTGGCCCCGAAGCAGTATGTCCACGGTGCCGCCAGAATCGACAGAACGCGTCAGAGGCACGATCGCCAAATCTGGCCCCCCCACCTGTTGCCAGTTGCTCACCTTACCCGTGTAGATATCCGTCAGCTGGGCAACACTGATCCCAGCCAGATCCAGGCTCGGATTCACCGCCGCCGCAATACCGTCCAGGGCAACCGGGATTTGCTTGAGCTGGATCCCCCGTTCCTGGGCCTCACGAATCTCGGCATCGGTAACTGGCCGAGACGTTTGGGCAAAGGCAATTTCGTTGTTGATCAGCATGGTAATCCCTGTGCCGGAGCCAGCGGACTTTCCGACTGGATTGACATAGCGCAGTTGAAGTTCGGGGCGAGCTGCCTGAACTTGGGCATCGACGCTGAGCCGAATGGGTGCCCAGGAAGTACTACCACCATAGTTAAACGAGCCAGAAGGGACGTTTTGCACCGCAGCAAAAGAGGCCACCCCCCCTGCGGGGGCGGGCTGAACCGCCCCAAGCCCCTGGGATTCACCGGCATCAGTGCTAGGTTGTCCTGGGTTAGAACCGGCGATCGGCTCACGCCCCAGCGGCCCCCCCAAGCGATTGACCAACAGCCAAACGCCACCTCCCAAGAGACCAAGCGTGACCAAAAGCGCAAGGATCAGTGCTGGGGCATCGCTTTTTTGGACATAGGAACCTCCATTCACACAACGGCTTGTGACCTTAGCACAGGTCAGAATTTTTGCTGAGCCATCCTCAGTACATCAGCAACGTCCATAAAATTTACGCGAGATTGAGGCGGGTGGTGAGCTAGTCGGCATCTGTGATCTTTGCTGTGGTCGTTTCAGTGTCAGTGGACTTTTTGGCAGCAGCAGCAACCTTGGTGTTTGATCTCTGGGCAGCAGCAGCCTTCGGGGTTGATTTTTTAGCGATTGATTTCTGGGCAGCAGCAGTCTTCGGGGTTGATTTTTTAGCGGCTGTCTTTTTAGCGGTTGTCTTTTTAGCGGTTGATTTTTTAGCGGTTGCCTTTTGAGCAGCTGCTTTTTTGGTGTCCGATTCCTCGGCGCTAGATTCCTCGGCGCTAGATGCCTTGGCGGTTGATTTTTTGGCAGTTGATTTTTTGGCGGTTGATTTTTTGGCGGTTGATGTTTTAGAAGCCGTTTTGTTGGCAGTTGATTTCTTTGACTTTTGGGTGCCTGCTTTCGCGGCCAGTAACGCTAACGCCTTGTCCAGGTCTAGGTCTTCAACCGCCGCGCCCTCAGGCAAAGAGGCATTCACCTTGTCATGTTTAACGTAGGGACCATAGGGGCCGTCATAAATTTCGATCGCCTCACCGTCGTCGGGATGGTTGCCAACCACACGCAGAGGCTCCTTAGCCTTGCGCGCACCACGCCCACGCTTGGGCTGGGCCAAAATCTCCAGGGCACGAGGCAGGTCAACGGTCAGGACATCATCGTCGCCTTTGAGCGATCGATAATCATCTTTCCCTTCCTCACCGCCCTTTTTATAGACAATGTAAGGCCCAAATCGGCCCAAACCCGCCTGAATCTTGTTGCCGGTGTCCGGGTGAACGCCCAACAAGCGCGGTAGGGCAAGCAAAGCCACAGCAGTCTCTAGGGTGACATCCTCTGCGGAGATATCCTTCGGCAGGGAAGCCCGCTTGGGCTTGGGGTTCTCGTCGGTCACGTCACCGAGCTGCACATAGGGGCCGTAGCTGCCGCTGAGCACGTAAATCGGTTCATCTTTCTCCGGATGGAAACCGAGCTTTTCGGGGCCTTCTAGTTTTTGACGCAGTAGCTTCTCCACCTGCTCATCGTCGAGGTCGGCGGGTGTGACGTCGTTGGGAATTGAAGCCTTGATGGTTTCGCCCGCTTGCTCCCCCTCTTGCTCGAGATAGGCACCAAAGCGGCCAATGCGAACCTTAACTTTCAGATCCGATAGGTCAATGGTGCGAGCTTCCAGGGAGTCGATCTGGTCTTCTCGGGTTTTAACTTGGTTCGCCAAACCGGCTTCGCCCCGGTAGAACTTGTCGAGGTAAGGCAACCACGCCTGTTCACCGTTTGAAATATCGTCGAGGGATTGCTCCATCCGAGCCGTGAACTTGTAGTCCACAAGGTCGGGGAAATGTTTTCCAGCAGTTCCGTCACGGCGAAGGCGGTGAAGGTAGGAACC
>JAAUOP010000280.1 GCA_012034805.1 Synechococcales cyanobacterium CRU_2_2 | reverse complement strand
CTTTGCCCATCACCCAGCCACCCCACTCCCCATCTCCCCCCGAACCCCGCCCCCTGCCCACCTCTACTCCCCCATCACCTCTATTTCCCATGGACTGGCACCCCCGCATGGCCCGCGACCTGGCCGCATTGGACCACCGCCTGAGGCCCGAAACTGAAGTTCCCCCAGCGGTTTACGAAGTCGTCCGCCGCGTGGTCTATGCCACAGGAGACCCAGCCCTGCTGACCCAGCTCCAGATCTCCCGCGCGTCCTGGGGGCGGGGGCTGCCGCCTTGGCGGCCCGCTGCCCAGTGGTGGTCGATAGCATCGCCATTCAGTCAGCCTTGGGCCAGAGCCTGCCCAGAAGCTTTGCCAATCCGCTGTACTGTGCGGCGGCGGCCCTGGCTCGCCCCCACTGGCAACAGCCGGGGGTGGTGCGCGGCATGGAGGCCCTGGTTCAACGCTGCCCCAGGGGCCTGTATGTGGTGGGGGAGTCTGTTGATGCCCTGGAGGCCTTGGTGGGTTTGATTGAGCTCAAGCAGGTGCTGCCTGCCCTGGTGGTGGCTACGCCGCCCGGCTGGGGAGCAGCAGCGGCCACCAAGGAGCGGCTCAAGGCTACGGCGATTCCCTGGATTATGGTCGAGGGGGAGCGGGGGGGGAGCGCGATCGCGATCGCCATCCTGGATGCTTTGATTGAACTGACCCAGGCCAGTCGCTCCGGGGTGTGAATATACGCAAACCCTGACGATTGTCGATCTCGAAATGGGTGGATGCGCCCGGAAATGCCTTGGACAGACCGGGCACAATAGGCTCAGCCAAGAGGAAAGCGAACGGTGCAGCGGCGGCAGTGGTTAACCCCCTGTCAAGTCTGTTCCGCGAGCTAACTGTCCTTGCAGGTGATTCGCTCGGTTCCGGGGGCTTTAGAGGGACCGGGCGATTCTTTCAACTGAGCTTTTTTGAGCGCAAGCCCCAAGCGCAAAACAGAAACACGAACCCCCATCGCCAAGCAGTCGGCGGTGGGGGTTTTGCGTTGGTTTTATGGAAGGTGTGAAGACGGAGGGTGTGAAGCCTGTTCGGGGGAGCGGCGACTGGGCAGCGACGATGGTAAAGGGTTTTTGCTGCAATGCGGATTGAAGAGCAAATTGGGGCGGAGCGCGAACGCTCCTTCCCAGGAAAAACTATCCTTCTCTGGAAAAATGGCCGCTTCAGTAAATCAACGACTCTTGACAAACAGCCAATTGAACAAGATGCGTAGTTGCGCCATAGTGACTCCCTGGGGGGAGAGACATAATAAGCACAGCCAAGAGGAAAGCAACTCAACCCCCTACTGTGCCAGGCATTGCCGAACAGGGTAGAGCCGTTGATGAGCTAACTGTCCTTGCAGGTGATTCGCCCAGCTCTGGGGGCTTTAGAAGAGCTGGGCGATTTTTTCACTTTTGTGAATTACCTTTAATGTACAAGACTTCTCACTGAGGCTGAATCAGAATTTTCTTGTTTTAGAGTATAAAATATTACCCTTGCTTATCGATAGTTGGGGCTAGGGCAATACCCAAACGGGCGGAAGGCCCATTCCTGAGCGCCCAGCGGGAGCTTCTAACAGCCCCCCAGAAAAACCAGCCGCCGACAGGTTCATCCTGCTGTCGGCGGCTGGCATCGTTTTAGTATAAAACGCGAATCTGGGGCAACTCGGAGGAGAAGCCCGCGCCGTACCGCCTAAGCGGTCGGCGTCGGGAGTATGTCACAGCTGTCCTAGAAGCGCTGGCCAATCCCAAACTGGAAGCGGCTATCCCCATCATCCGAAATCACGGTGTAGTCCGCCCGAATGGGACCGAGGGGAGACTGGACCCGGACTCCCAGACCGATGCCATAGCCTGTGCCAGGCTTTTCGCGGATACCCGCAGGATCCCCAGGCACGCTATCGCCCGAGCCTAGGTCGGTGCCAAAATCCGCAAACAGCGCCCCGCCCACAAAGGAAAACACCGGGAAACGATATTCAGCAGTGGCTTGGAGGAAGCTGCGACCGCTGCCCACTTCCCCTTCGCCGTAGCCGCGCACTGAGTTGCTGCCGCCGATGGAGAAGGCTTCGTAGGGCGGCAGATCTCCTAGGACGGTCCCCGCTTGGACATTGAAAGCTAGGGTTTGGGGCAATCTGCGTACGCTGCGCTCGGCTTTGCGACAGCCTTCGGTGAATCGCAGGAAATTGACGGGAAAAAATTGGCTGTGGTTGACCCGTAGGCGATTGAGCAGGATGCTGCCGTTGCCGATGGGAACCGATTGGTCCATGTTGAAACGGGTGATGCTGCCTTGGGTGGGCTGGAGGCGATCGTTGCGGCGATCGCGCGCGGCCCCCAACTGCAACAAAATCAGGTCATCGCTCTCGCCGCTGAAGGTCAGGTCATTGCCAAACTCATCCTGGCTTTGGCGGTCGCCATCGCTGTCGCGAATCGAAATGCGCTGGTATTGGAGCCCAGCGGAGGCATTCCAAATCGCGGGCTCAAACACGTTCTTGGAGAGGGGGCGGGAAAGCGCAGGCCCCCGCCCAGGCGCAGGATGCGGGGGGTGTCGCCGTTGGGTAGATCGACATCGCGATCGCCCCCGGAATAATTAAGGGAAATCGAACGGCGACGGAAGACATCCGCCGTGTAGGAGGTTCGATAGGGATCCCCCTTAATCCAAGGATCGGTAAAGCTTAGATCAAACAGAAAATCTTTCTGGCCCAGGGTGACCTCGCTGCGCAGCTTCTGGTTGCGACCCCGGAAGTTTTCCTGGCCGACGCTGAAGGAGCCAAATAGGCCGCTGGCGGAGCTGACGCCGCCGCTGGCTCCGATCGACCCAGTGCGGGCTTCAATCACATTGGCCACGACCACAACCTTGCGCGGATCCTCTGGAGAAGGATCGAGGGAGAGGCGCACATCTTCAAAATGCCCAGACCAAAGACCCGCTGGAGATCTCGCTCGGCCTGGCTGCGACGGAAGACATCTCCCGGCTTGAGGGAGAATTCCCGCGTCACAATGTAGTCCTTAGTGCGGCCCGAATCGGGTCTTGGCCAGCCTCTGGGGGGTTGCCCTCGGCATCGAGGAAGCGCACCGTGACGCTGTCCACAATGCCCTCTGCAATCACCAAGTTGACAATGCCATCATCGGAGACCTGAGTGGCATCCACGACCTGGGCCAATACATAGCCATTGTCCTGGTACCAGGTGTTGATGCGCTGGACGCCGTTTTGGAGATCTTTGAGAGTTGAGGGTCTGTCCGTACTGATCGGCGAAGGCTTGATGATTACTTCCTTGGGCAGCCACTTGGGTGTCGAGGGCTTGGACCTGGGTCAGGAGCGGATTGGGATCCACCAAGAAGACCACCCGCACCCCCAGGGGAGTGTCCTCGGGGCGGAAGTTGACGTTTTTGAAGTAGCCCGTTGCAAAGATGGCATTTAGGTCTGCCTGGAGTTGAGTGCTGGTGGTGGGCTGGCCGGGCCGGGTTTGGATGGCTCCATAGACGGCATCGAGCAGGAGATCTTCCTCGGGGTTGCCCGCTACCCCGGCAACCTCGACCTCTGCCACTAGGACGCGGGGTTCATTGGCATTTTCAGCGTTGCCGCCAGCGGGCGGCGT
>JAAUOP010000126.1 GCA_012034805.1 Synechococcales cyanobacterium CRU_2_2 | reverse complement strand
CGGTTTTTGTCCATGAATCATCAACAGCTCGCACCACTCCTGGCCTGGGTTGCCGCCAAATACGCGGAGGAACTCGACGAAGCGCTCCTGCAAGGCTCGCCCGAAGACCTCTGGGGTCGGCACATTATTTGGCTGTTTTTACTGACCAAGGCAGACCCGATTGATCCCCGCGATCCAGAAGCGATCAAAGCCTTTTTGAGCACGATCCCCGATGCGGTGATGGCCCCGGCCCGGCAGATCTTTTTTGAGACGATCGCTACGCGAGCTTCCGCAGGAATCACCCAGCAGCGATCGCCATAAATTCACCTGCAATCATTTTCCTTCAATCAATAGACCCCTTGCACAAACCAAAACCCTCACCCTAAACCCCTCTCCCACCGGGGAAGAGGGACTTTGAAGTGGCTCTCTAATGCTGCACCGCACTGCGAGACCGCTGGGCTGGCATATTTGGACTTGCATTACTCTCAATAAATTTAACAATACTGGCCGCAATATCGATTTGCGTCGCTTTCTCAATGCCCTCTAGCCCCGGCGAGGAATTGACCTCCATGATCAAAGGGCCACGATTCGATCGCAAAATGTCCACTCCAGCCACCTTGAGACCCATCGCCTTAGCCGCTTTCAAGGCCGTAGTGCGCTCCGCTGCCGTGAGCCTCACCGCATTGGTCGAACCGCCCCGGTGAACATTAGAGCGAAACTCCCCCGGTGCCCCCTGGCGCTTCATCGCCGCAACGACTTTGTTATCGACGACAAAACAGCGAATATCGGCCCCACCGGCTTCCTTGATAAACTCCTGCACCAAAATGTTGGCATCTAAGCCCCGAAAGGCCTCAATCACCGACTTAGCCGCCTGCCGCGTCTCGGCCAAGACTACGCCAATGCCCTGGGTTCCTTCCAACAATTTAATCACCAACGGCGCACCCCCAACGATGTCGATCAACCCATCAATATCCTTGGTGGAATGGGCAAACCCCGTCACCGGCAAACCGAGACCTTGCTTGGCCAAAATTTGTAGCGATCGCAACTTATCCCGAGACCGGGCGATCGCCTGGGAATCATTCGCCACAAACACCCCCATCACCTCAAACTGCCGTACCACCGCCGTGCCGTAGAAAGTTTTGGAGGCACCGATGCGAGGCACCACTGCATCGATCCCCTCCAGCGGAGACCCCTGATAGAGCATCTTCGGATTTTTAGATGTGATATCCATGTAGCAACGCATATGGTCGATAATGCGAACTTCATGACCAAGCTGTTCGCCAGCTTCCTTGAGACGAATGGTGGAATACAAGGAAGGATCGCGGGAAAGAATCGCAATTTTCATGGAGGAGTATAAATACTTACCGAGAGGATGGCGGTCAAGTGGGCAATTTGGACTGCACTAACTTTTGCAAATAGGAGCGACCAGGGTCAATCAAAAACCTTTTTCGAATCGCCTGTCGCCCCAGCAGCATCCGAAATCCCATCGCATCTCGGTCGGTGAGGGTCAACTCAATGGGCCACTGCTGAGCACCCAGAGCAACGGGGGTATGGATAACAGGACGAAGCTGTTTTTTTCCATTGGAACTGCGCACGTAACGCTCGTCAATCAACTCGGTGACGATGGTAATCAAGTTGGACTTGCTGCGCTGGAGCGGATGGATATCAAACCGCACCAGGGTTATCCCATCCCGGCGAAACGATTTGAGATTGAAAGCATGGAGGGCAGATGACCGGGCTCCGGTATCAACCTTGGCCTTGATGCGGTTAATCTTGAGCTCTGGCAGGGCGACCCATTCGCGCCAGCCGATCATCGGGTGATTTTTTAAGGAAGCGTCAAGCGTTGGCTTAGTCAAGTGCGTTAGTCGGGTGCTAAGGAATCGCGCTAAGGAATCGTGCTGGGAAATAGGTCAGTAAAAGCTGGTTTATCATAACCAATATGTTCTGCCCAGACTCACTCTAAGCTGATCAGTTCTGCGAATTCTGGCTAGAATCCAGTGTAGTAATATTTAATATAGATATGTCTGTTGGGCGGTGCCAAACTCCATGCCCAGTCATGATGATTAGCTCAGAACAATTGATGTTGATCGGAAACCAGTATGGGTTGCAGAATTCAGCGGAACTGGGCTGCAGGTGCGATCGTCACTGGCATTTAACCCTACGATAACGAACGTTCTCGATCTACTGAGGTACGAAAGTAGCCCGGACGCATATCACCTAGCCTGGACGAGCGGCGGTCCATCTACACTTCACGAGATTAGAAGTTGCGGTATCGATATATTTATACACACTTCCATCCAGGGAAACTTCCACCCATGCTGTCCCTTCTTGCGCAGACAGGTTTAACCGTGCCGGACATCACCCATCCCCAGGAACTGCTGGACTTGGGTCGCTTGGGTTTCCAAAGTTTGAAAAGTATGATTTGGGTCATTTTGGCGTTGGGCGGAACTTTGGCCCTGGCCAACCTTGCCGATCGCGACAACGCACCCCATCGCCCTAGCAACGCAGAAACAAACCCAGATTCCAATCGCGAGGCTAGCCAGAATCTCGATCGCAGCCCCTCACCCTGGCTCCGCACAGAATGGCTCACCTACAGCAGACTCCTCGGTGGCCTGCGCCACGCTGTTCTGATTGCTCTGCTGCTCACCGGATTCTTCTTCTCCTGCTCGACCCTGGCCAATCGCTATCACCACTGGGAGCAAGCCAAAATTGCCCAAGTCACCAGCAGTGTCGCCGGAGATCGGCTCGAGCAGTCTGCCCCACAACTGCGCTATGTGATTCAAAAACCCTACACCGACATCAACTACATTGACGGCAAGCCCGTAGAGATTCAGCGACTGCAAGACATTGACCAGTTTTTGCCCCTGAGGGAATCCCAGGTAGACGTGGCCCTAGAGCAAACCACCGACCCGGCCACCAATCGCCTGACGTACCAATCCAAATTTCAGGGGGTCTATAGCATCACCAACACCCTCAGCGTCGCCGAAGACTTCTTTTTTGAGCCCACTCCGCCCTACGGCTACACATTGTTGCAAGACTACGTCGTCACCCGAGACAATCAGCCCCTCGCCCCCGAGAACCAAGGGGAATACCGCTTTCCGCTGCGGCTCAATCCGGGAGAGTCCACCCAGTTCCAGGTGTCGTACCGGGCCCAGGGTGGAACCCGCTGGGTTTACAGCGCAGGTGGCCGCGTGCTGTCGAAGTTGCGCCTGACGATTTTGGCCAATTTTCCCAAGGCTGATTTTGCCAGCGGTATTGTACCCACGGAGATCAAAGATGTGGATCAGGGCAAACAGTTTACCTGGGCCTTTGCGGAGAATGTCTCCGTCCAGAATCCCTTTGGTGTATTTACATCTACTCAACGACTTCAAAATACAGGAGTACTACCTCGTGTGCTGCTCCTAGCACCGGGGATACTGCTGAGCTGGCTGCTGTTGCTGTATTTGGCAGTGGCGATGCGGCTGCGCGATACGACGATCGCCACCACCCTCTTCTTCGCCACCCTACTCACCCTCACCTACACCAGCCGCCTGTTCGATGCCCGCTTGGCCTGGGGACTGTTGCTGCCACTACTCTTGCTATTTGCTTGGAGACTCGGGCATCCCCAGGGGAAAGGTGGAACGGCGATCGCCCTCACCCTAGGCGGAGCCATTCTGCCCGTGGTCGCGTTACTGGTACCCTACAGCGGTCTCACGCTGGTGCTGGCGGCCTGGGTGGCGGTTGGAGCACTCATCTTGCCTAACTGGCGATCGCCCGCAATCTAACCCGGACGAACGGCGGTTGCATGGATCAATGCTTCGATCAACTTGATTAAACTTCCAGTCGCAGCAACGCCGCGCCCACGGCAATGAGGAAAATGCCCGCCATTGTCAACGGCGGGTAAGTTTCCTTGAACAGTAGCAGGCTGGCCATGACAGCGCAGGCCGCTTCCAACCCCAGCACCAATACGTAGGTTGAACCCATGTGGGTGTTGTTCATGAGATAAATTTGTAAACTCACCCCCACCGCAAACAGCAAATATGCCATAGCGGTGGGAAGTGGCTGCGAGAAACCTACCGAAAATTTCATACAAATCCCCCCCATCGTATAGAACAATGCCGCGATCGCAGCCAACAATAAGAACACGTGTTTTGGCTCCTGCAACAATCGACTAAACACAATAAACTTTGAGCGGTGGAAATCCGTTAAAGCCAACGGATGCATAGGTGTGAGTGTAGGCTCCTGTACTGAGGATTTTGAGGCGATCGCCAATCTTCAATCCCAGCGGCAGCTTATAGTCTGCTTTTTCATAGATAATGTCTGCACTGTCACAAGTTGGCCCAGCCAGAATTACCGAATTCATCTCACCTAGGGAAGCAGTCTCTCCCCACTCATCGGATTTATCCACCAGAATTCGATACTGAATACAATCTCCTAAGGTCTCAATCAAACCATTGAATTTACCCGCATCAAGAAACACCCAGCGCAGATCATCTGCATAGGATTTCTTGGCAATGAGAATCACTTCTGTGTATAAAACCCCAGCATCTGCCACGAGCGATCGCCCAGGTTCCAACATAACTAACGGTAGCTCCGCGCCAAAATGTCGAGCAAGCGAAGCCTGAATGCTTTCAGCGTAGGTGATTTCCTCGGGAACTGGCGAGCGATAATGGGCTGGAAATCCACCGCCTAGATTGAGGAGATTCAAATGCACATCCACCTGCTTGAGGCGCTCAAACAACTCAGCAGCCAATCGAATGGGCTGCTCCCATTGCAACGGATCAGTTTGCTGAGAACCTACATGAAATGCCACGCCATCGGCCACTAATCCGAACCTCTGGGCATGAACCAACAGATCATAGGCCATCTCTGGCTCGCAGCCAAACTTGCGTCCCAAAGACCATTGTGCTCCCTGAGTTTCAATCAACAACCGGCAGTAAACACGAGCACCGGGCGCATGAATCGCTAATTTCTCCAGTTCTGCTAGGCTATCAAAACTGTAGAGCCGAATGCCCAGTGCATAGGCTTGTGCAATATCCTGGGCTTTTTTGATCGTATTGCCGTAGGAAATCTGCTCGGGTCGGGCACCGGTTTCTAAGCAACGTTGAATTTCAAAAATGCTCGCAGCATCAAAATTGGAGCCGAGCTGTTGCAAACAGTTCAAAACCTCAGCTTCTGGATTCGCTTTGATCGCGTAGTAAATTTGAGCCTTGGGCAACAACTGGCACAAGGCTTGATATTTTTGCGCGATCGCCTCCAGATCAATCACCAGAAACGGAGTTTCCGGCTCAGCAGCGGCCAGAAATTGCGCCACCCTATCACTTGTCATCGCAGTGCTAGTCCCCTCACTTGGTTGATTGATTGATCCAGACAGATACGGACGTGTGTTTCAACTTCAAACTGAGTCAAAGTTAGAAATCGTTCTCTGTCGAATCGCGCCATGAGGGGGGATCACGGCGGGTTGAGAGCTACTTTTTTGTAGCTCGCATTTTCTGTAACGCGCATTTTCTGCAATACGCATTTTGTTACATGCGTTGACTTGTGAGTCTAGTTTGCCCAAGACAAATCAGCTTCTATCCCAGCGGAGTCACTGTTCTGACCAAAAGACGATTTTGAGCGGATGTCAGGCCTCCAATTAGACCTCCAATTAGAATAGGGCCATGAACATCTGTCCTGACCAAAGCCTACTGCTGCTCGGACGCCTCAGCCTCGCGCTGCTACTGGGCGGCATCATCGGCCTAGAGCGCGAGCACCGCCGCAAGCCCGCTGGCCTGCGCACCCACATGCTCGTCAGCCTCGGAGCAGCTCTCTTTGTGCTTGTCCCCCTTAGTTTCAACTGCACTGCCCCCTCAGCCGAAGCCCTCAGCCGCGCACTCCAGGGCGTCGCAACGGGCGTTGGCTTTCTCGGTGCGGGTGAAATTTTGCACGGGAATCGCGAGGCAGGCTTGAATCGCATCCATGGCCTCACCTCGGCGGCTTCGCTGTGGATTTCGGCGGCCCTGGGCGTGGCGGCGGGCACGGGGCAATGGCGCTTAGGGGTAATCGCGGTGGTGCTAGTGCTGTGGGTGTTGGTGGGGGTCAGGAGGCTGGAGCGCGGGGTGCGCGATCGCTCCAAGACTGACGATGGGGATTCTCAAGAGGGTGACGCCCAAAACCGGGAGTGAGTCTTTGAAAAATGTGCGATTGCCCAGGCCGTTGTGGATGTCAAGGGTTGTGGTGATGAGGGTGCAAATGTCGATCGGGGTTGTCATGACATTTCTTCTTGTTTTCGTCAATTCTCAATTGTGCATTCTTCATCCTCCACTGCGCCGAAGGCTTTGAGGGAGGCGATTCTCCTGGGGAGAGGCTTCGCCAACGTGGTGGCGGGGGTTAAGCCTTTGACGACCGTGTAGTTCATGCCTTGCTCAACAGAATTATCGAATATATTGACTCAGGAATTCCAATTGATTTTGCATATCTTCTGCTGTTTTCGCGGATGTGAATTCGAGAATGGCGCGGACTTGCTCGCCAATAGAATAATCCTGTGCCAGGAGAGCAATGCCTGCATGATTCTCGTTGTTCGTGAGAAATTCGGCATGAAGTTGGCAGAAGTCGCGAATGTTGTGGCTGTAAAGAACCAGATCGTGTTGGGTGGTGAGGCGAAGCTGTTGGATGTCAGGCAGGCCAAAGGTATTTGTTTCTTGTACTGTCAAGATGTCTATTTGGCGTGCCCGTAATGCCGGCAAGAGTGCTGTATCTTGGGAGTCTTCGTCAATATAGAGGCGAATTTGACTCATGATTTTGCGCTCTGGGTGTGAAGTTTTTCTAGCCGATCGGCTTCTGCTTTTTCCTCAGCTAAATCGGCTTCAATCACGGCTGTGTTGGCATGATAGTAGGCAAGGGCGGCATAGACTTCGGCGAGGGTGAGAGTGCCGATACGATCAGTGATTTCTTCGGCGTTTAGACCACGTTTGTACCAGGTGACGATGCGGCGGACGGTTACGCCTTTAGCGATAATGTGAGGGCTGCCATTGTGAATGCCAGGGGTTGTGGTGATGAGGGTGCCAATGTCGATCGTCGTGGTCATGATATTTCTCCTTGTTTTAGTCAATCCTACATTCCTCATTCTTCATTCTCCACCGCGCCCAATGCTTTGAGGGAGGCGATCGTGGCGGGGGTTAAGCCTTTGACTCCGGTGATGTTCATACCGGCATAAAGTTTTGCTACCAATGTTTTGAGGCATTCGCCGGTGTTGATATCCCAGACCCGAATTGTTTCATCAAAGCTACCGCTCACTAACCATTGACCATTCGGATGGAAAGCCAAGACTCGAACGCGGCTTTGATGTCCGGTTAAAATAGTATGACAAATACCCGTTTTAGCCGACCAAAGACGGATCTCGGCATCATCACCAGCACTCGCAATTAAATTGCCATCAACATTGATATCGAGAGATCGAACCCTGTCAGTGTGGCCTTCTAGCGTGAACCGTAGATCCCCCGTGGGAATATCCCAAAGTTTAACTGTGGTATCAAATGCACCAGAAACTAGCCAAGTCTCATCCGGGGCAATCGCGATCGCCCAGATTGATCCTTGATGTCCACTTAAGGTGATTAAATTCTCTCCTGTGGCCTTTGACCAAAGATTGACATCCGTTTGTGAACTAGAAGCAATGAAGTTCCGACTTAACGCGATCGCCCCCGATTCACTGACTTGTCGATGCCGCGTTTGGATTTCTCGGATTGATTCACCGGTTTCTAAATCCCACAGTATCGTTTGGAGATCGCTGCCGCTACTGAGGATCATCTTCGAATCAGGAGAAATTGCAACGCCAAATATCGACCGGATGCAATCAATCGTCCGAATACATTCCCCTGTGGCAAAATCCCAGATCTTAATCGTCCGATCGCTACTGGCACTGACGAGGTATTTCCCATCGGGGCTAATTGCGACGCTCCAAATCCGGCGTCGATGACCTTGAAATGCCCGAAGATATTGGCCCCGATCGAGATCCCAAAGGCTAATCGTTTCATCATCGTTAGTGTTGACTAAATACCGGCCATCGGGACTCAGGGAAATATCATTCACCGCATTCACCTGCCCAAACCGCGTCATAATCGGTGTACCCAAGTCCAAATCCCAAAGCACGATCGTACGATCGTCACTGCCACTCAGCAAGAATTTGCCATTCGGGTGAAAGGTGACCGATCGAATAATATCAGTATGTTTATCGAATACTTGCAAGCACTGACCAGTGGCGAGATCCCAAATCCGAATCGTCTGGTCATAGCTGCTACTGGCAAGCTGTTGTTTGTCGGGTGACAGGGAGAGGCAAAGGATTTTGGCGGTATGACCGGCGAGGCTATGAACATATTCCCCCACTTGAATATCAAAAATTTGAATCGTATCATCACCAGTAAACATAATGCGATTGCGATCTAGACTCATGCGGACAAAGTTATGGGCAAAACTAACGCGCTTGAAGTTGCCAGCGATGGTTTGGAGACATTCCCCCGTTTCCCAGTTCCATAGCCGAATCGTCCGATCGCGGCTACTGCTAATAATCACCTGCGGATCGGCACTAAATCCCACTGACCAGACGCTATCAGTATGGCCCGTAATCGTCCGCAGGCATTCCCCCGTGGCAAAATCCCAGATCTTAATTGTACAATCGGCCCCACCGCTAGCCAGGATACGATCGTCCGGTGCAATCGCCGCCGCATAAACGCGATTACGATGGCTGCTTAATGTCTGAATGCAAGTTGCCGTCGTGATGTCCCAAATTTTAATCGTTTGATCACTGCTGGTACTAATCAGCTTGGTGCCATCGGCATTAAAGGTGAGCGATCGGACCCAATCCCCATGGCCATTGAGCTGAACCCGCTGTTTGAGATCCATCGACCAGAGGTGAATACTGCCACTGGCTTCTCCGGTCGCAAACAGCATGCCATCCGGACTGACAGCACTACACAAAACCGTTCCAAAGGCTTGAGTAAACGTACTTTTCGCTAAATTAGCCGCAGTTAAATTAACATCCCGCAAATTGGCATTGGTAAAATCGGCACCTTGAAGTACAGTGTGGGATAGATCCTTGGAGATCAGCGATACGGCGTTTTGCTGCACCATTACCGTGATCGCATTGCCCCCGATCCAGCCAACTTCCGACTGATCTTGATGACGGGTCAGCGCGATTGTATCGAATAAAGCCGACTCGGCATTCACTCCCAGCAGTAAGATCAGCAACTCCAGAATCGCCGGACTAATCGGCATTGCCCCAAAACCCGATCGCAACACCTCCAAGGTCTCAGACACAAACCCTTTCAACGGAGCAACAGCCCCACCACCAAAGTACGCCGACCAAGTATACTCACGCGGCTCTAGAGAATGATCAATCCCCGATTTCATCTGCGCCAACTCCAGAAAATCCGGAGCCAAAGCCCCCAAATCCGCCGCAAACTTAAACGCCACAAAAAACTCTAAAAGCGATCGATGTGCAGGTGTATAATCCCCATCCACATTCCGAATCAGCATCGTTTGACCCATCATGTCGTAATGCCAATGATCCAAGTCTTTCTCTTCTTGAACCGCTGAACCAAAAAGTTTGCGAATCCGATCGGGAAACTCCCGATAATTAATCGACATCCGATCGTTACTCAACATCTCCCACGACAACTCACACAGGAAATACAACTTATCCGCCATCGATGTAAACGTCCGCTCCGCCTTAATATCCCGCTCCATCTTGCGCCGCACCGCATACAAATACACCCGCGACATATCCACCGGCTTCCCCGCTTCAATCTCCGGCAACGCCTCCAAAATCAACTCCGTCATCACCGGACGCCGCGCCAAATCCAACAACTGCGGATTCCCCATCACCTGCGCCACCGTCCCCTCCGAAGCCGATAACGCCAACACCTGCCGAATCTGCCCATCCTCAAACTTCTCCAACTCCAACACCTCAAACTGCGGCGTTTCCCCCGTCAGCCCCTTCGTCGAGGCTTGCAACTCGGCATTCAACAGCGATCGCCCCTCCCGCGCCTCCGGAAAATGCTCCGTCCGACAAGTCAGCACCACCTTCGATCCCGGCACCACCACCTTCGCCAACTCCCAAAAGTTGTTGATCATCTGCTGCTTATCCACCCGCGCCGCCATCTCATCAAACCCATCAAAAATCAGCAACAACTTCCCCATCCGATTCAACTGCTCAAACGCCGAATACCCCGGAATCGGAATCTCATGCTTGCGAAAAAAGAACTCCGAAAACAACGACTCCACACTCACTGCCTTGGCATAATCCCGCAACGGCACCACGATCGGCAATCTGGGCCGACTCATCCCCTTACTTTGCGCCTCCCGATATTGCCGCAACACCCGCGCCGCATAGTGCAAACTCAACCAAGTCTTTCCCGTGCCAAACTCCCCCAAAATCGACAAATGTTCCTTCGCCGGATCATCCAGCCAGCGATCGATATAGCCCTCCGTCCAGCCATCATCCGCGCCATAGCGACTTATCCCCAACCGCTGATGCGTCACCGGGTCCACCTCTTCCTTGGTGCAAGCCAACGGCACATACCGCGTCTCAATCCGCCGCCGCTCAATCTCTTCTCCCAACCAATCCAAATAGCTTGAAAAATCCGCATCCTGATCCAAAAGCTCATCCAGCGTATAAGCCGCCAACCCATCACATTCCGGCTTCTCCACCTCTCCCCGCGCCGCCTGACTAATCCGCCGCGCCGTCACAATCCAACCCTCATCTGCCTTTTGTGTCGTTACAGATTCAGCCAGCGATCGCACATCCTGCACCCCCACCTCACCATCCACCCCGCGCACCAGCACGCGATCGTACCGCCCCCGCCGCACCGGAATATTAATCACCCACTCAAAATGATCCGCCTCCCACCGCTCATAGGACTCAAACCGATAGCCCAAAATCTCAAACCACTCCCGCAACTGTGCCCCCAACCCCGCCGCCCGACAGGTTACCCCGGTTGCTAAAGCCTTCTCAACGGCTCCCCCCGCCAAAGCCCCCTGCTCCACCACGATCGCCCCCAACTGCTCAAACCGCCGATCGATCGTCTGCTCAATCTTCCTCAACTGCTGCCCCATCAGGGTTTCCTTCGGCGTCCGCGATCGCCGCGTCACTCTCAAAAACACCCCCGCAAACTCCGCCAGTTCCTGCCTCGGACTCAGCCCCAGCTCCCCGATCGCATCCCCCAGCGCCGACCCCGCCCAAAATGCCTCTCCCTCGGCAATCCACCGCCCCCCATCCCCCTGATCAAAACAACCCCGAAACACTTGCCGAATCTCGCGCTGCCGAAAAAGCTCTAAACAAGGTTTGGGTTTACCCACGCCATATTCCACCAAGGCATAGTTATAAACCCCTTCGAAATCCGCAGGCGGATGCTCCGGATCCAAGCCCACTTGCTTCAGTATCCGAATCACAAGCTCGGTTCGTTGTAGCTTGTCCTGAATCATCTGCTGGCCAGACAACAATTCCAGGATCCTGAAGAAAAGATCGATCGCCATAAGCTTTGTGGGTAGGAGATTTAGCAGGAGCAGACATCTTGCGCCTAGTGTAGCGAAATACCCCTAAAATACCGACCCTGCTCCAAACTCAATCCAACAAACAACACTTTCCCTTGGTCAGTCGCGCATAATAAACCCGTATGAATCACCACTTCAGCAAAGCCAAACCCATGACGCCGGAAACTCCAGCCCCTATTGAGCATCAAAACATCCCCCAGGCCCACCAGGGTCTGCATGATTTTCTGTACAGCGCCGACGATGAGCACTCCGCTGCGATCGCCATCGCTCCGATCGCAGAACGTATCGTCGCAGACCCCGTTAACCTCAAAGCTTGGTGCGATGAGGCCCAGGCGGTCAAGGTGGCGGGGGTTTATGCAGTATTCGATGGCGATCGCCAGCCCCAATTCATCGGCTACTCCCGCAATGTTGCCCTCTCTCTGCGCAGCCATCTCACCCAAAAAGGCGAAGCGATCTGTGCTCTGATGAGCCTACAACCCTTTAAGTTTCCCAAGCGCGATGCCATGGAGCAGTTGCGGGACGAATGGATCGCAGCACTGCCCAGCCCGCCCCCTGGCAACCTCGACGGCACCTGGGCCAGCACCGTGCAAGCCGCCGCGACCCAAGTGATGTCCGCCGCCGAGCGCGAAGCCTACGAAGCCAAAAAACTCAAACTCCGCCGCGCCATGGCTGATGGCACCCTCAGCAAAGAGATCATCAAAAGCGAGGCCGAGCAGCGCCAAGATCTCGCGGCAGCCGTGGAAGACGACAACTGGAGCGCCGTGATTCGGGAGCAAACCCAGGAGACTCAAAACCATGGTCAAACCTAAATCTAGCAAAGCAACTCAAGAAGAGCCGTTAGAAAACAACTCTGGAAGGCTGCTGACAAGCTGCGCAAGAATATCGATGCGGCGGAATACAAGCATTACGCTCCTGGCCACAGAAACAGTCTTGAAGCAAGCGGAGATGATTGCCAGTGAGTTGACGAAGTGACCCTGTTACGGCTTCAGATTTTCTGCGCCCGCTGTCACCTTAGCAGAGGTGATGCGATCGCCCTGCCGAATCCCATCCACCGCCTCCATTCCCTGGGTCACATAGCCAAACACTGCATAATTACCATCCAAAAACGCGAGATCCGCCAAGGCAAAGTAAAACTGCGACGAAGCCGAATCCGGGGCCTGGGAGCGAGCCATGGCGATCGCACCACGGGTGTGCTTGAGGGCGGGCGGTTTGGTGCGCAGGGTTCTGCCGTAGGTGGGTTTGTCTGCACCTTGGGCCAGAATTTCGAGGGGAATGTTGCGATCGCGCTTCGTTGCAGGATCAACAAAGCCACCGGTTCCATTGCCCTTCGGGTCACCCCCCTGGGCCACAAACGGCGTCGGCTCGAGCACCACGCGATGGAAGCTAAGACCGTTATAAACCCCCCGCTGCACCAGATCGACAAAGTTGCCAGCGGTGATCGGAGCCTGGACACCATCGACTTCAATCGTAATGGTTTTGCCCTTGACCACCATTTCAACCGTAGCTTTGCCCGCCAGCCGGGGGAGATTGGCGATCGCAGCGGCGGAATTCACCTGGGCAACCCTTTGGGGAGCCGCGATCGCCGAGGATAAAGGCCCATTGGCCAGCACTAGGGTAGCGGAAAGCAGTAGGGTGGCGATCGCACTTTGACAGTCGTTTTTAGCAAGTAAATACGCATCACATGAAAATAAATGAGTAGGGACGAACCGCTGTTCGTCTGGTTTGGGCTGGAGCGAACCGCTGTTCGTCCGGTTTTTCCCGCGTCTGATTGGGAGGGTTTAATTTCCATCCCTCAAGCATTTTACCTCAGGCCTTTCTCCCCTGAACGGCATTACTGGCGGCGGCGCAGAAACTCAATCAACGTGGTGAAGCTGACCGGCGGCGGCGCGATCGCCACCACCGGTTCACCACCGATCGGATGCACCAAACTCAGCCGCCAAGCGTGCAGCGCCTGCCCTGGCAAATTCACCCCGATCGATGCCCAGAGCCGTAGACCGGATCTCCAACGATCGAATTGCCCATAAACTGACAGTGAACCCGAATTTGGTGAGTGCGTCCCGTTTCGAGTTGAAAGTGCATCAGCGAATAGTTGC
>JAAUOP010000279.1 GCA_012034805.1 Synechococcales cyanobacterium CRU_2_2 | reverse complement strand
GTAAGGGGCCGTGAGGGCAATGTTGCGCAGGGTGGGCGCACGGAACTTGCCCATGTCTTCTGGGTTGAGCGTGATGGCTTCTAGGCCAGTACCATCCGGCGGATAGGCCCCGCGTCCGTCAATGTTGTAGAGCCCTGTATTGTGGAAGGCCATCTCGGCAAAGCCCGATCGCTCGTGGCGGCTAGAGTCGCTGAAGTTGAGGCCGCTGTGGCAGTGGAAGCACTCCAGGCGCTCGCTGGTGAATAGGGCCTCACCCCGCTTGGCTGAGTCCGAGATGGCAGTAGGGTCGCCGCCGTAGCGATAGCGATCGTAGGGGGAGTTGAAGGAATTGAGGGTGCGCTCGAAGGCCGCGATCGCCAAGGTCAAGTTGCGAATGCTGACCGGGTTCGGTTCGCCCTGATTCAGTTCCGATTGACCAAACACCTGCTCAAACCGCTGGCGATAGTCGGGGTCATTGACCAGCATGGCAAGCAGCTCATTCTCTTTCCCGGCCATGCCCAATTCCACCGGGTCTTCGCCAAACAGCGGCACCAGCATTTGCTGCTCCAGGTGCTGCATCAGCGGATTGGCCCAGGTCTGGACGGTGTTGTAGGCCACATTGGTCAAGCTCATGGAATTGAGCGGATGGCGCTGGCCCGTGGCCCCTGGGGAGCGGGCTTTACCATCGCTGAAGGCCAACTGCTGGAGATGGCAGGTGGCGCAGGAAAAGCACCATTGACCGAGAGCCGCGTTTCATAGAACAGCCGCCGCCCCAGCTCGACCTTTTCGGCGCTCATTGGGTTATCGGCAGGCACCAAGGGCCGGGGCACCCAGCCGGGCAAGTCCCACGCATAGCTGGAAGATGCTGCCGCAGCTTCGATGGGTGCGGCTGGAATAGCCGTGCTGCTCGAACCACTGCCGCTGGGTGAATGGCCCAGGGCCTGTTCCAGCCCCAGGGACAGGCAGAAGGTCACAGTGCCAATCAGTGCCCAGGCGAGCCAGCGATGCGGTATCCAGCGACGAATCAAGGAAAGCTCCTCGGTGAGTGATTACTTCATTTTAGTGAAGAAACTTTGCGCTGCCACCGGCTGGTCGTTGAAGGGCAGGCCGAGATTGGCCATGATGCCAGCGCAATCGCGATCGCTCGGCGAGGACATGCAGCCCACGGGCGTTCCCTCCTGGTTCTCCGCAGTCAGGTCCGTGCTGCTCAGCAGCGCCGCTAGATCCGCAACCACCACATCAGTTTCAGGATCAAAGTCATCCATCATCACCACGACCCGATTGGGAATCTTGCAGGCCACGGGCGCTGCGGTCCGATCCATCTGACAGCCCACGCTGCCCAGGTGAATATTGAAGGGCTGGGCTTTGCCCATGGCGTCCCCGCCGCCGTGGCTCCCCACCACCATGCTGCTTCAGTTGCGACATCTCCATCACAGGCATCAGATCGGCCCGCGCAAACTTGTAGCCCGCGTTCCAGTTCCACCACAGGGAGGTCAGGTTGAGGGGCGATGGAGCCAGGGTCGAATCGATGTGGTTGAGCCCAAAGGGAATGCCCAGCGTGAACTTGAGGCCGGCGTAATCTCCCGCCGGAACCGAGCCGATCACCTGGCTGTTCGTTTCCGCCGTGCCATTGCCGCAAGCCCCAGACTTATCTTCAAAGTCAATCAGGGTCACGTCTTGATGCTGCCATTTGCCGTCTTGTTTGAGAGCGATCGGTACTGCTTTGCCCCTGGCATCAATTAATGCCAAATTCGCTACATAAAAGCGGAAGTCTGTAGCAGTAAAACTACCACCCTGCGCGCCTAAATTGCTGTAAGTTTCGCCGCAGGAAAAGGGTTTTTCGCCTACTACCGCGCTGAATTTAATTTCTACTTCTTGAGTTTCTGCAGCGGTGGCTTGATGCTTGTCACCTGCCGAATAGCTGCACAAAATAGCGAGGCCTGCGACGGTAGGGGCGAGAATTAATTGTTTTTCATTTACGATTACTTAAAATACTGAGTTTGCCAAGGTTCGCACGATTTTTACACTTATTTACTGTAATTGTCAAATGACAGCTTGTCAAACTTGTGAATAACATTAAATAACGCGATTTATGTTTAAGTTTTTCTAAAGAAACAGTCGATCACCATAGTAAATAATGTAAGATCGGGCAAGAATTACCCGAGCTGTAATTAAATCTAAAAATCTAAAATCTAAAATCTAAAATCCCATGAATCCTCTGCCGAATTACCGTCCCAAACAACTTTCCCTCGGCCCTTTAGAGGCAGAGATTTTAAATATAGTTTGGGAATTACAAATTGTAACAGTAAAAGACGTGCACGATCGCATTTTGTCCGATCCCGATCGAGAGTTGGCTTACGCTTCAGTAACAACAGTATTGCGGCGATTGACAGACAAAGGTTGGCTGGTGTGCAACAAAAGCGAACGCACGTTTACTTGGCAACCTTTAGTATCTCGCGATGAAGCGCGATCGCTCTTAGCTTACGATCGATTGCAGCAATTTCTGGCAGTAGGCAATCCCGATATTGTCGCAGCATTTGCAGACAGCCTCGATCGAGCAACTGTCGAACAATTAAAAGAAATTGCCCTCCGCATTCAAGCTGTCCGTAAAGCTAGAGAGGAACAAAAATAATGCACTTAATCTTAATTTTAGCAGCATTAATTGCAGCTTGCAGCTTGAGATATAGGTGGTCTGTTCCTCGCGGAAATTGGACTCGACGCTGGGAGCGATCGCTCTTGTTATTTATATTTCCCCCGCTGTTATTGCTCGTTACAGCTACAGCAATTTTATTCATGGGAATTGAGGGACAAATGCTGGGATTCCAAATCCTCAGCATTGCGGAAGGGTGGTTGAGCTATTTACTCGCTGTAACTTTTTTAATAACAGCAGTATTTTGGTGCATTAAGCTAGCAGCCAGTGGCATTTTATTCCTCAAACACATTCGCAGTTTTCCCAACTAAAAATAGCTGGAAAAACAGTCAGAGTTATCGAGACACCAGCTTTATTTCGGCTGTAGTTGGTTTTGGAAACCCGAATTTGCCGTCACTTCAGGGTTGTTGAAAACCCTCGATGCAGATCGCTTGCAAGCAGTAATTGCCCACGAACAAGCGCACTACTATTACCGCGATACTTTCTGGTTTTTCTGGCTGGGATGGCTGCGGCACATAGCAGCTTGGCTGCCGAATACTCAGGCTTTGTGGGAAGAGTTACTCATGCTGCGAGAATTGCGGGCCGATGCTAAAGCGTCAGCACAAGTAGATTCTTTGTTATTAGCAGAAGCCTTGCTATTGGTAGCCAGCTATCCGCAAGGCTATTTTGATATAGCCTGCGTTGTTGGTGCGGCGGGTTTACCGAATAGATTGGAGGAAAGAATTGATGCACTTTTGGCAGAAACAAAAATGATTACTCAGCCGAATAAGTGGTTTTGGAGTTGGTTGTTGCTAGCGCTTTTACCTTTAGTAACCGTTCCGTTTCATGGCTGATGGAGGGCGCGATCGAATTAAAATATTCCACCACTCACAATAAACTCGTAGGGGCAGGTTCACAAAAGTTTTAATCGCCTAAAAGCCTACTGGCTCGCTTTTCTTCCCTCTTCCCTCTTCCCTCTTCCCTCTTC
>JAAUOP010000278.1 GCA_012034805.1 Synechococcales cyanobacterium CRU_2_2 | reverse complement strand
GCTCCACCCACCAACCGCACCATCAAGTTAACTACCTCCGCAAAATCCGCCAGCCCACTCCAGGTCCAAACCATTGACCCTTACGAAACTTGACAATCACTGCGCCGGGCCAGGCCAGCTTCAGATCCTGCTCCAGCAGACTGAAGAATCCCTCCGCAATGGAATTCTCACCAATTTGCAGCAGGCCAATGCCCAGCTCTTCCGCTTGATCAATGTGGTAGGTGGCCCGAACCAAGCTTTTGATCAACCGCCGCTGCTCTGTCGGCTCCCCATCGAACAGCACCAAAATAATTGCCCCATTGGCCTGGACTTGGCCCAGGCGCTTGCGGGCATAGTGATCCTCCAGGGCCTGCTCCAAGGCTGCCGCCAGGTTCATCGGCTGGGGCGGTAAATGCTGGCTGAGCAACTGGGAGAGCTGCTGGCCCGTGACATGGCGGTGGCAAGCAAAGCTGTCGCCCTGGGCTGCTGTCCTGTGGGCAGCCGTCTCCTGGGCCGCCGTCTCCTGGGGCAAATAGAGGGAAAGGCCATCCTGATTGAGCACATCGCAGGCGCGTAGCAGCCGATGGATGGCGCTTTGGGCCAATGCCCAGGCCGCTGGCAAGGCGGGCAGGGCATAGTCCTGGGGGGCGCTGCCGAGGATGAAACTGTAGTCGCGATCGCGCAACAGCTCCGCCACAGAATCTCCCAGCAGCGCCAGCTCCCGCCGCCGCCGCTCTGGGTCTAGCCAAAAGGTCGGCAGCTCGCCAAGGGAAGCGCTGGCTGAATCTGGTTTCTGGCCTTGGCTGGCCGCTTGTTCCTTACCTTGAACGCAAACCTGGCCTCCCCCTGGGGGCGGCGCGAGGGATTGATCGAGGCTAAGCCCGACCAATTGGCTGCCCCAGGCTGGCTTCTGCTCTAGGGGCTGAGGCCCGACTGAGGCATCCCGCATGGGTTTGATGATGTCCTTGAGTTGACCCCCGGCGCGGGATGGCTAGGCTCTGGGGTGCAGGGCCTGGGATTCCATCCGGCACGATGGTCTTGATGCTGATGTTGTATCTAGAATGCCCAGGCCCGGAGAGGAATGCTCAGAGCCCTGGGGAGAAATGAGGATATCTGGAAAGCCCCTCGGGGGAATGGGATCGCAGCAAATGGTTTACCCTAGATTGCTGACCTTACACAGAACAGATGCTTGGGGGTTCCCTGCCATGGCTTCATCTCAACGGTGGAATCGACGATTCGGGCGACGCCGGTTCGGACAGCGGTTTTTTCAAGCCATGGTGGCGGGAAGCTTGCTCAGCACGGGCCTGGCCAGCTGCGGTGGCCCCCAGGCCTCCAGCTCCGCAGCCGGTGAGGTCGAGTTTTGGACCATGCAG
Source organism: Synechococcales cyanobacterium CRU_2_2 (assembly GCA_012034805.1). GTDB lineage: Bacteria > Cyanobacteriota > Cyanobacteriia > PCC-9006 > JAAUQQ01 > JAAUOP01. Next base: position 2,254 of record JAAUOP010000278.1, on the reverse strand, counting down.
CTCCAGCCCAAGTTCACGGATTACTTCAACGCCCTGATTGCTGAGTTTGAAGCCCAAAACCCCGAGATCAAAGTCAAATGGGTGGATGTGCCCTGGACCGCGATGGAGAGCAAGATCCTCTCCGCCGTGACCGCTGGAGAAGCGCCCGACGTGGTCAATCTCAACCCCGATTTTCTGCCTGTTCATCTCCACTTGGCTGACCTCTATAGTGACATGGGCCAGGAAAAAGAAGCGCGGGCGGAGGCAGCAGAAATTCTGCGGATTAGCCCGCATTTTTCAGTAGAGGAGTTCAGGCAGAACAATGCGTATGCCGACCGAGCACGATTCGAGCGCTTTGTGGCGAACCTGCGTAAAGCCGGGCTCAAATAATGAAGAATGAAAGAGGCTGAAGAAAACGGTGCTGGCAGTTCTGTCGCCTGTGCTGGCAGAAGAAGCCCAAAGCAGAGGCAGGACGAGATAAGCCAGTGGGAGAGAAACGGCCAAACAATAGTTAAGTGAGTCACAACATTTTCGGCATCAAGAAACTCTCTCTCGGTCGAGTAAGGCTCTGAGTTGTTCCTGCCCTTGCTGCAGCAGTGCTAATTGAGTATCAACAAGATTGAAACGTTGCTCGACTGTACTGAAGCGCTGATCCACTGCATTAAAACGCTGCTCGACTTTCTCTTCTAGAGTGTCGAACCGTTTCTTTGTTGTTTGTTCTACGGCTAGTCGAAAGGTAGACCAAATCAGACCCCAAGCGCTCCTCAAATATCTAACTCAGCGAGATCGAGGCGAGGGCCGTGGGTTTCGATAAATTCACGACGAGGGGCGACGCGATCGCCCATTAAAATCGTAAAGATCCGATCTGCTTCGGCGGCATCTTCAATATCGATTTGCTTGAGCGTGCGCGTTTCAGGATCCATTGTGGTTTCCCAAAGCTGCGTCGGCATCATTCACCCAAGCCCTTAAAACGCTGAATGGTATAGTTGGCATTGGCTGGAAATTCGTTGGTGACCAGGGTCTGCAGTTCGCGATCGCTATAGCAATAATAGTGAGAACGGCCCCGCTCAATTTTATAGAGTGGCGGACAGGCAATATAGACATAACCTTGCTCTAGCAGGGCACGCTGGTACCGATAGAAAAACGTTAGCAATAATGTCCGAATGTGTGCGCCATCGACATCTGCATCGGTCATAATAATGACGCGGTGGTAGCGCAGTTGCGAAAGATCAAATTCTTCGCCCTTAATCCCTAGCCCTAGCGCGGTAATCAGGGACTGGACTTCGTTGTTTTTGTAAATTTTGGCGTCGTCTGTTTTTTCAATAATTTGAGAATTTTACCCCGCAACGGCAGGATGGCCTGGAATCTGCGATCGCGGCCCTGCTTGGCACTGCCGCCCGCACTGTCGCCCTCAACAATATAGATTTCTGATTCACTGGGGTCGCGGGAGCTACAGTCTGCCAGCTTACCGGGCAGCGTAGAAGATTCCAGTACCGACTTACGGCGCACTAGCTCACGAGCGCGACGAGCCGCCTCGGCTGCGCTAAAGGCCTGTAGCGCTTTATCTAAAATGGCATCGACGACATTGGGACGAAACTCTAGATACTCGGTGAGCACTTCACCCACCAGCGAATCAACAACGCCGCGTACTTCAGTGTTGCCTAGCTTCGTTTTAGTCTGCCCCTCAAATTCTGGCTCTGGGACTTTTACTGAAATCACAGCGGTCATCCCTTCTCTGACATGTTCGCCCCCAAAATTGGCATCATTGTCCTTCAGCTTTTTGCGCTTGCGGGCAATGGTGTTCATGGTGCGGGTCAGGACGGTCTTGAGTCCTTCGAGGTGCGTGCCGCCATCGATGGTGCGAATATTGTTGGCGAACCCTAGCATTGTGTCGGTGTAGGCATCTCGGCACCACTGCAGTGCCACTTCCACCTGAACGTTTTTGCGTTCACCTTCGACATAGACAATTCTTCATGAATCGGATCTTTATCGCGATTCATATACTCGACATATTCTTTGATGCCGCCGTCGTAGCGATAGGTCTCGATATGGGGTTCCTCTAGCCCCAGCAGCTCAAGACGTTTATCGGTGAAGGTCATCTCAACGCCAGCATTGAGATAGGCCAGCTCTCGAAATCGACTCGCTAAAGTCTTATAGTCAAACTCAGTCCCGGTGGTGAAAATTTGTGGATCGGGCAAGAATGAGATGGAGGTGCCGGTTTGCTTGCGATCGCTTTTCGCTTCTTCTAGCTTGGTGACGGGAACGCCCCGCTCAA
>JAAUOP010000277.1 GCA_012034805.1 Synechococcales cyanobacterium CRU_2_2 | reverse complement strand
GAACAGTCCCCGGACATTGCCCAGGGGCGTCAACAGCGCCCTGGAGCAGCGCAGCCTGTCCGAGGATGAGCTGGATGCTGTGGGCGCAGGTGACCAGGGCATTATGTTTGGTTTTGCCTGCAACGAAACCCCCGAGCTGATGCCCCTGCCCATCAGTCTGGCCCACCGGATTTCCCTCAGCTTGGCAACGGCGCGCAAGAGCGGTGAACTCACCTATCTGCGTCCCGATGGCAAGACCCAGGTGACCGTGGTCTATGAAGATGACAAGCCCGTCAGCATCGACACGATCCTGGTTTCGACCCAGCATGAGCCCGAGGTCAATGGTCAGACCGAGCAGAAAGCTGTACTAGCGGCGATCAAGCAGGATCTCTGGGCCAAGGTCGTCCAGCCGGTGTTTGCCGACCTGGAGATCAAGCCCGATGACAACACCAAATACCTGGTCAACCCCACGGGCACCTTTGTGGTGGGTGGTCCCCAGGGCGATGCGGGCCTGACGGGTCGCAAGATCATCGTCGATACCTACGGGGGCTACTCCCGCCATGCGTGGTGCCTTCTCGGGCAAGGATCCCACCAAGGTGGATCGCAGCGGGGCCTATGCCTGTCGCTATGTGGCCAAGAACATCGTCGCGGCGGGCCTGGCGGACAAGTGCGAGGTGCAGTTGAGCTATGCGATCGGCGTGGCTCGGCCAACCAGTGTGCTGGTGGAGACCTTTGGCACGGGCAAGGTGTCCGATGAGCTGCTGCTGAAGCTGGTCGAGGAGAACTTCGAGCTGCGTCCGGCGGGCATCATCCAGACCTTTGACCTGCGGGGTCTGCCCGGCAAGCGTGGTGGTCGGTTCTTCCAGGACACGGCGGCCTATGGCCACTTTGGTCGCGATGACCTGGACCTGCCCTGGGAAAAGACCGATAAAGTTGAGGTGCTGAAGGCGGCGGCGGCCTCTGCAGCGGTAGCTGTGTAGTGCCAGGGTAGTGCCAGGGTAAAAAGGTCAGATTGACGGGTTGAAGCAAGGCCCCTGCCAGTGTGGTGGGGGTTTTGTTTTGCGGGGCGGACTGTTGCAAAAGGTGGAATATTGCTGCCAAGCTTGGGCGCAACCTAAAGCCCCAGTCTGGGTGTGGCTGGGGAACGTCGATTCCCCTAGACCGACTGGGCAAGCTAGGACGGAGAGTCCATCGACCGCCTGTTGACGACGCGCTGAATATTTTCTAGCCAGCGTTTTGGGGCTGGATGCCTTGGGAGTCAAGAGATTCCGGCATCTGCCCAGGGAGCCGAGTCAGGGTTTGCACCGCTTGCTGCTGTTGAATCGAAAATCAACGCCATGAATGGTCTTGCAAACAAAACCTTGACCCTGAGCGATGGGATTTCCAGAGAGGCTCTGATTCCCAGATTCAGGCGATCGCCCAATCCGAGCTAAACGGTCGAATCTATCTCAAAAGTATTGACCAGAACTGGTTCATCGACTTTCGCGTCGGTCGGCTGGTCTGGGGCGGGGGCGGGGGCCACCGGTTTCGCCGCTGGCAGCGAGCCCTCAAACGCTTCTGTCCCGAGCTTTCGCCCACCCAAGTCCAACTGCGGGAGAAGGATATTTCCGAACAGTGGGAATATTTGGCGCTGACGGTCATGCTGAAGCGCCAGCAGATCAGCCGCGAGAATGCCACGGCCCTCGTGGAAATGACCCTGCTGGAGGTGCTGTTTGACATTCTTCAGGCTGCACCCCAGCTCGAAGCATTGACCCACACCACCGATCGCCAACCGCGCCTGGGTGAGCCCGTGGCGATTTTCAGCCTGGCGGAGCTGTTGGGCCGTGCCCAGGCTTCCCTGGCGGCCTGGCAGGCCCTGGGCCTAGGCCAGATCTCCCCTAACCTGGCCCCGATCGTCAAAAATCAGGCCGGTCTGGAACAGGTCACCTCACCCAAAACCTATAGCGTGCTCTCTAGTCTGCTCAAAGGCAGGCTGTCCTTCCGGGATTTAACCGTGATCATGCGCCATGATCTGGAGACCCTGAGCCGCAGCTTGGTCAACTACATGCGCCACGATCTGGTTGCCCTCAAGAGCTTTCCCGATTTGGAGAGTCCCGATGCCGGGTCGAATCAGCCTGTTCCCAGCCAGATCGTTGAGAAACTGCCCCTGGTCTTTTGTATCGATGACAGCCCCCAGATTTGCTACATCCTGGAGGAGACGTTGCGATCGGCGGGCTACCGCTGCCGCAGTATTCAGGATTCTATCCAGGCCCTGCCCAGTTTGATTCGCCACAGGCCCAGCCTAATTTTCTTAGATTTGATCATGCCAGTGGCCAATGGCTATGAGATTTGCAGCCAGATTCGCCGGGTGGCATCCCTGCGGAAAATCCCGGTGATTATTTTGACGGGCAATGATGGCGTCGTGGATCGGATGCGGGCCAAGGCGGTGGGAGCTACGGATTTTATGGCCAAGCCTGTGGACTCCGAGCGGGTAATTCAGTTGGTCAAGCGCTATGTTCAGGGCGCAGCAGAATCGGGGCCTGCGGGATGATTGTCATGGGCGATCGCAGAACTGATGCCCCAGGCGACTAGGGCCATTCTGCGATCGCCGCTTCCAACCCCAGAATCCAAGCGTCCCGGTCTAGCGGCTCTACAATCGATGGCGGGAGCTGGGCGAACTCCGGGCTCAAAGCCTGACTCAGTCGCTGCTCCAGCCGCTGGCGGTGGATCGCGCTCGCGAAGTGCGACCGGTACCAGCGCTCGCCCTGGTCGTAGCGCTCGTCGAGCACACCGGCGGCGTCCATCCACCATTCGAGATCCCTGCCGCGGTAGAGGCGCGGTGCGCGGATGTGCTCGCCAACCGCGAGCGTGACCATGCGCCCAGCGCGCTGAAGCTCATGTGCGATCTGCGTGCCGCTCGACGACGCACCGACGACAAGGACACCGCCCTCAGCGACCTGAGCGGGATTGCGATACGACCGCGCAGTCAGCGTAGCGACCGATGGCGGCACGCTGGCCCCGTAGCTCGGCACGCGCGCGATGTTGCGGCGCTCGTCCTGGCTTGCCCGCCGCCGGAACCAGTCGTCAAGCTCGGCTTGCCCACACGAGAATTTCGACCGATCGTGCTGCCTGCCGAGTGGTTCCAGGACGACGTCCAAGCGTCAGCCCATCAAATCGCGATGGCGGCGAAGCGCAGCACCGATGCGGCCGCGGCGACAACGAGCCAGACCTGTGCGTCCCAACGGGCAAACCAGCGGCCCTGCGTCCAGAAAAAGACCACCTCGACGGCCACAGCCACCGCCCACAACAGCCCGATCGCCGTCTTGCCGTAGCCCAGCTCGACCAGGTAGAGCGAAAAGAACACGTAAAGCGCGGTGTGAGCCAGCACGGTCAGGAACACGCCGGCGAAGCTGGCCGTGGTCGGGATGGTCGCGAACAAGTTCACGATCGCTGACCCGTCCGACGCCGGGGATGCTGGACTTCGTCGGATTCGACGCCGCGGCCCCGGCCGTGATGGCGGACTTCGCCCGGTAACGTGATCCAAACTCCGCAAGTCCGTTCACGACAGGAAGCCCTGTGCTTTCGGTGGGGGCGGTCTTGCGGAGTTCGTGTTCATCTTGAGCGATTACCGTTTCCCTTTCCCACCTCCGCCC
>JAAUOP010000125.1 GCA_012034805.1 Synechococcales cyanobacterium CRU_2_2 | reverse complement strand
TGAAGGCCCCGGAACTTTGGATGAGGGCTATTTGTTTGAGTTGTCCCTGGGGCACATCGCCGAGGCTTTGAATGCATCGGTCTTGCTGGTCAGTCGGTTTAGTGAGCCTTGGAGCGTAGATTCGATTTTGGGTGCGCAACAGCGGCTGGGCGATCGTGTCCTCGGTGTCGTCTTCAACGATGTCCCCACGGAGCACCTCGACACCGTTCAATTCACGATCAAGCCTGCCCTAGAAAAACGGGGCATTTGCATTTTTGGCATTGTGCCCCACAGCGAACTCCTGCGCAGCGTCAGCGTAGCCGAGCTCGTGCGTCGGCTGAATGCGCGGGTGATTTCATCGCCCGAGCGTCAAAATTTGATGGTCGAGAGTTTGTGCATCGGCGCGATGAATGTCAATTCGGCCTTGGAATACTTTCGCAAGGGTCACAATATGGCCGTGGTGACGGGGGGCGATCGCGCCGATCTCCAACTGGCTGCCCTCGAAACCTCGACCCAGTGTCTGATCCTCACGGGCAGTGTAGAACCCCGCCCCGATATTGTCGCCCGCGCCGAGGAAATGGAAATCCCGATCATTTCCGTCGATCTTGACACCCTCAGCACGGTTGAAATCATCGAAAAAGCCTTTGGAGAAGTGCGCTTTCACGAACAGGTTAAGGCCCAGTGCATTTCGCAAATGAGCAGTGACCACATCGAAATTGAGCGGCTGGCCGCAGCGTTGGGATTATCCCAGGAGCAGAGCTCCGGGGGGCCTGCAACCTAAAATGCTGCCGAGCGAATTGCTGATTAATCGGCTATCGGGCGAGACGATTACGCCGAAGCGGGTGCCGCTGGATCGAGAGCATGGGGCGATCGCCCAGGCCCTGATCGACTGTTTCGGCGAATACCGCAGCAAAACCCAGGGCGAACTCGACCAGCGCCTCGCCGAACTCGAAGGCGAAACCGCTGACTACAAATTCAAACGCGGCCTCGCCCACCTTCTGCGCAAGGGCTTTTGTACCTTCGAGGAAGTCAGCCCGCTCGACCCCATCGAGCTGCGCCGTCGGGTGTTTGCCCTGGCTGCGCAGGCAGCGGCGAGTCCGGAGCAAACCGAAGAGACCCTGGCGGCGATCGCCCAACAGCTCAGCCAAGAAACCGCAACTGAAGTTCTCCTGGAGCAAGTCCGCAGCGGCCTCTACGCCGACCTCCCCAGCAACCGCATCCTCACCGAATACGCACCCCCCGGCCCCGAAGCCCTGCTTCACCGCTACAACCTCTCCCAGGTTCAAGGCATTTTTTACCAGGCCACCCAAGTCGTCCTCAATGCCCATCGCAACGACCCCGGCGAATACAAACTGCTATTCCGCTATCTCAAACTCTTCCAGCTGATGGCCTACATCGAAGGCGACGCCGACCAAGGCTTCACCATCACCGTCGATGGCCCCACCAGCTTGTTCAAGGCCAGCACCCGCTACGGGCTTTCCCTCGCCAAGCTGCTCCCGGCCCTGCTCCACGTCACTCGCTGGAGCCTGACTGCCAAGCTCCAGCGGCGCGATTTTTATACCCAAGAATTGCGCCCCGGACAATTTACGCTCAACGCAGACTGTGGCCTGGTCAGCCACTATCCCCCCGGCAAAACCTACGACAGCATGTTGGAAGAATCGTTTGTCAAGCGCTGGGACAAACTCAAAACCGAGTGGCGGCTGGAACGAGAGGTGGATTTGATCGCCATTCCGGGAAGTGTGATGATTCCTGATTTTCGGTTGGTGCATCCAGATGGGCGATCGCGCCTGCTCGAAATCGTCGGCTACTGGCGACCCGAATACCTCCGCAAAAATTTTCCCAAGTGCGCCAATCCGGTCGAGACGACCTCATCCTCGCCATCTCCGAACGGCTTAACCTCGAAAAAGCGGGGGTTAAACTTGACCAAGTCACCGTTCCGATCATTTGGTTCAAAGATAAACTCTCCCCCAAAGCTGTCCTCGAGATTCTCTAAGGATTTCTCTGGGAAGACCCACGTCGTACAATAGGGGAGCCGTCACCCCCGTCTAGCGGACGGAAGCCAAACCCATGGTCAGGCCCGAAGAAGTCGAAACGATGATTCAAACCCAACTCCCCGACGCCCAAGTCCAGGTTCAAGACCTCACCGGCGGCGGCGACCACCTCCAGGTCACCGTGATTTCGACAGCGTTTGAAGGCAAGTCCTTGGTTCAGCAGCACCAGCTCGTATACGGTGCCGTCAACAGTGCCATGGCCAGTGAAGCCATTCATGCCCTCGCGCTCAAAACCTACACCCCAAATACCTGGGCAGCGGCCAACCCATAAACAGCTCCGCCCAGCCATCCCATTCCCCATTCACCCCCTCCCCAATTCCCCATGAACCCAGACGTCAAAGCCAAAATCGACAACCTAGTCCAAAACAACAAGATTATGGTCTTCATGAAGGGCAATAAGCTAATGCCCCAGTGTGGCTTCTCCAACAATGTTGTTCAAATTCTCAGTACCCTGGGCGTCCCCTTCGAAACCAGCGATGTGCTCGAAGACTACGAGATCCGCCAGGGCATTAAAGAATACTCCAACTGGCCGACCATTCCCCAGGTCTACATCAACGGCGAACTGATTGGTGGCTCCGACATCATGATCGAGCTCTACCAAAGCGGAGAACTCCAACAAAAAGTCGAAGTCGCCTTGGCTTCCTAGACTTGCAGCCGTCAGAACTCAACAACGAGGTTCCCCATACGAACCTGCGGCAAAAGGCCCCCTCTGCGTAATTACACTGGGTTACTACGCGGAGGGAGCCTTTTGATCGGAACAGGCAAAACGTGTTTTCACGGTTTGCAATTATACTCTTTTGAAGATATTTTTTACGTAGAAATCAGCTCAAGGGTGTTGACCGGAGTCAGCAGGGCGTGGTTTCGGCGGCGACTGCTCGGGTTCAAAATCGAGTTAAAAATCGAGACAATACCCGCGCAACTCCCCACAAAAAATTAGCGCTAGAAATAGCGCCGTTCCAGTTCGCGTTGGGGTTGAGGCTGAGGAATCTCAAAATTCGCCGGATCGTAGAGAAAACGCATGGTTTCTTCCTCTAGACGATGAATATGAAAGGCTTCGATCGTGTCAGCGACCTTAAGGGCAGCCAGATAACCGTCGATGAACAGGCGCAGGTCATCAGAGCGATAGCCTCGCTCCCACAGTTCAACCATAGAGTCAGTTAGCTTCTGATAGTGGCGAATCACAGAGGCATTTTGTAGCATGGCAAAACCTTAAGCTTTGTACTCTTTAGAAAGGCCGGGAACAGACGACCTGGGCGAGCAATGTCTGCCTTGGTGTTGCATTCGTTGCGTTGCCTTCGGTTGCAGCTGCTCCCTTATTGTACTGCGAATCGTTCGGAGCGCTTGCCCAGAATCCCGAAGGGATCGGATGGGTCGCTGTGAATAATCACTAAGAAGTTCATACAAGTAGCCACAGTTACAATCGCCAAGCACAGATATTTGTTAACGTTGCTTTACGAGCTGGCGGCGTTATGGTTCTGGACAGAATTTTAAACTGGGCCAGATTTCGAATCGCGTCGCAAAATCGTGTAGCAGGAGGGTTGTGCCGGGGTTTTGCATCAAGATTCAGTTGGGAAAGGCGAATTTTCTGTGGGCGTATCTTTGTGACTTCTTTGCAAATACAGCTGATCGCTGATAATTCTCACCTACGTTCTCTCCTAAGCTGGCATCTGCAGCAAGAAGGGTACCGAGTCTTCCAGGCGACAGGAGCCCGTCAATCGATGGAGCAGGTCAAGTCGCGATCCTTTGGAGCTTCGCGAAGCGAATCGCCCAGTCTGGTGATTCTGGATTCCGAGCTTTCGGACGGCTCTATCCTCGAGCTTTGCCACTGGCTCTGTGAGAACACTTCGTCCTTGGTGATGATTCTCTCGGCAAAAAGTACGGAATCGGATGTGGTAGCAGGCTTAAGGGCCGGAGCGGATGATTATCTCGCCAAACCCTTTGGGATGCAGGAATTTTTGGCTCGGGTGGAGGCTTTGGTACGGCGAACCCGTTCTTCTGCTCCGCCCGCATCCTTGCGCTATGGGGATTTGGAAGTGGACTTGATCCAACGTCATGTCCGTCTGTCGGCCCAGAATATTGACCTGACGCCCCAGGAGTTTAGTTTGTTGTATGTGTTGGTTCAGGCTGGGGGGGTAGCGCTGTCGCGGACGGATATTTTGCAGCGGGCTTGGCCCGATGGCATTGATAATCCCAGGACGGTGGATACGCACATTCTCTCGCTGCGTAAAAAGTTGGAGGTTGACCCGCGCCAACCCAGCCTGGTTCAGACGGTGCGCAATGTCGGCTATCGCTTCAATTTAGATGGTGTTGAGGGGGGAGAAGCCGCTCGAATGGCGCTGGCTCAGCAGGCGATTGCTCCGATTGTGTCGAGTTCTGTCGCGCCTGCGGGGCAGTCGCCGTTGGCTCCTGCTCCCCCTGCACCGCGTTGGCAATCGCAGTAGCGATCGCACTAAACCCTTCAAAACTGAGATCTTTCACCATTCTTCCTCCTCATCTCCCCAGCTCTCCTGGGTTTCCTGGGCCATTTCCCCGGCTGGTTGCTGAGCCGGCCAGGGTTCTTTGCTGCTGAGGGATTGCAGGGCTGCACGATCCAAGTGCCATCGTTGGGTGAGGGCCGGGGTGAGGGCCGGGGTGAGGGCTGGGGTATCTTTTGCCTTGGTGTCGGAGGCAATATTCCAAGCCAGGGGCGATCGACTCGCCATGACTAGACTTCCGCCCTGGGCCTGGAAAGCCTCAAGGCAGGGGACAATGGCTGCAACGGTATCTTGGGGTATGGTTGTACGGGCTGTCCCATCTGCGATGGGCAGTTCTAACAACAGGATCTGGGGCTGAAGGACGAGCGATCGCGCCAGCGCCACCTGCCACTGTTGTCCCAGATTAAGCTCAGACTCGCCCTTGGCCAGCCAATTTAAGGGCAGATTGATGGCTGCTAAGACCGCGTCGAGCCGTCGCTGAATCTCTATGTCGGGCAGGGTTTGAAGCTGGAGGGGGTAGCGATCGCCTCCTTCACCGACATCCCCAGTAGCCTCGGCAGCCTCGGCACCCACGCCACCCGCCGACGTAGTTCCGGCCCTGGCCATTGCGCGAGCGGCTGTCCCTGCAGCAAAATTTTGCCCTGGGTGGGGGACAACAGCCCCGTCAGCAGCCGAAACAATAGCGTCTTCCCAGAACCCGCATCTCCCACCAGCAGCACCCACTCCCCAGCGCCCAAGGAACAGGAGATATGTTGCAGTAGCGACACATCGCCTCGCCGGGTCTGCAGCGTCACCTGGTCTAGCTGAAGCAGCAGCTCGATGGGCGCTGACGAATCCAGCGGATTGACCTGCACCATCAGACCGGAAACCCCTGGGTTAACCCCATCCACAGCACCCAGGCATCGACCAACAGCAACAGGCCGGTACAACCCAGCAAAATCCAATACATCCAGGGCTGAGCCAGGGGTTTAACATCTCGCATATCGAGGCCTGTTTTGGCTTCGACCTGGCTGACCAAGCGAGCAAATCTGGCCATACGCATCGGTAGCAAAAAGGCCCGGTCTGAAGATTTGCTCAAGAAATAGTACACAATGCCGCCCTGACCCGTCGATCGCGGTTTGAGACTGGCGATGTCTGCCCAGGGGAGTGACCAGCCCCGCCGCCACAGCAGCTTGGCCCAGGTTGCGTAGGTCAGCTGAATGTGCGTCTCGGTGAGAACAACGCGTTCGGTCAGTGCGGCGTAGAGGGCGATCGCCCCCAGTCCCAACCCCACCGTCAATACGCTTGGAGAAAACGCACCGGTAACGGCAGCGAGCACCGGCAACGGCAGGGTCAGTGCACCATACAGCAATAGCAACGTCAGCCGAATCAACAGCGAAACCCGAAACTCTACCCCAGCCTCGGACTGGTTCCCAGGTGCGGTCTCGGCGGTGAGACTTGGCTGAATCTTGGCCTGAATCTCAGGCTTGATTTCAGGTCTGATCTCAAGTTTAACTTCAGGCTTGGTTTCAGACGTCATGGCCAAAGACCTCCCGCTCTTGCCCTGTCCACCATTCACCCAATTTCATCAGATCCTGGTGGATATCCGCTAGAGCCTCCAGATAGGCCTCCTGGGTGATGTCTTCCCGCCGCTCTTGCAGCTTTTTGAGCCGCAACTGCACTAAAAGCCAGGGCTTACTCATCCCATTGGTTTCATCAATGTATCGTCCGAGCTGTTCGCTGTTCATGCAAGTCTACCGAGGGAAAAAGTTTGTTCATCAGGGTCTGGCCTCGCAACGGCTTCGACTCGCGGAACGAGGATGAACTTAGGCCAGAATCATTTGCAATTGATTATTTAGACCTCTTGCACAAGTCAAGCCCCTCATCCTAAGTCTCTCTGCCACTGGGGGAGAGGGACTTTGAAGTTGCTCCCCTTCTCCTCCTTTTGGGAGCGAGGGGCTGGGGGATGAGGGAGCTGTTCCCCTTCATGCAGGAGTTCTATTGCGGGAGTTCTATTTAAGGGTAGCGTGTCCTAAATCAGCCAATCGTTTTATTTTTGGATCGGTCAAGTCCAGAAATGTCCAACGAGTATCAGGGAGCGCTTATGATGATTGAAATCATCGATTTTGTCGATTAAACAAACCTGTTAAATGTGACGGCTGGACTCAAATTCTATGGCCCTGCAACTGCGTGTGTATGTCCCCCCCCATCCGTTAATTCGCCACTGGTTGGCGGTGTCTCGTGATGTGGGCACGCCTTCGGCGCTGTTCCGAACCGCGATGGTGGAGTTGGGCCGCTGGCTGACCTATGAGGCCATTCGCGAATGGATGCCCACCGTCGAGACTCAGGTGCAAACGCCCTTAGCCGAATGCCCCGCGACTTTGATTGACCCTAATGTGCCGATGGTCGTGGTGCCGATTTTGCGAGCGGGCTTGGGTCTTTTGGACGGCGCGCAAACCCTGTTGCCCTTGGCGTCGATTTATCATTTGGGTATTGTCCGTGACGAGGAGACCTTGCAGCCCTCATTTTATTTGAACAAATTGCCCGATCGCCTCGACCCCCAGGCTCGTATTTTGATTTTGGATCCGATGCTCGCGACAGGTGGCACCTTGACGGCGGCTCTAGAGCAACTGATTCAGCGGGGTGCGGATCCGGCCTTGATGCGGGTGGTGTGTGTGCTGGCGGCGGCTCCGGCCCTCCAGAGCCTGAGTGAGAAGTTTCCGGCCCTGACGATTTACACGGCGACGATTGATGAGGGCTTAAATCAAAATGGCTACATTGTTCCGGGGTTAGGCGATGCGGGCGATCGCACCTTTGGCACCTGAGGCCTCCCTCTCGTAAGCACACTTTTCCAATCGCGCATTTCGAAGCGCGCCCGTAATAAACTTGAACAGGCTGTGCCACAGGGGTGAAACATGATGAGCAACGGCGACAATTTTGCAGGTGGGTTTGTAGTGGGGGCGCTGCTGGGCGGTGTACTCGGCGGTGTCTTGGGTGCAACGCTGGTCTCCCGCTCCGGTCAAGGCCAAGATAGGGGCAAAAAAAATGCTGCTAGGAAAGACGGAGATACCGCCAAAACCGACGCTAAATCTGAGCCGCGCCGCCGAGGGCGTCGCTGGATGTCGGGCGGTGACGCTGGCGCAGCTCCGTTTTCTTCAGAAGAACGCATTGAAGAAGCCCGCCATAGCCTGGAAGCAAAGATCGCTCAGCTCAACCAGGCGATCGACGAGGCCAGACAGCAGCTTAGCGAAACCTCTCCGCTGACTGACACGCTGCCTTCGGCCCAAGCCCATCTGGGCCAGGGCCATGCGACGACATCCACCGACCTGGGTTGATGGCAAACGGGTTGATTGCAAACGGATTAATTCCGAACTGAGGGATTGCCTGTCCGAAGGGCTTGGCGAAAGTAACGTTGCCGAAGAAGGTTGCTGGAGAACATCGCCGTCCTGGATTTTGCCAGGATTCTGAGAGAATGAAGGGTAAAGTCAAGCGGGACTGAGGAAGAGATCGATGTCGGAAACCAGCAACCGTCGGAGCCAAGCGATTACGAGGGGCGTTCAGCGATCGCCCAACCGAGCCATGTTGCGGGCTGTGGGCTTTGGCGACGACGATTTCAATAAACCCATCATCGGCATTGCCAACGGCTTTAGCACCATCACCCCCTGCAACATGGGCATTGGCAAACTGGCAGACAAGGCCGAGGCCGGTTTGCGCGACGCCGGTGCCATGCCCCAGGTGTTTGGCACCATTACCATCAGCGACGGGATTTCCATGGGCACCGAGGGGATGAAATATTCTCTGGTGTCTCGGGATGTGATTGCCGATTCGATTGAAACGGTCTGTCAGGGACAAAGCCTGGATGGGGTGCTGGCGATCGGCGGTTGCGATAAGAATATGCCGGGAGCGATGATTGCGATCGCCCGCATGAACATCCCCGCGATTTTTGTCTACGGCGGCACGATCAAGCCGGGTCACTACAACGGTGAAGACTTGACGGTGGTGAGCTCCTTTGAGGCCGTTGGTCAATACAGTGCTGACAAGATTGACGAAGCAACCCTGACGGCGATCGAAAAAAACGCTTGCCCTGGAGCAGGTTCCTGCGGCGGCATGTTCACGGCCAACACGATGTCCTCCGCCTTTGAGGCCATGGGGATGAGCTTGATGTATTCCTCGACCATGGCGGCGGAGGATGACGAAAAGGCCGATAGTACGGTGGAATCGGCCAAGGCTCTGGTGGAGGCGGTTCAAAACCAGCTGTTGCCGAAGCAGATTATGACACGGCAGGCGTTTGAGAACGCGATCGCGGTGATTATGGCGGTAGGGGGCTCGACCAACTCGGTGCTGCATTTGTTGGCGATCGCCAACACCATCGGCGTCCCGCTCACGATTGACGATTTTGAGACCATTCGCGGACGGGTGCCGGTGCTCTGTAATCTCAAACCCAGTGGTCGCTACGTCGCTACCGATCTGCACCGAGCGGGCGGAATCCCTCAGGTGATGAAAATGCTCTTGAGTCACGGCTTACTTCATGGTGACACCCTAACGATCTCCGGTAAAACAGTGGCCGAGCAACTCGCCGACATCCCCGCCGAACCGCGCCCCGACCAAGATGTGATTCGCCCGTGGGACGACCCCATGTATGCCCAAGGTCACCTCGCGATTCTGAAGGGCAACCTCGCCAGCGAAGGCGCTGTCGCCAAAATATCCGGTGTCAAAAATCCGGTGATTACCGGCCCGGCTCGCGTTTTCGAAGCCGAGGAAGACTGCCTCAAGGCCATTCTCGACGGACAAATCAGCGCTGGTGACATCCTGGTCATCCGCTACGAAGGCCCCAAGGGCGGCCCTGGGATGCGCGAAATGCTCGCTCCGACATCCGCCATTATCGGTGCGGGCCTCGGCGATACGGTTGGCCTGATTACCGATGGGCGTTTTTCGGGCGGTACCTACGGCATGGTGGTGGGCCACGTGGCTCCCGAGGCCGCTGTGGGTGGCACCATTGGCCTGGTGCAAGCGGGAGATTCGATTACGATCGATGCCCCCAATCGCCTGCTCCAGCTCAATGTTTCGGACGATGAACTCGATCGCCGCCGCGCCCAATGGCAAGCCCCTGAGCCCCGCTACCGGCGCGGTGTGTTGGCGAAATATGCAAAATTGGTCTCGTCCAGCAGCCTCGGGGCCGTGACCGATTTGGGTTTACCCTAACGACTCGCAGGCGAGCTGGGTGACCTGGTGACGATAGGCAAACATGTCGGCTAGGCGTGCATTCACCCAGCTCTCCAGCAGGGCTTCCGTGGCCGAGCCTCCAGGTAGGCTGTACTCGATCGCGTCCGTCAGAAGCGTTTGGGTAGGGCTCGGTGGGCGGGAAATACCGGATTTAGCGGCGATCGGCTCAAAGCGATGACGATGCAGCCAGTACACCAGCGGCCCCTGCACCTGAAGATCGGCGAACAAAAACGGCGGATCACACTCCACGTGCCTTGCCAGCCAGGGTACGGGCAACACCCCCAGCCACAGCCGAAACTCCGACTCTGCCCCAATCCCTAAGTTGCCCCCTAGGCCGCCTTGCCAACGCACAATTTGGACGGGCTGCCAGGGCGGTGTCAACACCGTGAGCACGTCAGAGCGTTCGTGGAAGGCCCAGACCCGTTCGATGGGCGCATCGATCAAGACCGATCGCTCAAATTTCAGCATAGCGAGTGACGATTCTGGCAGGGTGACGGATTCTGGCTTTCAGCGGGGTGACTCACTCAATACCTGCGCCTGAAGCAACACTGTCGATACTGACCGGTACAAACTTGCCGGCCAGGGTCAAGCCCAACAACATGGGAGAATGGGGGGCGATCGCCACGCCCGTAAGCTCACAAACTTCCTCCTTCTGAGCCGTCGCCGGAATCGTTGCCCGCAGATCTCCCAGCGCCAATCGACTGCAATGACTGCGCTCATTCCGCTCCACATACTCCCAGAGGATATCTCGAATCAAACTCTGATAGCCCTGGTTGCCCGACAGCAGCCTCAACCGCTCCTTAAGCTCCGTTTCCAAACGGATGCTGGTCACCTGCATGTCGGTCGTGGGGGTTTTCTTAGCGGTAGCAATCATCAGGACAGTGGCGCTCCTAATCGGGCGTTAACGACCCTTAAATACTACATCCTGTAACATCAATTGCCTAGTCCTGACCCGAAAACTCCGACACAGATCGGAATGTAGACTGGAATACCCATTGGGCAGATCTGAATGGCGAAGGCATAACGACCTGTTTAGGGGGGGGCTGGCGACGCTATTCCCGCCCTCAGATTTTTTGAGTGTCCGGAAGACTTTGTGGATGGCTATCAGGTTTCAAAAATCTCAGCCCCCGCTTAAAGTTCGCTTCAATCCGTACGGATGTCGTTCCCTTTTAGTGTAAGAAATGACAGTAATTCCTGACTAGGTTCAACACCCAGGGTCTGTGTCTGGCCTGTTTCTAGGCATCTAGGTGCAGGTTTGTCCTGGCGAAGGTGCATCTTTCCAAACCTGGGGCTGCGATCGCAGCTTTCCGATTGAACGGCATTCAAACTGTGTTTCTATTCCTGTTGCTCCCACGTTCAAAACCGTCTAATTCTGCAAGATCCTCAACTCAGCAGGGTTTTACACTGTTAGAGCTGTTAATTACGATTGTGATGGTGGGAATTTTGGCGGCGATCGCCCTACCCACCTTCCTCAACCAAAAGGCCAAGGCCCAAGAAACCGAAGGAAAAACGCTCATTGGGGCCATGAATCGGGCTCAACAGGCTCACCATGCCGTCTACCAAGCGTTTGCGACCTCCTTAGCGGATTTGGAGCTGGGTCTGGCCAAAACAGCCAATTATTATGAATACGATGTGGTGTCCTCGGGGGATGGGGCATTGGTAACCAATAAGGCGAGATCGCGCAACTCTGAGCTGCGCGGCTATGCCGGGGTCGTCGCTAGGCCCGAACCGGCGAGTACGGTGGTGCTGGTCTGTCGCTCCTTGCAAAAGGGAACGGCGGATGTCGATGATGGCATGGCGATTGGCCCGTCGGTGCAATGCCCGAGCAACTATCAGCCGCTGGAGTGAGCCTGAGTGCACCCGCTGGGCGATCGCGTCGCTAGGCTAGCCATGCAAAAACTTCGCCCAAGGTGAGTTGAAAGGCCTCGGCAAAGGCTGGAACAGGCAAGCGCTGCTCCGGCTGATCAAAAATTTCAGTGGGGCGATCGGGCCAGAAGACCAAAATTGATTTTTCCTGGGGGTCAATCAGCCAACCCATCGAGCTACCATGCTTGAGACAGTGCAGAATGTTGCGGGTGACCTGGGTTTGACTCTGTCCAGGGGAGAGCACTTCGATCGTCCAATCGGGAGCAGACTCAAATCGATCCGCAATTTCGCCATCCGCATCCCGTGAAATCCTTGACCAGAGAAAAATTGAAGTGTCGGGAACAATCGAACGTCCACCAAAGGTACAACGCAGTTCATTGAAGGCCCGCGCGATCTGGGCGGTTCTCAGAACTGCATTGGCCACGGGCGCTAGCTCAGTCTGGATGACGCTGTGTTTTCCTTTGGGCATCGGCTTTTGGATGACTCGACCCTCTAGGTATTCGCTGGCCGGTTTTGTCTCTGGCAATGCCAAAAACGCCGCTAAGGTCAATGTTTGGGGAGGCGCTTGAACCATGGATACTCTCAAGCTCAGCTCGAATGATCAACCTAGTTCTATTCTAGTTCCCTCTCTGTTCAACTGACGGTCTCGATCGCCGGGTCAAGACGCCATGCTGCGGGCTGAACAACAGGGCTAGGGCAAAAAAACCGGAGGCCACGAGGGCGATCGCAGGCCCAGACGGCAGATTGAACCAAGCGCTCAAATACATGCCGCTAATACTGGAAAAAATGCCGATCGCCGCCCCCAACATCATCACCTGATGCAGTCGGTTCACCAACAAATAGGCCGTTGCCCCCGGCGTAATTAACAGCGCCAACACCAGCACCACGCCGACGGCCTTGAGGCTGGCCACCACAGTCAGCGCAATCAGCGACATCAGACCAAAGCTCAATTGATCCACGGGCAACCCAGCCACCTGGGCTCCTTCGGGGTCGAAGGTGTAGAACAAAAGTTCTTTGTACAACAGCCAAACTGTTGCGATCACAAGCAGGGCAATGATCGAGGTGTCGCGTACATCCGTTGCGGTGACGCCCAGAACGTTGCCAAATAGAAAGTGATTTAGGTCGATTTTGTTGTCTTTTTGAATCAAGGTGATCAGGGTGATGCCGAGGGCGAAGAAACTGGAGAGCACGATACCCATGGCGGCGTCTTCTTTGATGGGCGATCGCGTCCGAATCCAGGTGATCAGCGTGGTACCGAGCATACCGCTGAGGAATGCGCCGACAAAGAGGTTGAGGTTGAGGGCGTAGGCGATCGCCAAACCGGGTAGCACCGAATGGCTAATGGCATCACCGAGCAACGCCAGCCGTTGTACTAGCAAGTAACTGCCCACAACCGAACAAATCAAGCCCACTAGAACCGCGACAATTAAGGCCCGCTGCATAAAGCCATACTGCAGCGGTTCGATCAGCAGTTCAAATGGCCATTCAAACACCGATCCAAATATTAGTCCAAATACCAAATCCAAGCACCGACCCCCTGAGTTTGCCAGACAAGACCTCTTGCACAAACTAAAACCCTCACCCTAAATCCCTCTCCCACCGGGGGGGGAGGGACTTTGATCCGGCTCCCCCTTCTCCCCTTTTGGGAGTAAGGGGCTGGGGGATGAGGGGGCTGGTTTTTTCATGCAAGAGTTCTACAACAATTTGCTCACTACACAATAATTGTTTACTACGCAACTTTACTACGCAACATCTGGTAAGAAATTAACGAATCCGCCGTAGGCACGCTGGAGGGTGTCGTCTCGCAGAACGCGCTGGCGAGGCCCGCTGGCAATCAGGGTTTGTTGAGCAAGATCAAGTCGTCAAAGTTTTGGATCGCCGTGCCCAAATCGTGGTGAACCACCAGAACGATCTTGCCCGCCTCCGCGAGCTCGTGGAGGATTTCAAACAAAATCGCCTCTGTTTTTTGATCAACTCCGGTAAACGGTTCATCCAAAAACAGCACATCTGCTTGCTGGGCCAGCGCCCGCGCCAAAAATACCCGCTGCTGCTGTCCGCCGGAGAGTTGGCCAATGGGGCGATCGCCCCACTTCCGCCATCTCCACCCGCGCCAGCGCCGCCTCGGCTTGCAGGCGACTCGC
>JAAUOP010000276.1 GCA_012034805.1 Synechococcales cyanobacterium CRU_2_2 | reverse complement strand
CCCCCATACCCCACCCCCCGTATCCTCCCGCACCCACGCTCGGGATCATCGGTCTCGGCTTGATCGGGGGCTCCTTGGGGCTCGACCTACGCCGCCAGGGCTATCGAGTTTTGGGGGTGAGTCGCCGCGATCGCACCTGCGAGCTCGCCACGACCCAAGGCGCGGTTGATCAAGCCAGCACGGACTTTGCCCTGATGGCCGAGGCCGACTGGGTTGTGTTGTGCACCCCGCTGGATGTTTTGGTGCCGACGGTGGAGGCGCTGCGTCCTCACCTGCGTTCGGGTACGGTGTTGACCGATGTGGGATCTGTGAAGCAGCCGATTGTCGAGGCGATCGCCCCCCTTTGGCCCAATTTTGTCGGCGGACATCCGATGGCGGGCACCACTGACCAGGGCATCGAAGCCGCCCAGTTTGGTCTATTTGTCGATCGTCCCTACGTGTTGACGCCGACGCCCCAGACACCGGCCGGGGCGATCGCGGCGGTCGAAGCGCTGGCGACGGCCCTGGGTGCGCGCCTCTATCGCTGCTCCCCGGAGGAACACGATCGCTCCGTGGCCTGGATTTCGCATCTGCCCGTCATGGTCAGTACGAGTTTGATCCAAGCCTGTCGGCTCGAACCCAGTGAGCGCGTTTGTGCTCTTGCCCAACAGTTGGCCAGCTCTGGCTTTCGGGACACCAGCCGAGTGGGCGGCGGCAATTCGGAGCTGGGCCTACTGATGGCACGCTATAACCGAGAAGCGTTGCTCCAGAGTCTGCGGGCCTACCGCCAGAGCTTGGATGGGGTGATGGCGGCAGTAGAGGGAGAAGACTGGCCGCAACTACAACAGATCTTGGAGCAAAGTCATGGCGATCGCCCCCGCTTCGTCGCGTGAGGTCTGTTTATATGTTAATTTAGGCACCCACTGAAGTCGATTGTCTCGAGATAGTACAGGATATAGGCTGAGGATCGTCTTGTGATGAGATCGCAATGGCTGACTCAACCAAATTGAGCTTCTGCCCGCTGTTCTTGAGAACCGCCAAAAGCCAAATGGCCCGTTCGTAGGATTTTCAAGTCCGCTACTCTATAACTGGAGCAAGATAACTGGAGCAAGAACTCGATTCTTGAAATCATTGCCGTTCATGCTCATCAACCTGCTTCCCGCCAGTTTAGCCCTTCCACGAATCCTTCCAGGGGTTGGCCCCGCAAACGTTTAAGCCCTCTGTCGAGTCCCGCGCAACCTCTCCCAGCAGTTTCTGCGACCCCATGACTCTCAATCAGCCCCACGATTCGAAATCATCCGCCCAACGTGATGCAACACGGAGCCAACGGGATGCGTCTGGTCAGAACCGAAATCTGCAGATGCCAGGTACGCGGGCTGCACGCTCCAAGGTCTGGCCTCGAGCTGGGCAGACCCGAGTCCAGAACGGTACACGCAGGCAAACCCGAGGTCAGCCGAGCCCTGGAGATGGATTGGAGGCCAAGACGGCGGTGGCGGATCGGCCTGCCCAACGCGCCACCGCCTTTTCCGGGCAGCCCCGTTGGATGGTTCGGCTGTTGATGAGTTGGCAGTTATGGATTTTGCTGGCCACGGGCGGCGTGGGGGCAACGGGCAGTTTGGCAGTGATGTCGCTGTTGCGGCTACCCCAGGCTTGGGAATGTCCCCGCGTGTTTTGGCCTTTGGCCTCGGCGTCACTGCGGGTGTACTGTGCCCAGGCTACTGCGGATAAGGCGACCCATCGGGGTTTGCTCGATGCGATCGCCCTGGTCGAACCCTTGCCCGATGACCATCCCCTGCGCCCGATGGTCGATCGCAATATCCGCCGTTGGTCGCTCCAGTTGATGGATGTAACCGAAGAACTCTTCCAAGATGGAGACTTGGCCGCAGCGCTCGAAACCGCCGACAAAATTCCTTACAAGCATCTGCCTTGTAACGACTCGGAATGTCCGAAGGAATTTATGGAACGGCGCAAAACGCGCTGGAAAGAGACCTGGGAGAAGGCAGAGAAAATCTTTGCCGATTCCGAAAAGGCGCTGATCAACCAGAAATGGACCCTGGCTGCGGAGATTGCGGCCCAGTTGCTGTCGGTGGAAAACCGCTTTTGGCGCACGACCAAATACGAGGAAATTAGCACCCAAGTTCAGGAGGTGCGCGGCACGAATAGTGTTTTGGCCAAGGCCCGCAAGCTCGCGGAAAAGGGTGATCTCGAGAGCATCATCGAAGCCGTCAAGCTTGCTGCGACGATCCCATCGAGCAGCCGCCTCTATCCGGTGGCCAAGGGGGCGCTCGCTCGATTTGGTGGACAGCTGATGGATCTGGCGGAAGCGGCTTTGGAGGAGCAGGATTTGTCCGAAGCGCTGTCGATTGTTGATCAGATTCCGGAGCAGGCCAACCTCAAAAAGGAAATCAAGGATTTTCGGGTGCTGGCGCGGGCTCAGGCCCGCACTTGGAGTGGGTCTGTGGGGGATTTGCAGTCGGCGATCGCCGACGCCAAGGCCATTGGTGCCGATCGCCCCCTCTATGCCGAGGCCCAGAAGCTGATCGTGCGTTGGCAAACCGAGATCGTTGACGTTGCCCGCATCGAGAAAGCGCAAAAGATTGCGGCCAGCGGCAATATTCCCAACTTAATGGCGGCGATCGCCGAAATCTCGCTCATCCCCAAAACCAACCCCCGCTGGGACGAAGCCCAGCAGCTGATGCAGAGCTGGACCGATACGATTCAAACTCAGGAAGATTCCCCTTTCCTGGAGCGCGCCGAGCGTTTGGCCCAGGGTGGCACAGCGGAGGCCTACCAGGCGGCGATCGCCGAAGCTAGCCGTGTGGGCAAGGGTCGAGTGCTCCACGGCAAGGCCAGCACCCGCATTGACGATTGGCAAAGCAAGCTCGAGTGGCTCCAGGATCAGCCCTTTTTGGCCCAGGCGAGGGGATTGGCTGCCGCTGGCAATTTGCAGGGGGCGATCGCCGCTGCCCAGCAAATTGGGCCGGGGCGATCGCTGCACCGCGAAGCCCAGGACGCCATTAGCGGCTGGCAAGCCGCGCGGGCTCCCAGAATGCGCTGGCGACGCGCGCCGCTATGCCCAAGATTCCCAGAATCCCAACGCCCTAGTTCAGGCGATCGAAGCGGCAGATCAGGTGCCGACCTCCAGCAACTTGCGCTACGACGCCAATCTCGAAATCGAAGCCTGGAGTAACCGCATCCTACAAATTGCCATCGACCGAGCTGATTCGGATCTTTACAGTGCCATCGACGCCGCCCAGCTAGTTCCCTCTTGGACTGCCGCCTATGGCTCTGCCCAGGCGCGCATTGACGAGTGGAACTATCTGCTGCAACCTCCGCCAGAGCCTCCTCGATATGTCGAGCCTGCGGCTCCGGTGGCGCAGCCCTCCCGCCCGGCGCCTCCAGAACCGGAGGCGATCCGCCCGTTGCCGCCTCCCCTGCCGCCTTCGACCGAAGACGATGCCAGCACTGTTTTGGATGGCGGCGGCGGTGCTCCGGTACCTGGGGCCGAAGGATTTTAGTGAGTTAATTAGTTGATGGGGTGGGTTCGGGAGGGGATTTTAATCCTCGTTCTCTTCAGGGATGAGATACAAAATCCCCTCCCGCGCGACCGTTAGGGAGCAGAAGCGGGGTCATCGCACTTCCGAACATCACTT
>JAAUOP010000124.1 GCA_012034805.1 Synechococcales cyanobacterium CRU_2_2 | reverse complement strand
CGCGTTTCGTCGAGGACACAGGGCACTGGGAACCCTACGAGATACTCGGCTGGCATGTGCCCCGCAACTGGCAGACCCGCAGACCCCACGATCTGGGTGATCTAGCGTGTTTTCTACAGGAGGACGGCACGATCTGGCAGGCCAAACCGGAGTTCCCACCAGTCGATCGCCATGGGAAAATCAACAAATATCTCGCCCCAACAGGGAACGGATCCCGCGCCTATACACCCCCGATCGACCCATGCACCCGCCAAATCATCAGCCAGCGTTACGGGGTTCAAATCCCATCTGACACGGCATTTTGGGATTTTGTTGAATCGCGGCCTGAACTGACGATCGTCATCACCGAGGGTGGGTT
This sequence comes from Synechococcales cyanobacterium CRU_2_2, assembly GCA_012034805.1. Taxonomy (GTDB): domain Bacteria; phylum Cyanobacteriota; class Cyanobacteriia; order PCC-9006; family JAAUQQ01; genus JAAUOP01. Next base: position 13,391 of record JAAUOP010000124.1, on the reverse strand, counting down.
CAAATCCCTGGCAGCACTGGATCTGGGCTACATCTGCATCTCCCTCTATGGCGTGAACAGCGGGGTGAGCAAATTTGAGACGATCGGGGGTGAGCGGATCCGCAAACTCAAATTTGAGCTAATCCCTGATCTACAGCGGTTTGCGGTTGAGGGACGGCGGTTTGTTTTGGCGTTTGACCAGGACAGCACCGCCAAAACCCGCGCCACGGTGGCCGGGGCGATCGCCGATTTGTCCTGGCATCTGGAACAGGCTGGAGCGATCGTTGAGGTCGCCAGTTGGGATGGTCAGGCAGGGCGCTGTAAGGGGGTGGATGATCTCGTTTTAAATTCGGGGGCTGACCATTGGCACAATGCATTCGACACAGCCATCTCGGCAACCCAATGGCGGATCCAAAATGAACTAGCCCGAGCGGTGCGGAGAACTCCCGATCTCCACATCGGCGATCGGGAGTTCTCGGAGGTTGCGGATCAACTGCCCAGAAATGGATTAGTGGTGTTGCACGGCGGCAAGGGGACCGGGAAATCCAGGGCGATCGGGGCCATGTTGGGCGATCGCTCATGGCTGTCGAGCACTCCACTGATCAGCCTGGGCCGTGACCAGGCCCAATCATGGGGTGGGGTGTTCATCAATGATGGGGATATTGTGGGCGATCGGCTCCTGAGGGACGGGGTTCCCGTACGAGGGGCCTCAGTTTGTATCCCGTCGCTGCTGAGAGTTTCAAAAATTAATCACAAAATTTTGGTAGTCGATGAAACTACGGCGGCGCTGGAATTTTTACTCAATAGCAGACTGGCTAACCAACAGGGAGTTCGCCCCCTACTGATCGCCGAGCACCACAGACAGGCCCAGGCGGCAGACCTGGTGGTTTTGGCTGATGCCGATCTGACGGAGGAGGCGATCAATTATTACGAGAAACTGACCGGGCACCGGGCATATCTAGTCAGATCAGATCGTCATGCCCTCACGTATAATGCCACGCTGCTGGACTGCCAGCAATCGGGGGCGATCGCGGGATTGCGGCAGCGGATCGACGCACTCGAAACCGAAAAAATACTCTACATCAACAGTGACAGTAAAGTCCTCGCCGATTCCCTGGCGGCGATGCTGTCAACGGCGGGCCACAAATCGCTACTCATCACCAGCGAGACCAGCGGCGGTGCTGACCAGGCGCGGTTCCTGGCTAGTAGCGGCGCGATGATTCCTGAAATAATTGGCCGGGGGATTCGGGCAATCGTATCGTCCCCGACGATCGCCCAGGGGTTCAGCATCGAATTGCACACGAACCAGATCGATTCAGTTTGGGGGTTCTATCGCGGGGGCAGCATTGCGGCACATGCGATCGCTCAGTCTCTAGACCGGGTGCGATCGAGCGAGGTGCCGCGATTTGTTCACATTGCCAAACGCGGCGCGGCCTACAGCCGATTGAGCCGTGCCCAGACGATCGATGGATTTACGCGAGAATTTAAACAGCTCAGTACGGCATCGGCGCGGCTGGCGCGGCTGGCGCTGGCTCCTGATGTAGTGGAAAAATCCGAGAAAATTGACTGGCAATCCACCAATATCTGGATGCTGGCAGCGCTAGACGTTCGGCGCAATCGGGGTATGGGGGCGCTGCGCGATACCGTGATCGCCCAACTCCGCCATGAGGGAAAACAGGTGAATTTTCTGAAACCCTCGATCGCCAAATCTGAGGTGGCGGCGGCGGGACAGGCCATAGCGGCGGCGGGACAGGCCATTAAATTGGTTCATGCGGCAGCAGTTGCGGCGGTGGCAGATATCACACAACCCGAGGCAGATCACCTATCTAGCCAAACAGAGGCGCTCACACCGGAACAAATTTTGCAACTAGAGAAATTTTATCTAGGCCAGTTTTATCGTACCGATGTTGGCACGGATCTGGTGACGTTCGATCGCAATGGCAGGGCACAGCAGGAAATTCGAAACCTCGAACGAATTTTGGACCCTGAGTTGGCAACTCAACACACCGCCAGCACCATCAACCAAAACCCAGATACCCCACAGGACTGGTCACGAACGGCTGTAACCAATTGGCTGATCGAGAAATCGGGTTTTGCTGCGCTGGCGCGACGGATCTACGCTGGTGAGGTAGTTCACATCACTGATACAGATCGCCAGCCGATCGCCGATTTTGTTCGCCAAAACCCAAACGAATTTTGGCTAGCGCTAGGGTTCAAAAATCTGGCGGCGATGTCTGACCAACAGATCATAGGACAGCTCGCGCGATCGGCTGGGATTCGGACAAAACGCAATCGACGGCAGAACACATACAGTGTGGATATAAGCCATCTGGAGCGGGTTAGAGCGATTATCGAGCAGCGCAAAATGGGCGATCCACCCCATCAAATTATTGAGTTAGATCAGATGGGTGGATCGCCCCTGATATGCAATTCAATAGCAGTCGCCCCGACTAACCTAGTCCCAAAAATCGAGAAATTCACTGGATCGATCGATAAATTTGAGTTTGAGGTCACGATCGACCTGGCGAGTTAGCCCCAAAATTACCAAAAAATCTCTAAAACTGTTACCTCGTAAAGGTTACAGCGGTTTTACATTGAGAGAATTAGCTATAATAAGAATACTGAGAATCAACCCCTACAGGCATTAGCCATGATTTCAGCCCCAATTAAGAAACCCAATCGCCAGCTCACCCCTTTATCCGTTCCCCCGGCGAAACTCTTCCCTATACAGATTCACACCCCACCGCCAAGGGCCGGGATGTATCACAGGATGGCACTGGTTTGTATTGGGGTTGATGACGCAGGCCTGTTTTTGGTGCCACTGCCAGCGATCGGCGATCGCCCAGCCTACTTGGGATTCTTCAGGCCAGAACACATCATCCAGTTAGACCCTGATGAGGCAGATTATGCAGATTTCTAGGGGCGATCGCGTGACGGTGACAGGCTACCCAGAGGATTATCCGCTGATGGTGCTAGCCGTCGCGGGCGGCAAGGTGGCGATCGGTTCCTCTCACTGGCCAGCGGGTGCGAATTGGGCGATCGACCCATCCCAAATCACCAGCGTTAACGGCCTGGTCTACGCCGAGCCTAAGCCAGCAACACATCAAAGGAGGAAAGCAGCATGATATTCATCGGCATTGACCCAGGGCTGAGCGGTGCGATCGTGGCCATCCTGCCAAACGGGATAGAGTTCCACGATATGCCCATCCTCGAAGTCAGGAAGAAGACCCATCTGGACTATGCAAACCTGGCCCACATCTTGCGGTGTTATTCTTGCGGCGATGTGATGGCGGCGATCGAGCTGGTGGGCGCAATGCCAGGGCAGGGGGTGAGCAGCATGTTTAAGTTTGGGCAATGTTACGGGGCGGCGCTGGCTACTCTGGCATCAATGCAGATTCCCTACCAGACCGTGACCCCGCCAGTGTGGAAGCGGGCCTATCGGCTGGTGGGGTGTGAGAAAGACGAATCGCGATCGCGGGCCTTAGAACTGTTCCCGACCTGTGTAGACAGCCTCAAACGGAAGAAAGACCATGGGCGGGCAGATGCGCTGCTGCTGGCTGAATACCTTCGGCGGCAAGGGCTAGCGATCGAGTGATGCGGTCACCTGGCGATCTGGGGAAAATTTATACAAATTTTTTGGAGCACCTTACCCACGATGAATGGGGCGGCTTTTCCCTCCCCCCCCCCGGCCCCCCTACCCACACTCAGCTTCTAACCTCCGTTCCCGGTTCTCTGCAATTGCTGGAACCGTATAGTTTGCAGGCATCATCTCGACAATATCCAGGAGCCGATCGTACTCTGCACTTGTCATGTGCATCCGCACGAAATCGACAAACTCAGCAATATGGGCATTCATTTCCTGTTCAACTTTCAGCAGTAACGGGGCTTCAAGTCCCAATAGCTTCGATCGGCGGTCATTGATTTTAATCGCCGCCTCGATCGCCCGCGTGTTGCCTACGTCAATTTTCGGTTGCAAGGCCCATTGCATATGGTCAAGGCGTTCTAGTTCTAGCTGTCTATACTGTGCCGTTGTCAGTGAGCATTCAGAATTCAGTTGATCCAATGCCCGCCTAACATCATCGTAGGCGCTCGATGCCCCATAGTTTGGGACACCGAATCTTGGATCAGCGGCAATTTGATCGGCAACCTGCTCCAAAGTCATGCCTGATTTTCTCAGTTCGACCGCCCGTTGCCGTCGCTCGATGACCTGTAAATTTTTTGGGTCTGTCATTGCTACTTTTGCCATGTTTTCGAGCCTCTAGAAATTCGATGGATTTGCATAGAGTATGGAGCACGATCGCATTGATTATCGTAGATCTCCCCTGGATCTACGATGGCCGTCTCTATCTTCAAGGGTTTGGGGATACGGAAATCGTGATAACCTACCCCCAACATTAACCACAAGCAGCATGATAATCACGATCGCCAGCCTCAAAGGGGGAGTGGGCAAAACCACATCATCGATAAATCTTGCCTACTACTTCGCTACTCGCAAGCCAAAGCGGAAGACTATTTTGGTTGATGGCGATCCGAACCGGACGGCGATCGATTGGGTTGAATCCGCAGTGAAGCCCTGGCCCTTTGAGGTTTACAGCGGTGAAGATGACCTCCCTGAAAGTGTAGTGACCATCATTGATACAGCGGCCAGGACTGATGGGGAACAGTTGCAGATGGTGATTGACCTGGCTGATATGGTGGTTATCCCAACTAAGCCAGATGCTCCAGACTTGCGGGCTACTATGGCAATGGCCGAGACCTTGCGGGATGCTGGCAAGCCCTATCGGGTTTTGCTGACAGGTATCCCCCCCCGAGGGCGGAAACTATTTGATGAGGCGGCGGCAATGCTGGCAGACAACAATCTGCTGGTATTTGATACAGGGATCCGGCAACTAGCCATCTATCGGCGGGCGGGTTTTGAGGGCTTACCCGTTGCAATGGTGGGAGCTGATGGCAAAGCAGCATTTGAGGATTATCAGAAAATCGGCAAGCAAATTCAGCAGGTGGTCAAATGAAAGGACTCCGAAACCTCAAATCCACATCGGTGAAGCCATCGATCGACACTCCCCAATCTAGTCGATTAACCCTCGCCCAAATCACCGATCGTCCTGGCGGTGATACCCGGCCACTGAATCCATCCCACATCGAAGCCCTGGCGGAATCGATTGCGGCGGTGGGACTGATTCAGCCGATCGCGGTGGATAGTCAAGGGCGTCTACTGGCAGGTGGCCATCGGCGGGCGGCGATCGTCCACCTTCAGGCTACTAACCCCACCGCCTTCTCTCAATGGTTCGGCGGTGGGGTTCCGGTACATCGGTTTGATTTTGATGCGGCGGCGGATGAGGTGCGGGCACTGGCGATCGAAGCCAGCGAAAATGAGAAGCGCCGGGACTATACGCCGGGTGAGGTGCGGCTACTGGCCGATCGATTGCGGCAATCCGGTTATTCTGATCTGAAGGGCCGTCCCAAGCCAGGGCAAAAATCGGTAGTCTTAGCCTTGTCCACCATTATTGGCAAGTCCGATAAGACTGTCCGGCGTTACCTTATAGGGGATGAATCTCCAAAAGGTGGACAGGTGTCTAGCTTTTCAGAATCAGCCACCGCCACCGCCCGATCGCTAACCAAACTCATGGCTTGCGATGATTGCCCCGATGATGTTCGGAAGGCGGCGGCGAAGCTGGCGAAGCTGTTGAGTGAGTGAACTACCCCTTAACTACGAGGGCGGCGATCGCATCCACCCGGCGCTCTAACGCTTCGATGCGGCTAAGGGACTTTGTGCGGCGGGTTTTCTTCAGATACAGGGCGATCGCATCCTCTAAGATCTCCGATCGATTCAATCCGGTGGATTCAATCAGCCGAGATATTTCTCTCTCCCATTCGGGTAGAATGCGGGTACAGATAGGAACCTTCTTCATTTTTGTAAACCCCGTAAACGGGTATCGAACTGTCACATCTAGCACCCCCATTCTAACCGTCACCAAATAGGTTGTTAGTCCGAATTTAGTCCAATTTCTTTAGACTATTTTGAAAGCCAATATTTTTAGATATTTCAGACCCTTGGTTAACTGCCTTAAATGCAGAAGTCCAGAACAATAATCGCTGAAACTCAATGACGGCGGGCTGTGCCAATTTTGGGTTAGTCCAATCGATCGGACTGTTCGATCTCAGGCTTTCGGGTGAGTTGGCGAGGGCGATCGCGACGACCGAGAGGGGCCGATCATCATTCGTACCAAAACTTGCATTAATCAATAGCCTGTGCCATAATTAATTTACTATTTGGTACGAATGATATGGCAAGGACTGTGAATCAGGCGGCGATCGAATCTGAACTCGAAACCCTCGAAGCTGAGATCGGGAAACTCAAAGCGATTGAGCCACTGGAAGGGGTACGGATTAAGTGGGTCAGGCCAGCGGGTACGGCGGGCAAGCCCTCCCAGAAGAAGGGGTACCCGCGATTAATCCACGCAGACGGGACATCCCGCAATATTCAGCCTCTTGAAGCAGCAAGCTACCAGAAAAGGATTGAAGCAGGCCGGGAGTTGCGGCGTTTGGGGCGGCGGCGGGAACAGTTGGCGGCGCGGCTGGCTTAAGCCATCAGCAGAGTCTAATTCCCTGACCGGGGTGCTGGCCAGGAACCTCTTCCAACACCGCTACAAGCTGATGAAGAAGTTCGGTCGCTTCATGCACTTTCTCGTGAGGTGCCTCATTTTTGGGATAGAGCTGGGCATCGACTTGGATGAGGCCAATCAGCACATCAAAAATATCGGTCATGTCATGTTCACTGAAAAGATTAAAGGTGTCTTGACGTATGGCCATGATTGTTTCTCCTAGTTGTTTTTTGTATGCCAAAACAACTCTATGCTATTTGCTGTAAACCTTATTCCATGGTCGTTTGAAACGATCGTGCAAGTGCAATAATATTTAGTTGAGCTGATGGGGTAATACTCGATCGTCACCTAAAATTAAAATACAAACCTGAAAGGTAACTACTCAGGTTGAGCAAGAAGGGGAATAGACTGACCCGAGAACAAGGCAACGAGTGCTTCCACAACTGAATGACCCTGTTTACGCAAAGTGGAAAAATAGCCACGAATGCGACAGAAGACCTGGGCACCCTCAGATGAGCGAAACGACCCCGAAATCTTTTGCTTCAATTTCATCATACGAATATCCCGCTCCGCCTGATTATTATCAAACGGAACTTCAAAGTCATACATGAAACCGAGCACCGACTGCTTCTGGGTACTTAGACGCCCCAGCAGATTTTGGGCTGGGGATTTTTTCGGTCTTCCCCTCGGTTTGGGAGTTGCCCCAGGAACAGTCAGGGGTGGATTGGCCTGCCGTCCCTCCTCTAAAATTGCCTGATAACGAGTTTCAAAGGCACTCAATTGCTCTGGGGATAAGGCCGTCTGCTTGTTCGCTTTGGCAGTCTCCACCTCCAGATAAATCGTCACCAGTAACAGGCTCATCTGAAACGCCCAAAACTGCTGATAGCGCTCCAGGATGAACTGCAATTCTCTTAAGTGGTGGGCATTGCACAAAAAATGTGCACAGGCAGTGTACAAAGCATAACTGGCCCAGCCATCATGCACCGCTTTGCCACCATAGGACGGTAAAATCTCCATCGCCTCCATCGCCGCTTGACCCCGTTTGGCATGGACGAAGTAGTGGGTCAATCCGGCGCTGCAAGCTACATGCAACCACCACAACTTCCCGTTAACCCGCAAGCCTGTTTCATCAAAATGGATCAAGGGACTTGCCAACAGCAATTGCTGAATCTGCTGGGTGACCGCTTCTAGGGCCTCATAACATTGGCGGCCCACGTTATATAGAGTCCCTTCTGATACCTCTAATCCCAACAACTCTCGCAGCAACTCCACTGTGCGTTCGGAGGGCAACAGTTGGCCATGCATCAAATACACCATCAACCCCTTCACTCTTGGTCCATATTGCACCACACTGTTCACTCCCGATGGAAATTCCCCTGCGTTGTCATGCCCACAGTCAGGACATTTTTTCAGTTCGATTTGATGTTCCCTCACCTTGATCTTGATCTCGGGCAGATCATGGACCTGACGAGACAATACCTGCTCTAGCGGCACCTCCAATAACGATAGGCCGCATCCAGCACAGTGCTCGACTCGATGACGAATCATCTCATCGGCTTGTTCACACCACTCTAAGGTCTGACCCGGATGACCGTCCTGGCCACCACTACTTTTTTGGCTTTTGCCACGCAGACTCTGCGTGCGCTTACCAAAACCATCTCCTGATGGGGGTTTGCTACTATTCTTGCTATCCTTGCTCAATTTTCCTTCGAGGGCATCCAGCCGACTCTCTAAGGCTTGAATGCGCTGCAACAGGCTTTCTACTAGCTCAATCACCGCAGTCTCTCCCTGCGCATAAACCGCACGGATTTCTTCTCGACTCATGCTCGTTGGCGGTGTTTGTTGAGGCAAAGGGCTCTCCTGTCTTATGAATCTTTATGACTTTACTCTACTCATTCATAAGAACTGGATTCTTTTTCATTTTCTTAAGCCTGAGTAGTTACCCTGAAAGGAGAATCCCTCATGGACTATCAGCCAATCGCTGGAAAAGAACACATCAACGCCTGCAAAGATGCTCTGATTAAAGCCCGAAGGATTGTGGCCGAATACGTTCCCCCAACCCCAGTTGGTGATGATTCATCTCTCGATTGGCTACGCAAAGTTGCCCCAGAGATTGTTGAGCGCTCCGAGAATCAAAATGCCTTCGTTCTGCATAAGCAAGCGGCTGACCGGGCGATCGTTGCCTCAGAAAATGACGTTAAGATTCCTTTGCCAAACTCTCTATCGAACGCTGTGCGAGACCGAAACTGGCAAATTCAAGAGGCAATTGAAATTGCCGTGCTGAGGTATTGTGATGGTCCCCAAACGTTCAACCTCGGCCAAATTAATCGAGAATTTCAGGATTCAAGTTGGCTTGAAATTGGGCGATTTGAATGGCACTCGGTAAGGCTTTCGGGCAATGCCTATCGTCACCTGAAAGCTGAGAGTTCTGATAGTTTCAGGATGTACTCGATCGTCCGGTGCTCTCTACGTGCTTTGCTAGGAATCTGATTTTGCAGCACAGATAACCATAGCGGCCTCAAGACTCGATCGGAGCCTAGCCAACCTTTTCAGCAGCTTCACCATCTCAGGACGGTTAAGATCCTCTGGCCTGACCATCGTTTCCAACCAATTTAACTCAGCGATATGGGCTGCTCTAGCAAGTTGTCTCTCTGATTCCGTCATAGTTATGACCTCGCAGTTGAGCTACAGAGTATTCTATCCTCAATCGATCGAGGATAGCCCCCGGTGCAGTAGTTTCAGAGCTGGTGGTTTGCGTCTAAGGAAGAGGTCAAGTTTCATCAACGGTTTAACGGTTCAGCGGTTCAACGGTTCAACGGTGCCGTAGATGAAAACATGGGATACCCCATACTTTCCAAGAGAGTGCCGTTGAACCGTTGATGAATTTACTTGAGTTCAAGTTTCACGGAAATCTGTCCAGAGGGTGTCTTTGTGGGCGTGACAATTAGGCGATCGTCATCCAAGAAAATCTCCTCCAAATCGTTGCAATAGATTGCTAGGCTTGACTTTTTGAGGCAGTGCCTGACCTTTGCGAGGGTGTTCTTTCCTTTGAAGACCAAGGCGATCATCTCCTCAATAACAGGCCCAAACACGTCCTCATATTCATCGTCGATCATTTGCGGCGCAGATGGTTCAGCCGATCGCAACACCTCGGAATCAGCCTTGACCCGACCGATCGCCCGATTAAGTGACTCAACTAGGGCGGAATCAGGCTGAACTATTTGCGCTGTAGATGATTCAGCCTTTTTCATCGGCGTAGGCAAGGCCGGGAATTGCCCAATCGGGTGCCATAGCCCATTCCACCAATAGACCCGATCGCTACCGTCACGCTTCCATTGGCGGGCTAGTTCATCGGCGGGGAAAGCGATCGCGTTTTGCCAGTTGGTGCAGACATCCTGTAGCACCTGGGCACTCATCGTGATCTGGGTGGTCTTAGCGTTCTTGGGGTTTTGCCACGGCACAGACTGGCCAGGGGCGATCGACAACACCAGCGGTGCAAATAGCTTCAGGGTTCGGGCATCTTTCCTTAAGCTGGTGGCCTTGAAGAATGGAGCCAAACCCCAGATCGCCTTACCGGACCCAAGGCCATTGGAAGTAAGCGCCGTTGCCTTGTTGGCGATCTCTCTCCACAGTGAATCTAGGCCGTCTACCTCTAAGGTCTCAGCGCCGAGACTCATCCACTCATCAATCACCAGAATCGCATCATCCTCGGCGTAGAACTCCTTGACGATATCGATCGCATCTCCGACCAAATCGATCGCCGCTTCTGACTTGCCCAACGCTGCTAGATTACCGATCGCCACCTTGTCAGCATGGGCGAAGGCGGCGGCGTTGCCCTGGCCATGGTCCTGAAGGTTGATGTAGTAAACCTTGGTTCCATCTTGCTTCAGGGCGTAGGTGGAGACAGCAGCGCCATAGGTTTTCCCGGTTCGCTGGCCCGCGATGATCGCACGGCATTGGTAGGGGTTGTCTATCAGGGTGTCTATCAGGCGGTTCTGTTCTCTGGCAGGTGTGGCGGCGGCGGTCATCATCGGGGTAGCGATCGCCGGGGCTTCTACTGGCTCCGGTTCTCCTAGGATTTTGCGTAGCTCGGCGGCTTGGGTGCTGGCTTTCTCGGCTTTGGTCGCGTTGTTCTTGGTCCTGGCGTAGAGGAAGTCATTCAAGCCGAGGAACGCGATGTAGGCGGCGATCGGCCAGCCACCCATGACGAATCCGAGGAAACCGCTTACTCCGTAGTAGATGGCAACCTGTGAGGGGTCATCGGTCAGATGGGCCAGGGCTAAGGGCAATTGGCCAAAGTCCTCGGCGGCGGTGTATTTGGTCAAAGCTGATTGAGTCATGGGAGTTACTCCAAAAAGAAGCCCTGTGCGGGCAGACACGGGGCATAGGAACAGATGGGGCTTAGGCGATCGTTAAGCCTGCTTTACGGTTGAGTCGCCAAAGGCGGATCAGCACCTTCACCAAAACCTCAAACCCAAACATGCTCAGGGGAATCATCAGCACCTGATTCCAGAGGATGGAGTCACTATCCCAAGCCGGACTATCAGCGATGAGGCCAGCGATACCGCCTTCATAGGGGCAGTAGAGGACAAAGCAGGCGATGAACTCAGCCACATAGGCCCAGTTCCGGTAGGTCTCTAGGGCGCTGATATCCTCTGTAGCAAGGGCGTTGTAGGCTTCTTTGAGCTTCTTCAAAGCGGCGTTCTTTTCCTTCTCAGAGTCGAATTGCTTGCCCTGCCATTGTTGGATCAGGTTGTTGTAGGTCTTTTCCTTGTCATAGGCCATGGGCAAGATTTCCAAGAACTGAATCACGGCCCAAGCCAGAAGACCCGCGATCGAGACAATGTTTTGGGCGATGAACTGGACCCACCCACCAAGGAAGGGGATTTTGATCAGCACGTCAACCAATGGGATGTGCTGAAGCATGGGGGCTGTATACCGGGCAAAGCTTAGCCAGGGCTGGGCATTCAGAATCATCAAGTAGCCAACGAATGCGGATAGGGCAAAGCGGCCAATATTCAAGAAGGTTTTCATGGGGTGTTACCGATGTTTGGGCTTGGGGCTGGCGGTTGGTGATGGACTGGGTTTTGGTGCGGCGGGTGCTGAGGATGGGCCAGCCATGCGATAGCCTCGGCGTTCAAGGATTGCGGCTAGCTTGTCTAAGTCCTCGGCGTCTACGCTGGCGATCTCCTCCATCACGCCATTGACAATCAAGGCGGTGTCGCCCAGCTTGTTGCAGACGGCGGCGCTCTCCCTCACCGATCGCCCGAGTCCACTATCAATAGCCGTCATGCCGGGGGCGAAGTAGACTTCCTTGCCTGTGGTTTGGTCCAGCACCATGATGCAGTTCTGTCGATAGCGGTCTAGGGCTGTGGCTGATAGGTCTTTGGCGTCCCTGGCCCGTTCCTTATCTCGCTTCACCCGGTCTTTGTGTTCGGTCTTGCGGGTGCCTGTTTGGGCACTTTTGGCGGTGAGCGATCGGATGTTCTCACCGTTGGATAGGGCTACTAAAAGGGCACCCAGTAGGGCGATATGGGCGGTTTTCATGGTTGGTTGTTCTTATCGGTGGGTTTGCAAGTTGGTGCTTTAGGGCCTGGTGGGGATTGTAGGCAATCGGTTCACAGTTCATCGGGGCTTGAATCGTGGCGGTGCGTTGCCATGGGTAAAGGCCCAGTTGATGCATCTCGAACATCAGCTTTATGGTGCCGATCGCCCCAAGGGTCAACAGTCCATAACCGATCGCGTCTGCGTAGAAATTGCCGTCTCGTTTCATGGTCGATTGCTCCAAAGTGATGCCCCGGCCATGAAGCCAGGGCCTGCGGTTTTGGCTATTCAGCTTTGATGGTCAGCTTCTCGGATTGTTTGGCGGTCTTGGCTGCGATCGCCTTCGGGGTCTTCTCAGTATGTTCTGTGGCTGTAGTGACCTCGGCGCGGTCAAGGGCGGTTTCAACCTGGCGCGGTAACGGTGACATCTGGAGGTTAGCGATCGCCCCTTTTATATCGAGGGTCTTGAGTACTTCCCAGACGGTGTGGGCGAAGTCGAGGGCCTTGGGGTTCACATCGAGGCGGATGTATTGGCCCAGGATGAGGCCGATTAGGATGCAGAGAATCCAAAGCATGGTTAATACTCCTGTATTGGGTAATGGCCGATTGGCCTTGTCCTATCGTTTAATAGCAGGATTCTAACAAGTTTTGTTAGCTTCTAACAAATAAGGTATAACTCTTGATAGGAATGATCAGTAATTACCTAAAAATCTGTTAGGAGCGTAGAATGAACTTGTTACAAACCCCCGGCGACCCGATGGCAAAAGTTACCGTGACAGCCTTCATTGAAGAAGACATCAAGGAAGGACTCAGAGAACTAGCAGACGATGAGCGGCGATCTATGAGCCAGATGATTGCGGTTCTAATTGAACGCGCCGTGATTGCCCATCAAGATGCCAAGGCCGCCACAACCAAGTAAGGAGCGATCGACCTATGACAGTCGCCACAGCCAGAAGAATGAGCCTTGAGGAGTATCTGACCTATGACGATGGGACTGATGCCCGCTATGAATTGGTTGATGGAGTATTAGTTGAGATGGGTGCTGAAAGTCCGCTGAATCCGATGATTGCTGCATTCCTGATGTTCTTGTTTGCGGATTTGGGCATCCCACGGGAAAACCTAGTCATTGGTCATCAAGTCGGGGTGAGTTCTTCAAGGGCCACGGCCCGACAGCCCGATCTCATCATTCACACAAATGAATCAAGGGCGGCAATCTTGGATGATGGGAAGATTCTCCGTGCTGGGAGATCGGCCCCCATGTTG
>JAAUOP010000275.1 GCA_012034805.1 Synechococcales cyanobacterium CRU_2_2 | reverse complement strand
TCTCTATCTTGGATGAGCCGCTTTAGCTTGAAAGATTGCTGCTATGGCACCGTACTTGTAGCCTCTCATACTAGGTTTTATGCGGCGAGATTGATATATCTCTTGGGAATTCATTCATTTTCCGGCAAAATCAGTCTTTTCAAAACAGTCTTTCTATGAATCGTTCCCCTCGTCTTTCTTTTATTTCACCGAACACCCTTGCTGTCCAGTTTGATGTTGGTTCCGTCGAGCGAGGTTTAGGGACAGCGCCGGATCGATTTATTGACATACCCATCGATCAAAGCCAGCTATTTGATCCTCGCAACTACGCCATCACATCTCCTAGCTCGACAGTAGCTACTCTCCTTGATAGCATTTCGCTCAAGGCCAAAACAACGGATGTGGCCTTTCTCAACAAATTCAATCAGTTCGATCCTAATCAAATTCAGTGGGCACAGGAATATACGGTGTACCTAACCCTGCCCGATAATCAAGCCTTCACCCCTGGACAGCGCTATACACTCAACTTTACCGGCGGCCTAGAAGCAGAGATTACCGATCTTACGAATTTCACCTTTCAGCCCGAAAAGACCTTTAGCGAAGCGGTTCATGTCTCACAGCTTGGCTTTGATCCCGGTGACCCTAAAGTTGCTTTTCTCTCTCAATGGCTCGGTACTGATCAAGACGGCAACCAAGTTGATCCTCCGGCAAATTTCCGGGCTGGTCTTCAGTTTTGGATTGTCGATGCCGCCACGGGAGAGCGAGTGGAAGACCCCAGCATTGTGCGGCAGACTCAGCTTTCTCTCGCTGCCACCACAGATGAAGATGTCCGAGGCGGATTCCAGAACTATGCTGGCACCGATGTCTATCAGTTAGACTTCAGCGACTTTAATACGCCAGGGGAGTACGTCATTGAAGTGGAAGGAGTGGGCCGCTCCTTTGATTTTGAAATCGCAGAGAACACCTGGGAGCGTGCTTTTCAGGTCTCGATGCAGGGACTTTATAACCAGCGAAGCGGCACTGCGATTGGAGGGCCATACTCTGACACCGAATATCAACGGTCTTTTCACCCCGACGATGGCGTTAGAATTTTTGCCACTGATGCACGGGCCATCACCGTCAACGGCCAGACCACTTCCGTAGAAGCGGTTTCAACTTATAGATACGACCGAAGGTCAGTTGGGTCAGATTGGCTTTGATACTGCCTTTGCGAACTATTCTGCCCCCTTTGACCAGGACAGAAACGGCGACGTGACCGCTGATGAATTAGCACAGCAGATCACGCCCCTTGAGAATGCCTGGGGTGGCTACAAAGATGCAGGCGACTGGGACCGCCGTATTCAGCATCTAGGGGGAACTCGCCAGCATCTAGAGCTTTTGGAAATTTTCCCAGATTACTTTGCAACGGTTGATCTCAATATTCCCGAAACAACAGATAGCTTTGCGACAGCAGAAAGCTTGAATGCAGCCCATCCTGATAATGGCATACCCGATATTTTAGATGAGTCTCTGTGGAGCCTAGATTTCTTTCGGCGACTGCAGAATGCAGATGGAGGTGTTCGAGGCGGCATTGAATCGGCTGAGTCTCCAAGGGCGGGAGAGGTCAGTTGGCAGGAGTCATTAAACGTGTTTGCCTATGCAGCAGATCCTTGGTCTAGCTATATCTATGCCGGGGTAGCGGCTCGGGCCGCCAGAGTCTTAAAAAATTACGATGCCGATCTCGCAGCAGTGTATGAAGAAAGCGCCATTCGGGCCATGAACTGGGCAGAGGCAGAGACACCCACTGATCCTAAGTACGATCGCAACGAGATTCGAGACGAGCGGAATCTTGCAGCCCTAGAGCTTTACCTGCTCACCAAAGACACCCGATGGAACAATATTTTCTTAGCCGATACGGTGTTCTCTGGAGCGCAATGCGGTCCTGGTCAACCCTGTGCAGATGTCTTTGAATTTGAGAAACACGATCAGCAGCAGGCTGCTGCTCTCTATGCCCGTGCGCCTGAAAATTTGACGAATACTGTCATTAAAGATAATACAGCTGCCGCCATTATTCGTGCAGCCGAGAATAGTCTAGCGGTCCAAAATGGTGGAAACATCACCTTCAATGGAGTCGAAGGGCTAGCAGTCAATGGAACAGCTTTTGGCTGGACTAAAAACAGATCCTTTACGCCTCTAGGAGTTGCTCAGCTTGCCACCCCTCAAGTTGATGCTTTGCTGCAGGCCTACACGATTACAGGCAAACAGGATTATGTCGATAGTGCGGTGTTGGCGAGCCAGTTTTCTGCAGGGGCCAACCCTTCTAACACTGTCTATACAACGGGTTTGAAAAAGTGGGCCTTGCCGATCGCGAATCTAAAAACCCCTTTGTAATCGATACTCGGGGCACGGGACAGGATGCACCAGCAGGTATTACCTCCTATGGCCCCATCGATCTTAATTTCCAGTTCAGTGAGTTTCAGACCAACCTGTTCCGTGGGAGTACTTCGCCCGATCCGGCACTATGGCCCACAGCAGAAGCATATTTTGATAATTATTGGAATTTCCAAAGTACCGAATTTACGATCCATGAATCTATTGCTCCCACGGCCTATACCTGGGGATATTTGGCGGCGAGTGATTTTGACGAACCCGGCGTTATAACAGGAACTCCTGGCCCTGATCTTTTAACCGGATCGATCGGTAACGATACCCTTTTGGGATTAGCTGGAAATGATACACTCCAGGGCGGTGCTGGGAATGACAGCCTTGAAGGTGGTGCTGGCGACGATTTGATCCTCGTCAACGATTTTGATGGCGTCGATCAACTTAATGGCGGTGCCGGGACAGATACCCTTCTGCTTGCCCTAATGATCCAAGACAGTTAACGGTTTTCGTTGGGTCGAAGCTTAGTTGGAGATCTCAATGTTGGCGGTCAGTTCTTTAACGGTTTTGAGCGGATCATCACGGGACCCATGGCGACCAGGTAGCGGAGGAGCTCGAACTCCTTCAGCGAGCACTCCACCGGCTTCCCGCCGACGCGGAGCGCGCGGCGTTCGCGACCGACCTCGACGTGTAGCTGCATTACTGACGTTCGTGATCAAGTTTATTCACGCTTGTTGCATCGAAGTCATGGCTTCTAAGGCGAACAGTGCTCCAATGGAACCAATGTCATTCTGATTCGCGAGGTCTTCATGAAAACGTCTGCCATTCTGCCGGGCGCGATAGGCGCGGCGCTGATCCTGGCCGCAAGCGCACCGTTGGCCAGTATGTACCGGGCGGTTGCCAGCTATCCCGGACTGCTGCCCGGCACCATCGAGACGAGCCCGGACACGCTCAGCGAACACGATCTCGCCACGGCGCGCGCGGCGTGCTCGCTTTTTCTTCCGGCAATCACGCGCAAGGGGTCGCGCGCGCGGCGCGGCTTTACGGAACAAGGAGCGTCATCGTCATGCCGAAGGAACCGCCCCCGCGCTCAAAGTCGCGCAGGTGAAAGCCTATGGCGGCGAGATTGTTTTCTATGATCGGTACACGGAAGACCGGGAGGCGATCGGCGGGGCGATCGCAGCCGAGCGCGGCCTCGCCCTCGTTTACGTGAGCACCGGGAGTGTGTTTTCCGGCGACCAGCGTGCGCCCTACATCGAGACCGACGAGCCGGGGCCCGTCAATGCGTACGCGCGCGCCAAGC